>NZ_JBIXJX010000016.1:0-174806 GCF_052871955.1 Bradyrhizobium sp. CAR08
GGCTCGCCGAGGACGGCATGGAAGAAAACCCCGTCAATCTCGACCCCCGCATGGCCAAGCTCGCCGGCGGTGTCCACCGTCTCGACGGCCAGCTCATGGTCGTCCTCGACGTCGATCGCGTCCTCGAGCTCGCGCCCGATATGATGGCGGCTTGATACGCCGGCACATCCGCCGACGTACCTGCAATTGGAAGTGCCCCCGCAAAAGGGGGGGAAGCAGAGGTTCACATGCGAACTTGTCTCGTCGTTGATGATTCCAGCGTCATCCGCAAGGTTGCGCGCCGGATCCTGGAGGGCCTCGACTTCCAGATCCTCGAAGCCGAGGACGGTGAGAAGGCGCTGGAGGCCTGCAAGCGCGGCTTGCCCGATGCGGTGCTGCTGGACTGGAACATGCCGGTGATGGACGGCTATGAGTTCCTCGGCCATCTCCGGCGCATGCCCGGCGGCGACCAGCCCAAGGTGGTGTTCTGCACCACCGAGAACGACGTCGCGCATATCGCGCGCGCGCTGCACGCTGGCGCCAACGAGTACATCATGAAGCCCTTCGACAAGGACATCGTGACGGCGAAATTCCAGGAAGTCGGCCTTATCTGAGCGACCGCCCTGGAGGCTGAACGGCTCCTTCGGCGTTTGTTTTCAACTGACCGTTTCAGTCTGAGTTGGTGAGTAATGAGTGTTGCGTTCGCAGGTAATTCGACCCCGGGCTCGTCGCGGGAAGCCGGACCGTTGCGGGTGATGGTCGTCGATGACTCCGTCGTCATCCGCGGTCTGATCTCGCGCTGGATCGGCGCCGAGCACGACATGGAGGTCGCGGCCTCGCTGCGCACCGGGCTCGAGGCGGTCAACCAGATCGAACGCATCAATCCCGATGTTGCCGTGCTCGATATCGAAATGCCCGAGCTCGACGGCATCTCGGCGCTGCCGCAACTTCTGGCGAAGAAGCGCGATCTCGTCATCATCATGGCCTCGACGCTGACCCGCCGCAACGCGGAGATCAGCTTCAAGGCGTTGTCGCTCGGCGCCGCCGACTACATTCCGAAGCCGGAATCGACGCGCGAGGCTTCGGCTGCGGACATCTTCCATCACGACCTGATCCAGAAAATCCGCCACCTCGGCGCACGGCTGCGCCGCAAGGCCGCGGTTGCGAGCCCGCCGCTCGCGCCCGCAAGCCCGGCTCCGGCGACACGTGGGCCGGTTGTCGCGCGGCCTGCCGCGTCCGCGGCGGCTCCGGCTTTGCATGCGTCGTCGTCCTCGCCGCTATCCACGCGTCCGTTCTCGACCCAAGCCCCGAGGGTGCTGCTGATCGGCTCATCGACCGGCGGTCCTCAGGCCCTGATGGCGCTCGTCGCCGAGCTTGGCCCCGTGATCGACCGCGTCCCGGTGCTGATTACCCAACACATGCCGCCTACCTTCACCACCATTCTCGCCGAGCATCTGGCACGCACGAGCCGGAAGCCGGCGGCGGAGGCGGTCGACGGCGAGCCGGTGAAGCCGGGCCGCATCTATCTTGCGCCGGGCGGCAAGCACATGCGCGTCGTGCGTAGCGGCGCCGACGTGGCGATCGCGCTCGACGACGGTCCCGCCGTCAATTTCTGCAAGCCCGCGGTCGATCCGCTGTTCACGTCCGCCATCGACATCTGGCATGGCGCCATCCTGTCCGTGATCCTGACGGGCATGGGCTCGGACGGCATGCGCGGCGGCAAGGACATCGTCGCCGCCGGCGGCAGCGTGATCGCGCAGGACGAAGCCTCCAGCGTGGTCTGGGGCATGCCGGGCGCAGCCGCCAATGCCGGCATCTGCGCGGCGATCCTGCCGCTCAACCAGATCGGCGCCAGGGTCAATCGCCTGTTTGCGGGAGACCGTTCGTGACGCCTGTTGACTACGACTATCTACGCAAGTTCCTGAAAGAGCGCTCCGGCCTCGATCTCTCGCCGGACAAGCAGTATCTGGTCGAGAGCCGGCTGCTGCCGCTGGCCCGCAAGGCGAGCCTCGCCGGGATTCCCGATCTCGTGCTGAAGATCAGGAATGGCGACGGACGGCTTGCGAGCGATGTGGTCGAAGCGATGACCACCAACGAGACTTTCTTCTACCGCGACAAGATCCCGTTCGATCACTTGCGCGAAACGATTCTGCCGGGACTGCTTCGAGCGCGCGCGGCGCGCAAGTCGCTGCGCATCTGGTCGGCGGCGTCGTCGACGGGACAGGAGCCGTATTCGATTGCGATGTGCGTGAAGGAGATGGGCGCAGCCTTCGCCGGCTGGCGCATCGAGATCGTGGCCACCGATCTGTCGCAGGAGGTACTGGAGAAATCCAAGGCCGGCGTTTACAGCCAGTTCGAGGTGCAGCGCGGCCTGCCGATCCAGCACCTGATGAAATACTTCACGCAAGCGGGCGAAGTCTGGCAGCTCAATGCCGACATTCGCGCGATGGTGCAGTTCCGCCAGCTCAATCTGTTGCAGGACTTCTCCCATCTCGGCACGTTCGACGTGATCTTCTGCCGCAATGTGCTGATCTATTTCGACCAGGACACCAAGGCCGTGATCTTCGAGCGCATGGCGAAGGTTTTGGAAGCCGACGGCACGCTGCTGTTGGGCGCCGCCGAATCCGTCGTCGGAATTACCGACGCGTTCCGCCCGATCGCCGATCGTCGTGGCCTCTATCAGCTCAATCCGACGCGCTCCGGGCGCCCGATGGGTGGATTGATGCCGCCGTCATTGAAGGTAGCAGCGGCGCGGTGAGATGCGTTCTTCCCCTCTCCCCTTGCGGAAGAGGGTGGCTCGCCGCGTAGCGGCGAGACGGGTGAGGGGTTCTATCCGCGAGCCCACCGACACTTGAACTCGCGGATAGAACCCCTCATCCGGCGCTTCGCGCCACCTTCTCCCACAAGGGGAGAAGGAATGAAGAGCGCACCTCACAAGATCGCATGCGGCAGAAACCGCGAGCCGTTGCCGGTGATCGGGCTTTCGTCCTCGCGGATCGACAGGCCGCAGGGTTCGTGATCCACCAGCCAGCTTCCGATCACGGGATAGAAGCCGGAAAAATTCGGCAGCGGCGCGAGCGCCTGCCGCACGAATCCTTCGGCGCCGTAGGGGCCTGCCTGCTCGTCGAGCGGCATTCCACCAGACACCAGCGTGACATTGGCCCCTTCGCGCGACAGCAGCGGCTTGCGCACATAGGAGCTACCGAGCTCGGCTGCCCGCGGATCGTCCTCGAAGAACGCCGGTAGCAGATTGGGATGGTTCGGAAACATCTCCCATAGCAGCGGCAGGATGCTCTTGTTGGAGAGCACCGCCTTCCACGGCGGTTCGATCCAGCGTGTCTGTGCATCCTTGAGCTTTGCGCCAAAGGCGTCATGGAACATCCATTCCCAGGGATAGAGCTTGAAGGCGAGCGTGATGTCGCGGTCGTCGAGATCGACGAAGCCGCCGGTATCATTGCGCCAGCCGATCGCCTCGATGTCGAATAGCGTGGTCGTCAGTCCCGCCTGGCGCGCGGTATCTTCGAGATAAGCGAGCGTGCCGGCGTCCTCCTCATTGCCCGTGGTGCCGGTGAGATGGACGTGGCGGGTAGCGGCAATCTGCTTCCAGGCTTCGATCAATCGTTCGTGGATGGAGTTGAACTGGTCGGCCCGCGACGGGATGATGCGCCTTTCGATCGCCTGTTCGAGCCAGGTCCATTGAAAGACCGCGGCTTCGAAAATCGAGGTCGGCGTATCCGCGTTGTATTCGAGCAGCTTTGCCGGTCCCTTGCCGTCGAATTTCAGATCGAGCCGGCCATAGAGGCTGCGGTCGTCTCGTGCCCAGCTCTCGGCGATCAGGCTCCAGAACGCCTCCGGTATCTTCAAGCGCTGCAGATGGCGCTCGTCGCCGATCACGCGGCCGGCGAGCTCCAGGCACATCGCGTCGATCTCGCCGGTCGGCGCCTCGATGCCACGCTCGATCTCGTCGAGCGTGAAGGCGTAATAGGCGCGCTCGTCCCAATAGCGCTCACCGTCGATGGTGTGGAAGGCGAAGCCGCATTGTTCGGCGGTCTGCCGCCAGTCGTCGCGCTCGGGGCAGACGATGCGTTGCATGGGTCAGCCGCCGCCGGAGAAGCCATGGCCAAACGAGCCGAAGCCGCCGCGGCTCACGCCGCCGGAGCCTGAATCGGACGACGTTCCGGACGAGGAATGGCTCGAGGAGTCGCTGCTGAAGAAACTCGATCGCGACGAACTGCCGCCGCCGCTGGAGGAGCTGCGGCTGCTGCTGCACGAGGTGCTCGCTTGCACCGCCGGGTCCATGCCGGCAGGGGAGGGCTCGCAATTCTGCCGCGGCATCAGTGTGTAGGCGGTGGTGCCGACCGCGATCGTGCCCATCACCAGCAGCGCGACATGGCCGGAGCGCTTCACCGGCTGTTGTGCAGGCGGCGGTCCGGCCGCCGGCCGGCGCTTGCCGAACTCCTTTTTGGAGCGCTTGTCGGTCATGTCAGTAGATCATGCAGGCGGCGTTGAGCAGGCCTGCGGCGAGCGAGGACAGCCCGAGCCAGATGGCAGCTGCAAGTTCGCCGGCGGCAATCCGCGCCGACAGGTTCGGCACCGGCACTCTCACCAGGAAGAACACGACGATCTGGACGATCAGCGCGATCATCGCCCAGATCAGGCAGTCCAGCACATTGGCCGAATGCGCGATCGCGCTGACAAGCGGCGCCACGAAGCCGAGCAGGCTGAGGCCGAGTGCGATCGCCGCAGCCGGATCGTTGTCGCGGATCAGCTGGAATTCGTTATGCGTCGTGATGCGGGTGTAGACGAACAGGTACGCCACGATCGCGATCAGCCCGGTGCAGAAATAGACCAGGAAGGCGGGCAGGCCGGCCAGTGATTGCAGGATCATCGTTCCCCCATCGTGCAGCGACCATTCGTCGGCGGGGGAAGGATAGCGGTTCAACGGCGCAAGGACGATGAGGCCCCGTTCGCGTCCCCAAAAAACAAAACCCCGCCATTTGCGGCGGGGTCCAGGCTGGGAGGAGCAAGCCCCGAAGGGCTCGCGGGTAAAACCCAGGATCAGGCGGGGATGCGCTCTTCGACCTCGTGCGGCTCGCGCAGCACGTAGCCGCGGCCCCACACGGTCTCGATGAAGTTGCGGCCTTCGGAGGCATTGGCGAGCTTCTTGCGGAGCTTGCAGATGAAGACGTCGATGATCTTCAGCTCGGGCTCGTCCATGCCGCCATAGAGGTGGTTGAGGAACATTTCCTTGGTGAGGGTCGTGCCCTTGCGGAGCGAGAGCAGCTCCAGCATCTGGTATTCCTTGCCGGTCAGATGCACGCGCTGACCGCCGACTTCCACGGTCTTGGTGTCGAGGTTGACGACGAGGTCGCCGGTCTGGATCACCGACTGGGCATGGCCCTTGGAGCGGCGCACGATCGCGTGGATGCGGGCAACCAGCTCGTCCTTGTGGAAGGGCTTGGTCATGTAGTCGTCGGCGCCGACGCCGAGACCCTTGACCTTGTCCTCGATGCCGGCGAGGCCGGAGAGGATCAGAATGGGTGTCTTGATCTTGGAGACCCGAAGCTGCTTGAGCACGTCGTAGCCGGACATGTCGGGCAGGTTGAGGTCGAGAAGGATAATGTCGTAATCGTATAATTTACCGAGATCGACGCCTTCTTCCCCCAAATCGGTCGTGTAGACGTTGAAGCTCTCAGACTTCAACATCAGCTCGATCGACTGCGCGACGGCGCTGTCATCTTCAATCAGCAAAACGCGCATGCCAGTTCCCCATAGTCGCCGCTCCTGGGCGTCAGGTCGGCCGCATTCGCGGCACACAACAAAACGCCTTTGAACAACTGATTCGGATCCTGACAACAGATGGTTAACAAATTCTGATTCTGGAACGCAAGCCCTGTAGATGCAATTTTCGTCGAATCGCCCTAAGGTCTTGTGTGCGAAGCAGCTTTCGTTATCCGGTTGCGTTCAAGTTCCACTTTAAGAGACGGGCCTAACCGACTCCCGCGACTCAGCCTTCTTCTGAAGGGGAGCCACGCTCAGTCACAAAGACAGTGACGCAATGATTAACGATGCGGGTAAACACGAAGTTAAGCGCCGTTCAGAAATATGGCGAAACTTAAGGTTCTCGCCACGAAACCCCGGATTATGAAGGCGATCACCTCATGAAGGCCCTCTTGTGAAGGCTCTTGCCGAACAGATCGGCGACATTGACGGCATCAATATTTATGGCCGTGTGGTCGGCGTGCGCGGCCTGATGGTCGAGGTCGCCGGTCCGATCCATGCGATGTCGGTCGGCGCGCGGCTCGTGATCGAGACCGGCGGCAACCGTTCCATCCCCTGCGAGGTGATCGGCTTCTCCGGCAACAACGCCGTCGTGATGCCGTTCGCCGGTCTGGACGGCGTACGGCGCGGCTGCAAGGCCGTCATCGCCAATGCCGCAAATCAGGTGCGGCCTTGCGCGGCCTGGCTCGGCCGCGTCGTCAATGCGCTGGGGGAGCCGATCGACGGCAAGGGGCCGCTGCCGCAGGGCCCGGCGCCGATGCCGTACCGCAATTCGCCGCCGCCGGCGCACTCGCGCAAGCGCGTCGGCGCGCCGCTCGATCTCGGCGTGCGCGCGATGAACACCTTTCTGACCTGTTGCCGCGGCCAGCGCATGGGCATCTTCGCAGGCTCCGGCGTCGGCAAGTCGGTGCTGCTGTCGATGCTTGCGCGCAACGTCGATGCCGCCGTCAGCGTCATCGGGCTGATCGGCGAACGCGGCCGCGAGGTGCAGGAATTCTTGCAGGACGACCTTGGCGAGGAGGGCCTGGCCCGTTCCGTGGTCGTGGTCGCGACCTCCGACGAGCCGGCGCTGATGCGCCGCCAGGCCGCCTATCTGACGCTTGCGGTCGCCGAGTATTTTCGCGACGAGGAGCAGGACGTCCTCTGCCTGATGGATTCGGTGACGCGCTTTGCCATGGCCCAGCGCGAGATCGGCCTGTCCGCTGGCGAGCCGCCGACCGCCAAGGGCTACACGCCGACCGTGTTCACCGAGCTGCCGAAGCTTCTGGAGCGCGCCGGTCCGGGCCTCGGGGAGGGCGCCATCACCGCGATCTTCACGGTGCTGGTCGATGGCGATGACCATAACGAGCCGATTGCGGATGCCGTCCGCGGCATCCTCGACGGACACATCGTGATGCAGCGCTCGATCGCCGAGCGCGGCCGCTACCCCGCCATCAACATCCTCAAATCCATCTCCCGCACCATGCCGAAATCGGCCGACCCGCAGTTCTGGCCGACCATCCAGAAGGCGCGGGCGGTGATGGCGACCTATGCCGACATGGAAGAATTGATCCGTCTGGGCGCCTACCGCGCCGGCTCCAGCCCCGAGGTCGACGAGGCGATCCGCCTGCACGAGCCGCTGGAGGCCTTCCTGCGCCAGCGCAAGGATGAAAATGCATCGCTGGCGGACGGCTACCGCCAGTTGGCGCAAATCCTTGGTGATTTGGAAACGGAACGCTAACTTTGTCCCGTCATCATCCCATCCCACAGAGTAGTAGAGCCGGTCTTGGCCCCATTCGGGCCTGTGGGGAGACCGGTGTTGTCCCACGTGCAGCCAAGGGACTTCTGGGGAGTACGAGTCGATGAAGTCACGTGATACACTCATCCGCCTGAAGAAATTTCAGGTCGACGAGAAGCGCCGCCGGGTCACCCAGATCGAGACCATGATCGCCGACTTCCAGCGGATGTCGACCGATCTTGAACGCGAGATCTCGACCGAGCAGGAGCGCGCCGGGATCAACGATCCCTCGCACTTCGCCTATCCGACCTACGCCAAGGCGGCCATCCAGCGTCGCGAGAACCTGACCCGCTCGGCCGACGAGCTGAAGGGCCAGCTCGACGAAGCCAAGGCTGCGCTGGCCGAAGCCTTCGAGGAGCTGAAGAAGGTCGAGCTCCTCGACGAGCGCGATCAGGCCCGCGAACGCGCCGAGGAAAACGCCCGCGAGCAGGCCGATCTCGACAGCATCGGCCTGATGCGTGCCCGCATGGGCGCCGTCGCCTGAGACGCTAGCCGCCAGACCTGCGAGAATTTGCAGAACCCGGACCCCAAGGTCCGGGTTTTCGCATGCCCTGTCCACAGTGTGGCGCCGCGCCCCCTTGGTGGTCGGCTTTGTCGCGCGCTATGGTGGCGGAGTGCCAGCGCCTGCGCGGAATGCGACGGGCCGCGCATTGGGGGGCTGAATGCTGACGCCAGCAGAGCTGGTCGGGCTGATTGGGGCGATGGCGCAGGGCGATCAGGCCGCGTTCGAGCGCCTCTACGTCGCCACGCGCGCGAAACTCTATGGCGTCGTGCTCCGTATCTTGCGCCGACAGGATCTCGCAGAGGAGGTCATTCAGGAGACCTACGTCAAGATCTGGAACAGCGCCGGCCAGTTCAATCCCGCTCTCGCGTCGCCGATCACATGGATGGCGTCGATCGCGCGCAACCGCGCCATCGACATCGTGCGCAAGAAGACGGAAGTCTCCATCGAGGAAGAGCCCCAGGCGATGGAAGTCGCAAGCGACAGCCCCGATCCGCTGGCGCGGAGGGAGATGACCGAGGAATTGAAGCGGCTGCTGGAATGTATCGGCCGGCTCGAGCCGGACCGTCAGAGGCTCGTGCTTCTCGCCTATTACAACGGCTGGAGCCGCGAGCAATTGGCGGAGAAATTCGCGGCGCCCGTCAACACGGTGAAGACGTGGCTTCGGCGCAGCATGATGGATATTCGCGAATGTCTCGGGCTATGAGATTCGGGCTACGGGAGCTCATACGGTGAGGGTGGGTCTGGACCGCAAGTGATGGCCTATACGGAGGACCATATCGCGCTCGCCGCGGAATATGCGCTCGGCACGCTCGACGCCGGCGAGCGCGCGCAGGTCGAGACAATGATGGCGGTGGACAAGGCGTTCGCCGATGTCGTGCAGGCGTGGGCATTCCGGCTCGGCGTCCTCAACCAGATGGTCGGCTCGATCGAGCCGCGTCCGATCGTGTGGGAGAACATCAGGTCCGAGCTCGCGCGGACGGGCTTTGCGCAGGATCCGCCAGCACTGCCGGACGCAGCGCCGCCGCCACCTGTGCCGGAATATTCCTCGCCCGAGACCGTGCCTCCGCAGGTGCCGTCGGAGAATATGCAGCCGGCGCCGCAGCCTCCTGAAGCGGAGCAGCCTGCCGCGGCGCGACTTGAGACCGATGCGATTCCCGACGTCGTGCCGATATTCATGCCGCAGGTCCACGCGCCGGACCCGGAGGTCGCGCGTGCGCCACCGCCGCCGGTTGCCGACAACAGCAACGTGATCCGGCTCGAGGGCCGCGTGAAGCGCTGGCGCACCATCGCATCCGCCGTCGGCGCGCTCGCGGCCGCGCTGCTCGTGACGCTGTCGCTTCAGATCTTCCTGCCCGACGCGCTGCCGGGCGGCTTGCGACCGGCACCGCGCATCCAGACCGTCGAGGTGAAGACACCGGCGCCGCTCCCGGCGTCGTCGCAATATGTCGCCCTGTTGCAGGGCCAGGGCGGAGGTCCCGCCTTCATCCTCACCATCGACGGCGCGACCAAGAACTTTACGGTGCGTAAAGTGGGCGCGACACCGGAGCCCGGCAAGAGTTTCGAGCTCTGGCTGATCTCCGACAAGCTGCCGCGTCCGCGTTCGCTCGGCGTGATCGGCGCCGGCGATTTCACCGCACGACCGGTGCTCGGCTCGTACGATGCCGACGTCGTCAACGGCGCGACCTACGCCGTCACGCTCGAGCAGGCGGGCGGTTCGCCCAACGGCCAGCCGACCTCGGCGCCGGTGTTTTCCGGCAAGCTGATCGAAACCGTGCCGCCGTCACAGCCGCAGGCGCCCGCGAAGAAGTAGGTTTCCATTGTCGTCCTGGCGAAAGCCAGGACCCATTGCCCCAAGAGCTTGTTGCAAGAGTGAGCGCTGGCAACACGGGTGAGCAACCACTCAATCCCCGAGGTAATGGGTCCTGGATCGGCGCTCGCTCTGTTCGCTTGTCCAGGACGACCCCGGGGGGCATTGGACGCTTCAACATGTGGTGGCAATGCCTGATCGGTTCTGTCGCCACGGTCCGTCCCGCCGTCGTCTTCCGACAAATTCCGCCGAATCCGCCCCCGATTTGAACCTCTCCGCGTTTCGCGGCGTCAAATGCCCGGAATTTGCAGTCGGCGCCCCCCAATCATGGTGCCGGAGAGGGGCGAGAAATCAGATGGATGCAGCGAAAACGTCGGGCATCTTCATTCACCAATATGCGGGGCTGCCACACGGTCCGGCCTTCGAACATTGGCGCGAGCGGATTTTCGGGGCCTGTGGCCTGGATATTGGGCCGAGCCGGGGCGACAGCATCGATTGCCGGCTCCAGGTCAGCGTGGTCGACAATATCGCGCTCGCCATTCCCGAAGGCGCCTCCGCACAATATTCACGTACCCAGAGCCACCTTGCCGACGGTAGCGACGATCTCGTCCTGATCGCCGCGCATGCGGGCCTCGTCCGCGTCGGGCAGAACGGCCATGCCGTGGAGCTTGCGCCCGCGCAAATGGTGCTCGTCGACATGGGCATCACCGGCACCGTCGGCCACACCGAGGAAGATCGCTTCACCACCATCCGCATGCCGCGCCGCGCGCTGCTCGAGATCAATCCGCGCGCCGAGGACAAGCTGTCGCAAGTGCTCTCGGACGGCGCGCTCGCCGAGACGATCTTGCGCTACCACTCCCTTGCCGCCCATCATGCGCCGCATCTCGATGCCGTCGGCCAGCGCCTCACCGCGCAGCACATGGTCGATCTCGTCGGCCTGCTGCTCGGCACCGACGCCGAACATGCAAGTCTCGCGCGCGGGCGAGGTCATGCGGCGGCCCGTCTCGATCTCATGCGCGCCGACGTGATGGCTGCGCTTGGCCGCAACGATCTCTGCCTGTCCGAGATTGCCACGCGCTCCGGCTTGAGCCCGCGCCAGGCACAGCGTCTGTTCGAGCAGGCCGGAACGACCTTCACCGAGTTCGTGCTGGAACAGCGCCTGCTGCAGGCGCGCAAGCTGCTCAGTGATCCCCGCGCCAGGACCCGCAAGATCAGCGACATCGCGCATTCGTCAGGCTTCTCCGATCTGTCCTATTTCAACCGCGCCTTCCGCAAGCGCTTTGCCGCGACGCCGTCGGAACTGCGCGAGGCCTGAGCCGCGCCGAGAATTTGTGCGGCGCGCCGGTGCCACCGCAGTTGGTCCGCCGGGCTGGATGAGTTATATCTGTCTGCGCGGTCAGACCGCCTGATCGTTCGTCGCTTCGTCGTCGCTCTCTTGGGAAATGCAGTCAACGGACATGGCGCGTATCGTCGTGCTCGGCGCCGGGTTTGCAGGTCTGTGGGCGGCCATCGGTGCCGCACGCAAGCGCGAGGAGATCGGCGCGGCCGGCGGTGACATCGAGATTCGTGTCATCGATCGCAATCCCTATCACAACATCCGCGTCCGCAATTACGAGGCCGACCTCAGCGAGGTCGCGCTTCCGCTGCCGCAGCTGCTCGATCCGATCGGCGTCAGTCACGGGATCGGCGAGGTCGAAGCCATCGATCCGGTACGGCGCGAGATTTCGCTGGTGACGGATGGCGGCGACGAGACGCTGGCTTATGACCGGCTGGTGCTGGCGCTCGGCAGCGAAGTGATGCGTCCGGACATTCCCGGCCTTGCCGAGCATGCTTTCGATGTCGACACTTATGCAGCAGCGCTCCGCCTCGAGGATCATCTCAATTCGCTCGGACGCAGCGCGCCTTCGCCGGGGCGCTCGACGATCGTCGTGGTCGGCGCCGGCTTCACCGGTATCGAGGTCGCGGCCGAGATGCCCGACAGGCTGGCGCGCGCCGGCATTACCGGCAGCCGCCGCATCATCCTGGTCGATCCCAATCCGGTGGTGGGCGCCACGATCGGCGCACATGCACGTCCCGTCATTGATACGGCGTTGGCCGCGCTCGACGTCGAGACACGGCTTGGCGTCCGCGTCGTCTCCGTCGAGGCCGCCGGCCTGCGCCTGAGCTCGGGCGAGTTCATTCCGACACGGACGGTGATCTGGTGTGCCGGGATGCGCGCGAGCCCTTTGGCGGCGAGCTTCCCGGACGCACGCGATCGCCTTGGGCGGCTTCTGGTCGATCCCATGATGCGGGTCGCGGATGTCGGCGGCGTGTTCGCGGCCGGCGACGTCGCCTCGAGCGTGGTCGACGGCTTGCATCCAACCGTGATGTCCTGCCAGTTCGCGCGTCCCATGGGCCGCTTCGCCGGCCACAATGTGGTCGCCGATCTCGCGGGCCTGCCGATGCTGCCGCTGCGGATCGACTGGTACGTGACCGTGCTCGATCTCGGCGGCTGGGGCGCGCTCTACACGGAAGGGTGGGACCGCGAAGTCCGCGCCACCGGCGCGGCCGCGAAGGCAACCAAGCAGACGATCAACCGCAAGCGCATCTATCCGCCGCTCTCGGGACGCAAGGACGAGCTGTTCGCGGCTGCTGCGCCAACCGTGCAGGCGCCGCCGCCGACTTATGGGACGCGGTAGTATCGGTGCCGTTGCGGGATGACGGCGGTACGTTTTTCTTCGTCATTGCGAGCGTAGCGAAGCAAATCCAGAATGTCTCTGCGGATGGGTTCTGGATTGCTTCGTCGCAAGAGCTCCTCGCAATGACGGAGCTGGACGCGCGTGCGCTCACGGTGACGACATACCCCAGACATGAGAAAGCGCCCGTGGGGGGCGGGCGCTTTCTGTAGTCGACTTGGGGTTGGGGTCGTCTACATATCCACGTGGCGACTTTGGGGGGCTGATAAAGAGCCGCGTGAATTCCTGAAACTCAAATCTCCTTAGCGAACGAGGGAAACGTTCGAGCTGGTGATAGCGATCGGCTTGCCCGCCTTCATGACGCGAGCGGTCTGGGTCAGGCCTTCATCTGAACTCGTACGCGCGGTGATCCCGAGACCCGCCACCGTGATGCCGGCAACGAGCGCGACAACCACGATCTTGAGGTGGGTCGAGCGATCTGCGCTGTAAATCGAGTGGTTCATGGAAGGCTCCTGCCGCCATCTACCCGAAGTAGTCGCCTGCGTGCTTGGGCAGGTTCATGCTTCCGGTGCCCAACAACCTAGTACTGGGGGGATTCGTTCCCAAGAGGCGATCACAAGGGCGTGACAGGACGTGAGAAGCCGCGATCAGAAACGACCCTTGATCGTGCAATTTAGCAATTATTTCAAAGCTGTAATGTGTCTGCCAAGCGCCTTGCCCGCTGTCGATCGGCAAGGCGCCAAAACCTGAAAAACCATTTGCCTGTGGCCAAAAAACACACGGCTTCTTAAGGCAAATCAGATGCTTCCGACCGTTTTCAACCTGGCCCTAGGGTGGATTTCAGCCTGCGACAGCACGGTCGTCTGGGCCCGGAACCGCTCGACCAGGGAGCGCACGAAGGGACGAATTGCCGCAGAGGTGACCAGCACCGGGGCCTCGCCTTCACGCGCCGCGCGCTCGAAGGCCTCGCGCACGCCGGTCATGAACTCCGACAGCTTCGAGGGCTGCATCGCGAGGCTGCGCTCCTCGCCCTGGCCGATAATGGATTCGGCAAAGGCTTGTTCCCACCGCGCCGACAGCGCGATCAGCGGCAGGTAGCCGCTGTAAGAGGTGTTCTGCGCACAGATCTGCCGCGCCAGGCGGGCGCGGACGTGCTCGACCATGGTGGCCGGATTGCGCGAGAACGCGAGCGAGTCGGCGATGCCTTCGAGGATGGTCGAGAGGTCGCGGATCGAGATGCGCTCGGCGAGCAGCAGCTGCAGCACGCGCTGGATGCCGGAGACGGTGACCTGTCCGGGCACGATGTCCTTGACCAGCTCGCCCTGCTCCTTCGGCAGCTCCTTGAGCAGCTTCTGCACCTCGCCATAGGAGAGCAGGTCCGACATGTTGGCCTTGAGCAGCTCGGTGAGGTGGGTCGAGAGCACGGTCGCGGCGTCGACGACGGTATAGCCCTTGAGCGAGGCCTCCTCCTTGAGGCTGGCATCGACCCAGGTCGCGGGCAGGCCGAAGGTCGGCTCGGTGGTGTGGATGCCGGGCACCTGCACCTGGCTGCCGCCGGGGTCCATGACCATGAACTGGTTCGGCCAGATCTTGCCGGTGCCGGCGTCGACCTCCTTGATCTTGATGATGTAGGTGTTGGCTTCGAGCTGGACGTTGTCGAGGATGCGCACGGCGGGCATCACAAAACCCATCTCGATCGCGAGCGAGCGGCGCAGCGCCTTGATCTGCTCGGTGAGGCGATCGGTGCCGTCGGGGCCGTTGACCAGCGGCAGCAGGGCATAGCCGAGCTCGATCTTGAGATCGTCCATCTTCAACGCCGCGGAGATCGGCTCCTCCGCCGCAGCGGAGCCGGCTGCGCCCGGCGTTCCCGGCGCAGGTGCGGTCTTCGCGACTTCCTCAGCCCTGGCAGTCGCCCGGTTGCGGTTGCGGGCGTGCCAGGCGAGCGCACCGGCGCCGGAGCCGAGCGCCAGGAAGGGAAGGGTCGGGATGCCCGGCAGGGCCGCCAGCACCAGCATGACCGCCGCGGACATCGCGAGCGCCTGCGGATATCCGGAGAACTGCTTCATCAACGCCTTGTCGGCGGCGCCGGACACGCCGGCCTTGGAGACGAGCAGGCCGGCCGCGGTCGAAACGATCAGCGCCGGCACCTGGGTGACGAGGCCGTCACCGACGGTCAGCAGCGTGTAGCTGCGGCCGGCATCGGCAAAGGACAGACCCTGCTGCGCCACGCCGATGATCATGCCGCCGACGACGTTGATGAAGACGATCAGGAGGCCGGCGATGGCATCGCCGCGGACGAATTTGGAGGCACCGTCCATGGCGCCGAAGAAGCCGCTCTCGTCCTCCAAATCCTTGCGCCGCTGCTTGGCGACCGTCTCGTCGATCAGGCCGGCGGAGAGGTCGGCGTCGATCGCCATCTGCTTGCCGGGCATGGCGTCGAGGTGGAAGCGTGCCGCGACTTCGGCGATACGGCCCGAACCCTTGGTGATGACGACGAAGTTGACGATGATCAGGATGGCGAAGACGATGATGCCGATGACGAAATTGCCGCCCATCACGAAGCTGCCGAAGGCTTCGATGACGTGACCGGCGGCATCCGTGCCCTCGTGCCCGTGCGACAGGATCAGGCGGGTCGAGGCCATGTTGAGCGACAGCCGCAGCATGGTCGAGATCAGCAGAACGGTCGGAAAAGCGGAGAATTCCAGCGGCGCCTGGATGAACAGCGACGTCATCAGGATCAGGATCGAGAGTGTGATCGAAATCGCCAGGAACAGGTCCAGCACTATCGCAGGCAGCGGAAGGATCAGCACCACCAGGATGGTGAGAACGCCGAGCGCGAGCGCGATATCGCCGCGCTTGAGGATGTTGCCGACTTCGGCAAGGGTCGGGAAACCGGCGTTCGTGCTGCCTACGCCCTGTCCTGCGGTGACGTCGACCATGGTAGCTGCCCCTCCGCGCGACTGCCGTCCGCGCGCCCCAAATGTCTGCGCGGCGGCCGAGGGGCCGCCGTTCCGAAAGTGAGGCACCGCACTGGCGTCCACGGGAGCTCCCGTTCTACGCGGCTGACGACACTCGACTCCACTGGGCAATTCTTGCCGGGTGTATGGTTAGCAAAGGGTTAATAAAGGGTGCGGCATGGGGGCTGACCGGGGTATTTCGGCCATCTGGCAGGCAAGCAGTCGTCATGCCCGGCTTGTCCCGCCGAAGGCGTGGATGGCCGGGACGAGCCCGGCCATGATTTGTGGAAGCGTCTGGGGCCGATATCGGCGGACGGAGGAAGTGGCCCTACTTCGCCTTCTCCATCCGGGTCACCGTATAGCCCGAAGTCGCCTCTTCGGCTTCGAAAGTCACCTTGTCGCCGACCTTCACCTGCTTGAGCACGGCCGGGTCCTTGACGCGGTAGATCATGGTCATGGGTTCATCCATGCCGAGGTTCTTCGCGGGCCCGTGCTTGAGCGTGATCTTGCCGGCGCCCTCGTCGATCTTCTTGACCTCGCCGCTGATCGCGGCGCCCTGGGCTGCCAGGGCACCTGTGGCAAGGCCGACGGCCAGCGCCAGCGCGGCGGCGATACGGATGATGCGGTTCATGGGAGCCTCCCTTGCGTTACTTCACGGTGACGTGGCCGACCATGCCGTAGTCGCGGTGGTCGGGAATCAGGCAGGAAAATTCGAACGTGCCGGCCTTGCTGAACTTCCAGAGGATCTCGGCTGTCTTGCTCGGCGCGAGCCTGACCCCGTTGGGATCGTCATGCTCCATGTGCGGGTGCTTCTTCATCTCCACCGCATGCGCGAGATTCTCCTTTGTGGTGGCGAGCAGGAATTCATGGTCCTCCTTACCGACATTGCGCAGCACGAAGCGAATCTGCTCGCCGCGTTTGACCTCGATCCTGGCGGGGGCATAGTCCATCTCGTTCAGCAGGATCTCGATGGTGCGCGCGGGCTTTTTGGGATCGCCGGGCTCGCCGGCCGAAAAGGTGCCGTGCCCGTGCTGGTCGTGGGCCAAGGCCGGCGCGGTGGAAAGCGCGGCCAGCGCGAGACCGAGCTTGATCGTCGTCTTCATTGGTAGCTCCAGTTGGTGGTGGTTCATCGAAACGCTCACATCTTCATGTTCTTCATCGGCGGTCCGCCTGGTTGTTGCCGCACGGGCTCCGGGGCCGGCGGCGTGACCTCGTAGGCGACGGTGCCCTGCGGGAATTGGTAGGGGCCGGGATCGCGATAATCGTCCCGCGCGAGGCCTTCGCGGATCTTCATCACCGTGAACATGCCGCCCATCTCGATCGGGCCGAACTGACCGGTGCCGGTCATCATCGGCAGCGTGTTGTCGGGCGCGGGCATCTCCATGTTGCCCATCGCCATGCCGGTCGAGCCCATCGCCATGCCGTCAGGCGCGAGCTTGCCGACCGCCTTGACGAGATCCTTGCGCGACACCCCGATCATATTGCGCATGTCGTGTCCCATCGCATTCATGGTGTGATGCGACTTGTGGCAGTGGAACGCCCAGTCGCCGGGGTTGTCGGCGAGCACGTCGAACACCCTGACAGCGCCGACCGGTACGTCCGTCGTCGTCTCCGGATATTGCGCGCTCTCCGGAATCCAGCCGCCGTCGGTGCAGGTCACCGCAAAGCTGTGGCCGTGCAAATGGATCGGATGGTTGGTCATGCTGAGATTGCCGATGCGCACGCGCACCTTGTCGCCGAGCCTGACCGGCAGCGGATCGATGCCGGGAAACACCCGCGCATTCCAGGTCCACATGTTGAAGTCGGTCATCTCGTTGACCTTCGGCAGATAAGTGCCGGGATCGACGCGATAGGTGCTCATGACGAAGACGAAGTCGCGGTCCACGGCCCGAAAGCTCGGGTCGCGCGGATGCACGACGACCATGCCCATCATGCCCATCGCCATCTGCACCATCTCGTCCGAATGCGGATGGTACATGAAGGTCCCGCTCTTCCTCATCTCGAACTCGTAGACGAAGGTTTTTCCCGGCTGGATGTGCGGCTGGGTAAGTCCGCCGACACCGTCCATGCCGCTGGGAATGATCATGCCGTGCCAGTGCACGGTGGTGTATTCGGGCAGCCTGTTGGTCACGAAGATGCGGACCTTGTCGCCCTCGACGGCCTCGATCGTCGGGCCCGGTGACTGGCCGTTATAGCCCCACAAATTCACCTTCATGCCCTCGGCGAATTCGCGCACCACGGGCTCGGCAACGAGATGGAATTCCTTCCAGTCGCCGTTCATCCGGAACGGCAGCGACCAGCCGTTCAGCGTGACGACGGGTCGATAGTCCGGCCCGCTGACGGGGTGCAGCGGCGGCTGCATCACGACCTTGTCCATGTGCGGGGCTTCCGGAATCGAGGCGGCCTGGGCGCGGCCGCTGACGACGGATGCGCCGGCGAGCGCGGCGCTACCCAAAAATCCTCGGCGGGAAAACATGTTGGCCTCCATGTCAGTGACCGCCATCGGCAGGCGCTGCCGCGGCGAGAGTGGTTGAATTGTCGCCGTCAGCAGGCGCGCCGCCGCCATTGACGGCGGTCTGCAAGTCGGATTGGGCAAGGAAAAATCTTTGCCTGGCATCGATTGCACCGCGCAGCGACGCGAGCCGCTGCCGCGCCTCGGTGAGCAGCGCGAAGATATCGACCTGCATGCTGGAGAAGCGGAGCTGCATCTCCTCGGTGATGATTTTTCGCAAGGGGATGATCTCGCGCTGATAATGGCTGGCGATGTCGTAGCCGGAGCGATAGACCCGATAAGCATCGCGTGCCTCGGAGCGTACATTCACGGCGCGCTCGGTCAGCCGGTTGAAGGCGAAATTGTAGGTCTCCGCCGCCTGCCGCACCCGCACCTCGCCGCCGTCGAAGATCGGGATCTGGAACTGCACGTCGAAGCCGCGCTCGCGGAACGGCGCGCCTTCCGGATCCCGGGTGCGGCGGGAGATGCCGGCGAGATCGAGCAGGGTCACGAAGCGCGTCGCCTCCGTGAGGTTCAGCGACTTTGCGAGCGCGCTCAGCTCGAGCCGCGCGATCTGCAGGTCGATGCGATGGGCGACCGCGTCGGCTTCGATCGACGGCAAAGCCTGCGGCCGGCGTGGCAGCGGCGGCAGTTGATTGGGCAGCCGGAAGTCGAGGCCGCCGTCCCACAGCCCCATCAGGCGCGCCAGCTTTTCGCGCGCGCTCGTCGCCGTCTGTCGCGCGGTGGCGAGGTCGGCGGTGGTTTCGGCGTAAAACACCTGTTCTCGGGCCTGATCGAGCTTGTTGATCGAGCCAGTTTCGCCGAGCTTGACCGCGAGCTGCGCGGTTGATTCCGCCGTCGCCTTCGCATCCGTCAGCAACGCCACCATCTCGTTGCCGCCAACGGCGCGCCAATAAGCGCGGCGGACATCGGCGGCAAGCCGCAACGTCGCCAGGCTTGCGCGCAATTGCGCCTGGCGGAAACGGTCGCGGGCGATTTCCGAGCGGAACGGCAGGGTGGCGAGCGCGAGGATGTCGCCGACAATTTGACGCTCGATTTCGCTGGCGCCGTTGCCCGAGATCCGGGAGACCGAGAACACGGGATTGGGCGGCAGGCTCTGCTCGACGAGATCGGTCTCGGCCAGCGCCAGCTCGTTATAAGCGGCCTGAAGCCCCTTGTTGTTGAGCAGTGCGATCTGCACGGCGGTCTCGATGCTGAGTGTTCGCGACAGCAGCTGGCGACCGCGCGCGTCGACGGCGCCGGCTCCTTCGGTTGTTCGCACAAAGGCGACATCCTTGTTGATGGTCTGGCTCGTCAGTTCCGAGACGGCCTTCATGCCGCTGTCGGGCGAGAAGGCGGCGCAGCCTGCAAGTCCAAACGAGGTGAGACCGAGCAGGCTTAGCGCGAGACGATGTGTCATGGCGCGCTCCTACCGGTCTTGCTTGAGCTGCGGCGCGACGCTCTCGTTGCGCTCGCGCCATGGTGCCGGCGTCGCGGGCCGCAGGCTGGTGTAGGGCGCAATCGTCGAACGATAGCCGGCGCGCGCGATCTTGGCCGCGGGATCGGCAGGATCAGCGCCAGCGACTTGTATCGTTGCCGGCATGCAGCCGGACAACGCCAAGGCCGTCGCGGCCAGCAGCGGCCAATTGAATCGAAAGTGTCGTCCCCGCGCCGCGGATGCAGCGGCGGACTTCGCCCCGGAAAGCGTAAGCATGAGTCATCCCTGATCTGTCTGGAGACCACAGGTGCGCGCGCGCGGATGCGCGCTCGGCCTGACGTCGTCGCGCGTCAGATCAGGCGATCGGAGGGCGGTAGTGCAGGGGCGGCGCCGCGCTGTGCAGGCTGGCCACGATCTCGGGCGAGCAGGCGGAAACCGGCTGAAGCGACTTTGCGACGCTGGGCAGGTCGGCCGGCAGCGCGCTCACGCACATCATCGCGCAGCACGGTCCCGCCGTACCCTTGCCGCCGTGATGATGAGGGGTGGGGGGCGCGTCCTGCGCGGCGCCCTGATGATGCGCATGCGGCCTGGCGTGGTCATGCGAGGCGCCGTCATGCGTGTGGCCGGCCTGCATCTGGTGATGCACCGGCACGCGGTCGGCGAGAAGCGCGTCGTCGAGGCACGGTGCTGGAGCGCTACCCCAGGCGAGGCTTGCGGCCGGCGCGATCACGCAGAACAGATAGGCGAAGGCAATGAAGCGCCCCACCTTGATCCGCATCGATCGTGTCAATCGCAGCAACATTCCGCCGACATGCTCTCCGCGCCGCCGTGTTGCATGCGCTGATTTGCAAAATAATGACAAAACGCGCGTTCGCCAAGCTCCATCTTACCGCAGTGCACCGTGCATGCCCAATATCGCGCCACAATGGTTGACCCTGTGGTGATCCGCGGGCCATGGTCCCGCCCGTGCACGCACCAAATCAGTCAGGACAAACACCCGAAGCATTCACCCCTGATTCGCGTCAGGCCTGGATGCGCCTCGTCATTGCGCTTCTGATCGGCTCGATCGGCGGCGTCGGCATGTGGGCGATCGTCGTCATGATTCCCGCGGTGCAAGCCGAATTCTCCGCCACGCGCGGCGCGGTGTCGCTGGCTTTCACCCTGATGATGTTCGGTTTCGGGCTTGGCGGCGTCATCGCCGGCAGGATCACCGACCGCTTCGGCATCGTGGCGGCTATGGCGATCAGCATTGCCTTCCTCGGGGTCGCCAATGTGCTGGCGGGTCTGTCGACCCAGCTCTGGCAGTTCGTGGCGGCGTATTTCCTGATCGGGCTCGGCACGTCGGCGACCTTTGCGCCGCTGATGGCGGAGGCCTCGCACTGGTTCGAGCGCTATCGCGGCCTGGCCGTGACGATCGTCGCCAGCGGCAATTATGTCGCCGGCACGATGTGGCCGCCGCTCGTGAGCACGGGCATGCAGACGATCGGCTGGCGCTTCACTCATATCGGCATCGGCCTCGTCTGCGTCAGCCTGATGACCATCCTGGTGCTGGTCCTGCGCGCGCAGATGGGCGACGACAAGGTTCACGATCATGCCAATGCAGCGCCGCCGCGGGTCGACCTCAAGCTCTCGACCAACACGCTGACGGTGCTGCTCTCGATCGCCAGCATTTCCTGCTGCGTCGCCATGGCAATGCCGCAGGTGCATATCGTCGCCTATTGCGGCGATCTCGGATATGGCGTGGCGCGCGGCGCCGAGATGCTGTCGCTGATGATGGCCTGCGGCATCGTCAGCCGGATCGGCTCGGGCTACCTCGCCGACAAGATCGGCGGCATCCCCACACTGCTGATCGGTGCGGTGGCGCAAGGCTTCGCACTCGTGTTCTATCTGTTCTTCGACGGCCTGACCTCGCTCTATTTGATCTCAGCGATGTTCGGCCTGTTCCAGGGCGGGATCGTTCCGAGCTATGCCATCATCGTACGCGAGGCGATGCCGGCGAGCGAGGCCGCAACCCGCGTCGGCATCGTGATCTTCGCGTCCGTGTTCGGCATGTCCTTCGGCGGCTGGGTCTCGGGCGTCATCTTCGACGCGACAGGTTCCTACGCGGCGGCGTTCGCCAACGGCGTGGCGTGGAACGCGCTCAATATCGGCATCGTCTTGACGCTGCTGATCCGCTCGCGGATCAATGCAGTCAGGACCGGTCCGGGTTTTGCGACCTAGACTGCCTGTCCCACCTTCAGCAGCGAACAACCCGTGATCTTGTAGCTGCCGTCCGGTTGCTGCTCCAGCGTGTAGAGCGCTTCCCAGGCCTCGCCATTGGCATCGATGATATGGACGTGCTGGGCAATCCGGCTGCCCTCGCTCTTGCTGCCGCCAAATTCAAAGCTCTTGTGCCGGTACACCGGCGGATAGCCGTTTTGCACCATGGACATGAAGATGTCGGGCGCGGGGAAGATCTCCTGGATCGCAGGAGCGGCGTAGGAATAGGCCCCGCGCGCGTCGTCACGGCCGAATGCCTGCTCCTGGGCGCGGATGATACTCTGTGCCGTCGCGACATCGTCGGCGCGCGCTGAGATGGGACCGAAGGCGACACTGAGAAAGACCAGCAAGGCGGCGATGCGCATGACAAGCTCCGCGTTGAAATCCCGGCGGCGCCGATCCTAGCACATCTCGAGGGCTATCGCTTCCGCTTTGCAGCCGGCTTCGCAGGCTTGGCGGACGCGCGGACCTTGGCTTTCATGGCAGGCTGCACCCGCAAACCGTCAACGAACACGTCGAGCATCCGCAGCACCGAGGATTGCCAGCCGGGCTGGTCGTGCATGTAGCACATGCCAAAGAACGCGCGCAGCAAGTCCTCGGGACTGACGTCCGCGCGCATCGCGCCGGCCGCGGCTGCGCGATCGAGCAGCGAGCCGATCGCCTTGGTCAGGCGCTCAAAGGAAAAGGCATGCAACTCCGACCCGCTCTGCACCGCGAGTGCCAAGGCTGCCACCATGCCCTTCTTGGTGGCAACGAATTCGACTCCTGAGCGCAGCCAGCGCCTGAGCGCGTCGACCGGGTCACTGGCGTTCTTCAACTGCTCGGCGAGCTCGCTGAGCTGCTCGACCTCGCGCCGGTACACCGCCTCGAACAAATCCTCGCGGGTCGGGAAATGCCGATAGAGCGTGCCGATGCCAACGCCGGCGCGTTTTGCCACCGCCTCCAGGCTCGCCTCCGGACCACCCGCGTTGAACACGGCCTTGGCCGCCTCGAGCACGCGCTCGCGATTGCGCACGGCATCGGCACGGGGCTTGCGGGTCTGGTCGGTGGTGTGGTCGTCCATCCACGCAATGTAGATCACGAATTGGTTAGATTGAACCCTTACGGGGCTGCATCGCGCTGATGCGCACGGGCTTTTGACGAATTCCAAATATTTCCCGCCGGCCCTTGTTAAGCGGAGGCTGCCTCCGTATCTTCGCTGAAGTCGTTGCCCCGGATGATGTTCGGGGGGCGCATATCGACGGCGGCCACGGCGGTGGCGCGCTGCGCGATCACTCATGTCTATTCCTGATCGGAGCCTTGTATGAACCACTCCATCAGCCTCACCGTGAACGGTGCGCGGCGCGACTTCGTCCTCGACGATCCGCGCGTCACGCTGCTCGATCTCCTGCGTGAGCGCCTCCACCTGACCGGAACCAAGAAGGGATGCGACCGCGGCCAATGCGGCGCCTGCACCATTCTCGTCGACGGCAAGCGCATCAACTCCTGTCTCGCGCTGGCCATCAGTCATGATGGCGCCGACATTCTCACCATCGAGGGCCTGGCGCGCGGCGACCAGCTTCACCCCGTGCAGGCCGCTTTCATCTCCCACGACGGATTTCAGTGCGGCTTCTGCACGCCCGGCCAGATCATGAGCGCGATCGGCATGATGAGCGAGGCACAGGCCGGCAACGATCCCGAGCGCATTCGCGAATGCATGAGCGGCAATCTGTGTCGCTGCGGCGCCTATGCCGGCATCGTCGATGCCGTGCTCGACGCGCAGGCCGGCATGGACGAATCCAATCAGAGGCGCTCCGCATGAAGCAATTTGATTATGTCAGGCCCGCCACGGTCGCCGAAGCCGTCGCGGCCGCGACGCAGCCGGGCGCCGTCTATCTCGCCGCCGGCACCAATCTGCTCGATCTGATGAAGGGCGGCGTCAGCCGTCCGGATCGTCTGGTCGACGTTACCCATCTCGACGGACTCGATCGGGTCGAGCGCCTCGCCGACGGTGGTATCCGCATCGGCGCACTGGTGAGCAACGCCGATCTTGCGCATGACGCAGACTTTGCCAAGGCCTATCCGGCCGTCGCCGAAGCGCTGCTCTCCGGCGCATCGGCGCAACTGCGCAATGCCGCGACCGTCGGCGGCAATCTGCTGCAGCGGACGCGCTGCGCGTATTTCTACGACACCGCAAGCCGCTGCAACAAGCGCGAGGCCGGCAGCGGCTGCGACGCCCGCGACGGCGAGAACCGCACCCACGCCGTGCTCGGCTGGAGCGAAAACTGCATCGCCACGCATCCGTCCGATTTCTGCGTGCCGCTGGTCGCGCTCGACGCCATCGTCGAGATCGAAGGCAGGAACGGGCGGCGCGAGATCGCGCTCGACGAACTGCATCGCCTGCCCGGCGATACGCCTGAGCGTGAATCGGCGCTCGAACCGGGGGATCTCATCGTCGCGGTGCGTCTGCCGCCCGCGGCGCGCGGCTTTGCCGCTCATGCGCGCTATCTCAAGGTCCGCGATAGAACGTCCTACGCGTTCGCCGTCGTCTCGGCTGCGGCTGCGCTGCGGATCGAGAACGGCAAGATCGCGGAGGCGCGGCTTGCGCTCGGCGGCGTCGCCGCAAAGCCCTGGCGCGCCCGCGCTGCGGAGGACATGCTCAGGAACGTCGCGCCCACGGTGCACGCTTTCCAGGAAGCCGCCTCGCGCGCGCTCGCCGACGCAAAACCGTCCGGCGACAACGCCTTCAAGATCGAGCTCGCGCGCCGCATCGTCGTGCGCGCGCTGAGCCTCGCCGCTGCCGGTACGCCTGCGCGCATCCCCGCGCTGCCGGCCTCTCCCTTTGCCTCGACGTCCGGAGCCATTCATGCCTGAGGTTAATCTCACCAGCGCGCCCGCTCATCTGCGCCACGGCTCGAACATCGGCCAGCCGCTGACCCGCCGCGACGGCGTGCTTAAGGTCAAAGGCCAGGCGACCTACGCCGCTGACAATCATCCGCCCGGTATGCTGTTTGCAGTGATGGCCGTTTCCAGCATCGCGCACGGCCGCGTGACTTCGCTCGACGTCAGCGCCGCCAAGCGCCACCCCGGCGTCGTCGATGTCATGACGCCAGACCACAAGCCTGGGCTCGCGATCGATCCCGAGATCAAGACCAATCCCTTCGTGTTCCGGATGGAGGTGTTGCAGAGCAATGAGGTCCGCTACGCCAACCAGCCGATCGCCGTCGTGATCGCCGAGACGCTGGAGGCTGCGACCGAAGGCGCGGCGCTGCTGGCGCCGCGCTACGAGACGCTGCCCGCGCTCATCGGCCTCGATGCGGGTGAAAGCTTCGTGCCGCCGGTCGTCGGTGTCGGCAACCCCACGGAAAATCACCGCGGCGATGTCGAGGCGGGGCTTGCCTCCGCCGACAAGCGGATCGACGCGATCTACGAGACGCCGCCGCAATATCACAATGCGATGGAGCCGCATGCGATCGTGGCTGCCTGGGACGGCGACAGTCTGCAGATCGACATGCCGACCCAGGGTCTCATGCTGTCGCTGGCGCGCGTTGCCGAATTATTCGGCATCGCGCACGACAAGATCCACATCCGCAGCCCGTTCCTCGGCGGCGGCTTCGGCTCGAAGGGGCTCATGGCCGGCCCTCCGGTGCTCGGCATCATGGCGGCAAAGCTCGTCGGCAAACCGGTCAAGCTGGTGCTGCGCCGTGAGCAGATGTACGGCCCGGTCGGCCATCGCGCGCCGACGCGGCAGCGGCTGCGCATCGGCACAGATGGCGAGGGGCGCCTGACCGCGCTCGATCACCATGCGAGGACCGTGTCGAGCACGTTCGACGATTTCTACGAACCCGCGGCTGATGCCTCGCACACGCTCTATGCGGCGCCCGCGATCCGCACCTCGCATGATGCCGTGCGCGTCAACACCGGCACGCCGTTGTTCATGCGCGCGCCGGGCGAGGCCACCGGCTCGATCGCGCTAGAGAGCGCGATCGACGAGATGGCGTGGGCTTGCGGCATCGATCCGCTCGCCTTTCGTCTGAAGAACTATGCCGAGGTCGAGCCCATCACCGGCAAGCCGTTCTCGTCCAAGGCATTGCGCGCCTGCTACGAGCAGGGAGCGGCGCGCTTCGGCTGGGCGAAGCGATCGCTCCAGCCGCGGCAGATGCGCGACGACGATGGCCTTCTGGTCGGCTGGGGCATGGGCACCGCGACGTTCCCGGCGCTGATGTTCCAGGCCGAGGCACGCGCAGTGCTTCGCCGCGACGGCTCCGGCGCCATGGAAATCGGCGCGCATGACATGGGGCAGGGCGCCTGGACGGCGCTGGCGCAGATTGCGGCCGACGAACTGGGGCTTGATATCGACCGCGTCGAGTTCAAGGCGGGTTCATCCGACCTGCCCGATGCCGGCATCGCCGGCGGCTCGGCACACACGGCAACCGCGGGTGCCGCGATCCACAGCGCAGGCGCGGCCGTGATTGCAAAACTCGCCGATCTCGCCACCAACGATGAGCGCTCGCCGCTGTTTGGCGCCGGCAATGCCGGCGTGATCGCGCGCGATGGCAGGTTGATCCGGCGCGACGACGAGAGCCGCGGCGAAAGCTATTCCGAGATTCTCGCGCGCGCCGGCGTCGCCGAGCTCGAGGCGCGCGGCACGGGCGCGCCGAATCCGGCGGCGATGGAGGAGTATGCGATGCACGCCCACGGCGCGGTGTTCGCGGAGGTGAAGGTCGATCCCGAGCTCGGCCAGGTCCGCGTCACCCGCATGGTCGGCGCTTTCGCCGCGGGACGCATCGTCAACCCGCGTATGGTGCAGAGCCAGCTGTTCGGTGGCATGATCTGGGGCCTGTCCTTTGCGTTGCACGAGGAAGCCATCACCGACCGCCGCACGGGCCGGATCATGAACGCCAATCTCGGCGAGTACCATATCCCGGTGAATGCCGACGTGCCGCCGCTCGACGTGATCACGGTCGATGAGCACGACCCGCACGTGAACGCGCTCGGTATCAAGGGTGTCGGCGAGATCGGCATCACCGGCAGTGCGGGCGCGGTCGCCAACGCGGTGTGGCATGCGACTGGGGTGCGTGTCCGCCGTTTTCCGATCCGGATCGAGGAGTTGCTGACGTAGCCTGAGGCCGCGGGCCGGCGAGGCTGTCTCGCTCTCCGCCTGCTAGTGCAGCTTCTTGCGAAGAGCCTTGAGCGCTTCTCGCTGCGACTCGATGTAGTTCGCGATGGCCTTGCGCAGCTCCTCCGAATGGAGCTTGTCGTTGTCGCGCTGCACTTCATCGAGTGCGGCCTCTGCATTTGCGAGCGTGATCTTCATAGCGAGCCCTGTTACGAAGCGGCTCCGGAAAGCGGAGGCTGCTTGGCTATGGCTCGAAATATATAGAGGATCAGGCTGCGGAAATTGAGATGGCTCAAGCTCCGTAAGATACCGGTGGCTCCGTAGGATCGCGGATAACTTTAAAATGTCGGCGGTGTGCAGGCCGAGATCACCTCGCACGGCTTGCCGCCGACGCAGCGGAAGCGATGCGGACGCCGGCTCTCGAAGTAATAGGCATCGCCCGGATTGAGGATGCGGCGCTCGTCCTCGACGGTGACTTCGAGCTTTCCCGAGATCACGATGCCGCCTTCCTCCCCGTCATGGACGAGGTGAACGCGCCCGGTGTCGCTGCCGGGCTCGTAGCGCTCCTTCAGGATCTGCAGGCTGCGACCGAACAGATTGTCGCCGATCTGCCGATAGGAGATCGGCTTCTTGCCGACCTCGGTCAGCTCTTCGCCGCGGTAAAATATCTTGCGCCGGCTCTCCGGCTCCAGCGCGAAGAATTCGGCGAGCCCCATCGGAATGCCGTCGAGGATGCGCTTGAGGGCGCCGACCGACGGGTTCATCTGGTTGGATTCGATCAGCGAGATCGTCGAATTGGTGACGCCGGCGCGCTTGGCGAGTTCGCGCTGCGACAGCTTCTGGCGCGCCCGGATGAATCGCAGCCGTCCACCGATATCGACGCTCATGTCCCTGTCCCGTGTTGCAGGTGTTGCGGATCGCGCAAATATGGACCGGCAGCCCCAGTTAAATCAATGGCTTGCAGCCTCTCAGAAAAGGACTTGTTGCGCTTTTCAAGCCGTGCCTCTGGTAGCAGGTCAGCAAAGGAGCGTGGCCCGTGACCCTTCATCAGATTCCGAACACCATCAAGACCGACTCGTTCTGGATGCCGTTCACGGCCAACCGGCAATTCAAGAAGGCGCCGCGCCTGTTCTCCTCGGCCGAGGGCATGCACTACACCACCGTCGACGGCCGCAAGGTGATCGACGCCTCCGCCGGCCTCTGGTGCGTCAATGCCGGCCACGGCCGCAAGCAGATCGCCGCCGCCGTCGAGCGCCAGCTGATGACGCTGGATTTCGCACCGTCGTTCCAGATGGGCCATCCGCTGGCATTCGACTTCGCCGAGCGTCTGGCCGAGATCGCGCCGAAGGGCCTCGATCGCATCTTCTTCACCAATTCCGGCTCCGAGTCGGTCGACACCGCGCTGAAGATCGCGCTCGCCTATCACCGCGCCAACGGCCAGGCGAGCCGCACCCGTCTGATCGGCCGCGAGCGCGGCTATCACGGCGTCGGCTTCGGCGGCACCTCGGTCGGCGGCATGGTCGCCAACCGCCGCGCCTTCGCGACCCTGCTGCCGGGCGTCGACCACATCCGTCACACCCACGATCTCACCCGCAACGCCTTCGCCAAGGATCAGCCCGAGCATGGCGCCGAGCTCGCCGATGATCTCGAGCGGTTGGTGGCCCTGCATGGCGCCGAGACCATCGCCGCCGTCATCGTCGAGCCAGTGCCCGGATCGACCGCGGTGTTGCCGCCGCCGAAGGGCTATCTCCAGCGCCTGCGCGACATCTGCGATAAGCACGGTATTCTCCTGATCTTCGACGAGGTCATCACCGGCTTCGGCCGCCTCGGCACGCCGTTCGCCGCCAACTTCTTCGGCGTCACGCCTGACATGATGACGACGGCCAAGGGCATCACCAACGGCACCGTTCCCTGCGGCGCCGTGTTTGCGAGCCGCAAGGTTCACGACGGCCTGATGGTCGGCCCGGAGAACGCGATGGAGCTGTTCCACGGCTACACCTATTCGGCGCACCCGGTCGCCTGCGCCGCGGGCATCGCGACGCTCGACATCTACAAGGATGAAGGCCTGCTGACGCGCGGTGCTTCGATCTCTGAATACTGGCGCGACGCGCTGCATTCGCTGAAGGGCCTGCCCAACGTCGTCGATATCCGCAATTGCGGCCTGATGGGCGCGGTCGAGCTGTCGCCGCGTGACGGCACCGTCGGCGTGCGTGGCTACGACGTCATGGTCGACTGCTTCAATCGCGGGCTGTACTTCCGCATGAGCGGCGATAGCTTTGCGCTGTCGCCTCCGCTCATCGTCGAGACGAGCCACATCGACGATATCGTGTCGATCCTCGGCGATGCCATCAAGCGGGTGGCCTGATAATTGCTCTCGCCGTTGCCGAGTTCCTCTTGCAGCGGCGAGCGTGATGCCGCGGGAGTTTGACCAAGCGTGAAAGTTCTGATCCTCGGCAGCGGTGTCATCGGTGTCACCTCTGCCTACTACCTCGCGCGTGCCGGCCATGAGGTGACGGTTGTCGACCGTCAGCCCGAACCGGCGCTCGAGACCTCCTTTGCCAATGCCGGCGAAGTGTCGCCCGGCTATTCCTCGCCGTGGGCCGGTCCCGGCGTCCCGGTGAAGGCGGTCAAATGGCTGCTGATGAAGCACGGCCCGCTGGTGATCCGGCCGAAGCTCGATCCCGTGATGTGGGTCTGGCTGCTCAAGATGCTGCGCAACTGCACCAGCGAACGCTACGCGATCAACAAGAGCCGGATGATTCCGATCGCGGAATACAGCCGCGATTGCCTGCGCGACCTGCGCCGCGACATCGGCATTCAATATGACGAGCGCTCACAGGGCACGCTGCAGCTGTTTCGCTACCAGGCCCAGCTCGACGGCACCGGTGAGGACATCGCCGTGCTCAAGCAATACGGCGTGCCGTTCGAGGTGCTGAGCCGTGAGGGCTGCATCGCGGCCGAGCCGGCGCTGGCGGGCGTGAAGGAGAAGTTCGCGGGCGGACTACGCTTGCCGCAGGACGAGACCGGCGATTGTCACATGTTCACGCAGGCACTGGCCAAGCATGCCGAAGCGCTCGGCGTGCGCTTCATGTTCAATACCGGCATCGACCGCATCGTCACCGACGGGGCGCGCGTCAGCGGCGTCGCGACCAGCGCTGGGATGTTGCAGGCAGACGCTTACGTGCTCGCGCTCGGAAGCTGGTCGTCGCGGCTGGTCGCGCCGCTCGATATTTCGCTGCCAGTCTATCCCGTGAAGGGTTATTCGATCACGGTACCGATCAAGGACGCTTCCGGCGCGCCGGAATCGACGGTGATGGACGAGAGCTATAAAGTCGCCATCACGCGCCTCGGCAATCGCATCCGCGTCGGCGGCACCGCCGAAATCTCCGGCTTCTCGAGCCAGCTCTATGGTGCGCGGCGCGCCACGCTCGATCACTCGCTGACCGATCTGTTCCCGCGAGGCGGCGATCTCTCCAAGGCGACGTTCTGGAGCGGCCTGCGCCCGATGACGCCGGACGGCCCGCCCGTGATCGGCCCGACGCAATACGCCAACCTTCACCTCAACACCGGCCATGGCACGCTAGGCTGGACCATGTCCTGCGGCTCCGGCCGCGTGCTCGCCGACATGCTGTCAGGCAAAAAGCCGGACATTGATGTGAGTGCGCTGACAGTGGACCGGTACAAGTACCGGTTTGGCTAAGACTCTATCCTCCCGTCATTGCGAGGAGCTCTCGGGACGAAGCAATCCAGAGTGTCTCCGCGGTGAGAATGTGGATTGCTTCGCTTCGCTGGCAATGACGGCTGCGCTACGCCGTCCCCGTCACGCAATTCACCCACAGCACCACCGCCTTCGCGTCATTGGCTGGATTTGAAAACCGGTGCGGCCGACGGCTTGCAAACCGAAAACTGTCGCCCGTCTTCAGCGACCACGTCTCGCTGTCCACCGTCAGCATCATCTCGCCTTCGAGAACGAGGCCGGCTTCCTCGCCGTCATGGGTGTAGAGCTCGTCACCGGTGGAGCCGCCCGGCTCCAGATGCACCAGGAACAGGTTGAGCCGGTTGTCGGGGCTGGCGGGGCTCAGCAACTGCTTGGACACGCCGGTGCGCCAGAGCTTCAGCTCGGGCCGCTGCAGTCCGCGCGTGACCACCTGATCTGGTGCACCGTCGGCGTTCGGGCTCGCGCCGAACAGCGCGGCGATGCCGACGCCGAGCACGTCGGCGAGCGTGGCCAGCACGCGCAGCGACGGCGACGACAGTCCGCGCTCGATCTGGCTGAGGAAACCGATCGACAGCTCCGTGCGCGAGGCAACCGTCTCGAGCGAGAATTGCCTGATGCGCCTGAGATCGCGGATGCGGCGGCCGACCGCAACATCCATCGCCGGCTCGGCCGCTTTGGCGATAGCCCGGGCGGAGGCTTTCACCTTCACCTTCTTCACCGGCTTTGCGGCGGCCGGCCTGTGCATTCTCTTGCCACCGCTCACGTCAAACCGCTTCCTTCATGTGCATGAAAACCACTTGCATCGGCCGCAGAAGTGTGACCAAATTTTCATATTGGTGAAAATAGGCCGAAACGGCTTTGCCCGCAACGTCTGCGATGACGAGGTTTGCGAGCGCCGCCATCGGTCGGGCCCAAGGGGGATGCGATGAAGCGTTTTGGTCTGGCCGCGCTCGCGGCACTCGCGATTGCCGCAGCAGCGCCGGCCTCGGCGCAGCAAGTGCTGAAGGTCGGCTCGACGCCGACAGGCATTCCCTTCACCTTCCTCGACACCAAGACCAATAGCATCCAGGGCATCATGGTCGATCTCGTCACTGAAGTGGGCAAGGATGCCGGCTTCAACGTGCAGATCGAGCCGATGCAGTTCTCGGCCCTGATCCCGTCGCTGACATCAAGCAAGATCGACATCATCGCGGCCGCGATGTTCATCACAGCGCCGCGCAAGGAGGTCGTCGACTTCTCCGACCCGATCTACACCTATGGCGAAGGCCTCGTGGTCCCCAAGAGCGACACCAAGGCCTACGCCACCCAGGACGATCTGAAGGGCGAGACGGTCGGCGCTCAGGTCGGCACCGCCTTCGTCGACGCGCTGAAGAAGTCCGGCCTGTTCGCCGATGTCAAGGCCTACGACACCATCCCCGACATCCTGCGCGACGTGAACACCGGCCGCCTCAAGGCCGGTTACGCCGACTATCCGATCCTCGCCTACAATCTGAAGCAGGGCGGCTTCCCCGAGGTGCGCCTGGTCGATGGCTACAAGCCCGTCACCGTCGGTTCGGTGGGCATCGGCGTGCGCAAGGGCGAGGCCGCGCTGCTCGGCAAGATCAACGCTTCGCTCGCCAAGCTGAAGGCCAACGGCACCATCGACAAGATCCTCGATAAATGGGGTCTGAAGGCACAGGGTTGATCGGCAGAGGCCATCGATGAAAGCTGATCGATGAAAGGCTTCTGGCACGACGCGGCCGAATTCTTCCCGATCCTGATGAGCGGCGTCGCGCTGACGATCGTCGTCACCATCGGCTCGCTGCTGCTTTCGACGGTTCTTGGCCTCGTCTGGGCGATGATGCGGGTCTCCGGCATCCGCGTCCTGTCGCTGCTCAGCGCCAGCCTGATCAACGTGATCCGCGGCATTCCGATCATCGTGCTGTTGTTCTACCTCTATTTCGTGATGCCCGATCTCGGCGTTACCCTGTCCGCGTTGCAGGCCGCGATCCTCGGGCTCGGCATCGCCTACTCGGCCTATCAGGCGGAGAATTTCCGCGCCGGCATCGAGGCCATCGACAAAGGGCAGATCGAGGCCGCGCAATCGATCGGCATGGGCTGGTGGCTGACCATGCGCCGGGTCGTGCTGCCGCAGGCGGTGCGGATCGTGCTGCCGCCCTACGGCAACGTCATGATCATGATGCTGAAGGACTCTTCGCAGGCCTCGACCATCACGGTCGCCGAGCTCGCCCTTCAGGGCAAGCTGATCGCGTCCTCGACCTTCAAGAACACCAACGTGTTCACGCTTGTCGCGCTGATGTATCTCACCATGAGCATTCCGCTGATCCTGCTGGTCCGTCACTTCGAGAAGCGGGCCGGCAAGAAATGATCGAGTTGACCGACGTCCACAAGAGCTTCGGTGCGAACGAGGTGCTCAAGGGCATCACGGCGTCCGTCCAGAAGGGCGAGGTGGTCTGCATCGTCGGCCCTTCCGGCTCCGGCAAGTCCACCATCTTGCGCTGTATCAACGGTCTCGAAAGCTACGACCGCGGCGAGATCAGCGTCGAGGGATTGAAGGTCGACCGCGACGCGCCGTCGATCGTGAAAGTCCGCACCCAGGTCTCGATGGTGTTCCAGCGCTTCAATCTGTTTCCGCACCGGACGGTGCTGGAGAACGTGGTTGAAGGTCCGCTCTATGTGAAGCAGGAGCCACGCGCTGCCGCATTCGAGCGTGGCCGCGCGCTGCTCGCCCAGGTGGGCCTTGCCGAGAAAGCCAACGAGCATCCGCCCCAGCTCTCCGGCGGCCAGCAGCAGCGCGTCGCGATCGCACGGGCGCTGGCGATGCAGCCCAAGGCCATCCTGTTCGACGAACCGACCTCGGCGCTCGATCCTGAATTGGTCGGCGACGTTCTCGGCGTGATGCGCAAGCTCGCCGACGACGGCATGACCATGGTCGTCGTCACCCATGAGATGGGCTTTGCCCGCGACGTCGCCGACCGCGTGCTGTTCATCGACGGCGGCGTCATCGTCGAGCAGGGGCCGGCCAAGTCGCTGCTCAATCAACCCCAGCATCCGCGCACGCAGGACTTTTTGCGCCGCGTGCTGCATCCGCTCTGACCGGTCTTCGCCATGACCACGCGCCTGCCTCTGCCGCCGTCTCTCTATGCCGACACCGCCGTTGCGCCGGTGGCCACGCCGCCGCTCGAAACCGACAAGACGGTCTCGGTCGCCATTATCGCCGGTGGCTACACCGGCCTGTCCACCGCGTTGCATCTGGCGGAGCAGGGTGTCGAGGCACTGGTGCTGGAGGCGCAGGAGCCGGGCTGGGGCGCATCCGGCAATAATGGCGGTCACACCAATCCCGGACTGAAGCACGATCCCGATCAGATCGAGGCGGATTTCGGCGCTGAGCTCGGCCGCCGCATGGTCGCGTTCTCCTACGGCACGACGAACTTCACCCACGATTTGATCCGCCGCTACCAGATCCCGTGCGAAGCACGGCAGAACGGCACGCTGCGCGCGGCCTATAACGAGGCCAGCGCCGCCGCGATCGAGACAACCGCACAGCAGTGCATCGCCCGTGGCATGCCGGTGTCGTACCTCAATCGCGAGCAATTGCGCGAGATGACGGGCACGGATCGCTACATCGGCGCCATGCTCGATATCCGCGGCGGCGATCTGCATCCGCTCAGCTATGCCCGCGGCCTCGCGCGCGCCGCGATCTCCGCGGGCGCGAAGGTGTATGGCGAAACACCCGCACTATCACTCCGTCGCGAGGGCAGCCGCTGGCGCATCGAGACGCCGCGCGCGGTGGTGCATGCCGACAAGGTGCTGCTCGCGACCAACGGTTTTACCGACGATCTCTGGCCGGCGCTTCGCCGCACCATCGTGCCGGTGTTTTCCTCGATCGCGGCCACGGCCCCGCTCTCTGACGACGTGGCCCGTTCGATCATGCCGGCGCGTCCCGTCCTTTACGAGAGCGGCCACATCACCGTCTATTACCGCATCGATCAGCAGAACCGCCTCTTGATGGGGGGCCGCGGCCCGATGCGCTGGATCAGTTCGCCGCGCGACGTCGCCTATCTCATGCGATACGCCGAACGGCTATGGCCGCAGCTCAAGGGCGTGGCCTGGACCCATGGCTGGAACAGCCGGCTTGCCATCACCGCGGATCATTACCCGCATGTGCACGAGCCCGCGGACAACATCCTGATCTCGCTCGGCTGCAACGGTCGCGGCGTCGCGCTCTCGACCGCGATGGGCGCGCAGCTCGCGAGGCGTCTGATCGGCGGCGCCAAGGCCGAGCTCGACATGCCCGTCACCGGCATCAAGCCGATCCCGATGCATGCCTTCTGGCCGGTCGGCGTGACGACGGCAGTGATCGCTGGTCGCCTGCGCGACCGGTTGGGGATCTAGGCTCAGCCCTCCGCCACCGCGTCGGCCCAGGGCTGGAAGATCTCGACCGCGCCGGAATTGGTGTCACCGTCGCGCATCACGACGCTCGGGCAGGCGAACTTCTGCGGCAAGGACTGCACCCGCGCTTCCTCATAGTCGAATCGCGCCGCGAGCGCCTCGCGTGTGTCCGCCGGCAGCCTGGTATCGCCGATCACGATGGCGCCTTCGCTGGCGTCGATGCGCGGTTGGTGGATCGCGGCATCGAGATCCATGCCGAAATCCATCGCAAACGACACGATCTGCATCACCGACGGGAGGATGCGGCGACCGCCGGAGGCGCCGACCGCGAGCCGTCTGCCGTCCTTGGCCTCGGCGATGACGGGAGTGTAGTTGGTGAGACAGCGCTTGCCAGGGGCGAGCGAGTTGGTGGTGCCTGGCTTCGGGTCGAACCACATGATGCCGTTGTTCATCGCGATGCCGGTGTGCGGCGTGACGTATTTCGAGCCGAAGGATGACAGCAGCGTCTGCGTCACCGCCGCGATATTGCCGTGGCGGTCGACCACGGAGAAGTGCGTGGTGCAGGCGGGCGCCAGATATTCCGCGCCGAGCGAGCGCTTGCCGTCGGCATCGCCCATATCCTTGAGCCGCTCGCGATAGGCCGATTGCAGCGCGGCGGCATATTCGGCATAGGCGGCCGCGTCGGGCGCGCTTCCCGGCTTCAGGTTCTGCTGCAACAGGCGCAGCGCATGCGCCATTGTCGGTCCGGCTGTGAGTTCCGGCGTCGCAAACACGTTGCCGCCACGATAGGGGATCGCCAGCGGATCGCGCAGATGGGCTCGGAACGCGGCGAGGTCCTCCACCGACAGCGCGCCGCCGTCGGCCTTGATGTCGGATGCGATGCTCCTGGCGAGATCGCCCTGGTAGAAATCGCGCGGACCGGCGTCGGCGAGGTGCGCCAGTGTCGCCTTCAGCGTGTCCAGCGGCAGTCGCGTCTCGGACTTGATGCCCCACGGCGCGCTCGGCGGGAGGCCGTCCTTCAGGAACGTTGTCGCGCTCGCGGGATAGCGCCGAAGATCGGACGCCGATGCCGCGATCGTCAGCGTGGTCCACCAATCGACCAGCAGGCCTTCGCCGGCGAGGGCGACGGCCGGCGCGACCAGATCCTTCCACGGCAGCCTGGCGTGACGGCGATGCGCCTCCTCCATGCCGGCGACGACGCCGGGCACGGCGATCGAGCCGGGGCCGTGGATGTTGCGGTCGTTCTTCACCCGCTGCCAGGGAAACAGGTCGGAAGCCGCGCCTTCGCCGCTGAGCGGATAGTCGGCGGCGCCCAGGCTTTGCGGCGCGCACATGCCGTAGTCGATCACCTCGTAGCGATTTTCCGCGGCACGGTAGAGCACCATCCCGCCGCCGCCGCCCATGCCGCTGTTCCAGGGTTCCAGCACGTTAAGTGCGAAGGTGGTGGCGACGATCGCGTCCACACAGTCGCCGCCCGCCGCCAGCACTTGCGCCCCCACTTCGGCCGCCCGCCGCGATTGCGCGGCGACGATGCCGCCTTTGGATGTGACGGCGGGCTTGCGGACGGTTTGGGTGTGGCTGAACTGGTGCGGCATGATGATGTCTGTGTGCTGTCTTCGGTTTGGCTTCGTTGCGCTGAGCTCCGCGAAGAATGGCACATCGCCCCCATCGAGAACATCGAAAGGGCGACGCGGCATGGCTGGTGTGTAACAGCGGGGGTGGCGCAGTCGGCAAGACGTAGATGCCAAGACGAGAAAGCCCGGGACAGGCCCGGGCATGACGAGTTATGAGACCGATCAGTGGGAAGCGGAAGCCGCAGGGCTCAGCGCGCGCGATCCAGCCGGCTGGCCTGATACCTGGCGTGCCATTTCGGGCCAGGCCCGCGCATGTAGTGGAGCTCGGGGCGGTAGGGATTGCCCGCGATCCGGATCAGCGTCAGCCATTTGCTGGCGATGAAGTTCAGGGGCTGGCGGAGCAGGGTCAGTGACGCGAGCAACATGGCATCACCTCAGTGCGGCTTGCCGAGCATGGCAGTGAAGGGGAGGTCGAAGATCTCCTCGCCGTCGGAGCCGCTGACATGGATTACCCAGTCGCGCCAATCCTCAGCGCCGGGCGTCAGGATCATCGCGTTCATGATCTGGGCGGCACGGTCGCGCGCCTCGGTCAGGTTGGTCACGGCTGTGCCGCTGCGATCGATCAGCGTGCCGTCCAAGTTGGAGCAGTGAAAATAGACCTGGACCATATGCGTCTCCTATTGGGAGCGATTGGGACGGCAAACCGATACCATTCCAAGCCTTCGCGAAACATTCGGGTCGAGCCCGGTAAGGGAATCTACGGAGATTGGTCGGCGCCAAGCCCCCTGCTGGTTTGATCACAAGGGGGTGTTGATCAACTGGACGGCGTTCCCGCGGCATGGAACAACCCTGGACGGAACGTCCGGGAGGCGCCGTGAACCACCTCACATTTTGGCGTGAAAGCCGAAGCCTGCGCGCATGCACGGGCGCCTTGGTGGTCCTCCTGGCCCTCGCCTCGGTAGGCTCATCAGAACCGGTCCGCAAGAGCGGCTATGCGATCGGCACGGAGACCTGCGGCAGCGCCGATCTCGCCTTTCCCAGAATCCAGATCGACATGAAGGCGGGATTCTGCGCTGGCCTCGTCGCCAGCGAGGAGGATCGGCTGAAATTCCCGCGCTCGATCATCCAGGTGCCCGGTCGTGACCTGTTCGTGGTCGCCGACATGGCGGGCTGGGGCCATACCGATGGCCGGCTGCTGTTGCTCGACCCGCGGGCACCCCAGGGACAGCGGTTCAAGGAGTTGCTGACTGCAATCGAATATCCGTTCGGCCTCGCGATCGGCCCGGACAAGAAGCTCTATGCCTCGAGCGCGGAGACGATCTTCCGGTTCGATCCGCTCGCCGACAATCCGCGCGACACGGTCGAGACCGTCGTCCGTCACATGCCCGGCCGCCGGATCACATTGCCCGACGGCAAAAAGCTCGACGAGAGCGCGCATCCATTCAAGCAGTTTGTCTTTGATAAGAACGGCCGGCTGTTCGTCAATGTCGGCTCGCACAGCGACGACTGCATCACGCCGGCGCCGATCACGAGACCTTGCGCGGCGGCCGAGGGCGTTTCCGCAATGGCGTCGATCTGGCTGTTCACGCCGCCCCCGGGCGGTATCTTCCCGGCGTTGAAGCCTGGCGAACCCGACCCGCCGCACGGTGTCTATGCGCGCGGCCTGCGCAACTCGATGGCGCTGGCGCTGCATCCGAACTTCCCTGATGCGGGCTATGCCTTTCTGCAAGGCGAGAACGGCCGCGACCTGCCTGACATTTTCAAGCCGAACGAGGAGATCAACGCGATCGAGCAGGGCAGGCATTACGGCTGGCCCTATTGCTACGATTTGTCGACGCCGAGTCTAGAATTCCGGATCGTATTGCGGTCGGGGGTCTACAAATCGCTGTGCACCGCCAACGCTCTCTACAAGGCGCCGTTCTCGCTGCTGCCGCCGCACGGCGCGCCGCTCGCGATGCTCTATTATCGCGGCGCGAAATTTCCGGAGCTCGAGGGCAAGCTGCTGGTCGGCCTGCATGGCTATCGCCCGACCGGCAGCCGCGTCATCGTCTATGACGTCGACGATCACGGCTTCCCGAAGCCCGCCCCGGCGCCGGTACGCTATCATGTCAGTTGCGCGGCCGATCCGACCCACAGCTTTCAGACCGAGGCCGGCGCCGTCGCCGCCGCGCCGTTCGAGGAGCTGATCGCAGGCTGGCACCGCGTCAACGGCGCGCGGCCGCAAGGTGCGCCGGTCGGCATGACGGTCGCGGAGGACGGCGCAATCTGGCTGGTCGAGGACAAGAACCAGACCGTGATCCGGATCGACCGCGCCGCGGGCGATGCGCCGTCGCCGCTGCCCTGCGACGTGCGTAGCCAGGCGCTGATCGAGCAACTGGCGGTCTTCGTGGCCAGGGACGCGCAGAACAGCGTCCGGCTCACCAATTTGCGCAAGGGCCTCGTCGAAAAGCACTGCGTCGGCTGTCACTCGGATTTCGGCCTGAAGCCGGGCCTATCGGACGCTCAGAAGGACGCGACGGTGCTTCGCTTCATGCTGTCGCAGGATGGCTGGATCTATCCTGGTGATCCCGATTCCGGAAAGTTGCGCACGCGGCTTCGTGGGTTGGGCGCGGAGAAACTGATGCCGCCGGGTGGCGACGGCCTGCCGAAGGCCGAACCCGGTTACACGCGCCTGCTCGACACGGCGGATCTGCTGGTGTCAAGAATGGTTCCAGGCATCCGGATGCGGATCAAGTCCGGCCCGCCGCAGCGCAAGTTCTTTGGCAAAACGAACAAGGAATGCGGCGAAATACCGGCTGCCAAGGTCGTCGTCGTGACACAAAGGAACGCTGTAGACAAACCCGGTTTCAGCCGCTTCTTCCGACCGGCCGATGCCTATCTGAATGGCGAGTGCAGCGACGGCGATGGCTATTACATCCGGCAGGAATTTCTGGTGCCTGTGCAGTAGCGTTGTTCTCGTCCTTGCGACGGCACCGGCCCGAGCGGAAACGAAACTGTTCGAAAGCGTGCAGGTGACGCCATCAGGCGAATACACGTTCGGCATCGAAGGGCCGGCCGCCGATCTCGACGGCAATCTCTTCGTCGTCAATTTCGGCAAGCCCGGCACCATCGGCAAGCTGCCCGTCGGCGGCACGGCGTCCGAGCCGTTCACGGCGCTGCCCGAGGGCAGCGTCGGCAATGCCATCCGCTTCGCGCGCGACGGCACCATGTTCATCGCCGACTACAAGAAGCACAACATCTTCGCGATCCCGAAGGGATCGACCGAGCCCGCCATCTGGTTTCACTCCGACGAGATGAACCAGCCCAACGACATCACCATCGCCCGCGACGGCACGATCTACGCGAGCGATCCGAACTGGAAAGGTCGCGAAGGCCACATCTGGCGCATCGCGAAGGGAGCCGACGGAACGGTGCAGGGACAGCTGATGTCGGCGCCGCGCGCGATGGGCACGACCAACGGCATAGATCTCAGCCCTGATGACAAGACGCTCTATGTCGGGGAATCCAGCAGCGGTCAGATCTGGTCCTATACGGTCGCCGGCAACGAGCTCACCAGTCCAAGACTCGTCAAGGCATTTCAGCCCGACACTGTCGACGGCCTGCGCACCGACATCGCTGGCCGCCTGTATGTTGCGCGCATCCTCAAGGGCACGATCACGTTGATGAAGGCCAATGGCGCGGTGGAGCGGGAGATCACGCTGAGAGCCAAGGAGCCGACCAACCTCGCCTTCGGAGGCCACGACGGCAAGACGATCTTCGTCACTCAGCGTCAGGGCGGCTTCGTCGAGTCCTTCCGCACCGACCAGCAGGGCCGCGAGCACTGCCTTCAGCGCGGGCGCTGCTGAGCTTCACGAGGGATCTGCTTCCGGCGCAGGGCGGTGCGACAGGGGCGGCATTCTTCTTGCTTGCATCTCGCCGCCGCGGGGATTTAGACATCTGTGGCACCCTCAAAGCGACCACGGAGTGTTCGAGTGAAAGCCGTCCATACCGAGCTGCATCGCAGCCACGATCCGCAATTCTTCCTGGTTCGCGGTGTGGTCAAGCGCACCACCGAGCAGCCCGAACGTGCCGACCGCCTGCTCAAAGGGCTCAAGGACGGCAAGCATCAACTGGTCGAGCCGACCACATTCGGGCAGGGACCGCGTGCGCGCATCCACAGTCCGGAATATCTGTCGTTCCTGAGCGAGGCCTGGGAGGCCTGGACCGCGCTCGGCGATTCAGGCCCGGAGATGATCGGCAATATCCATCCGGTGCGCCATGCCGCGACTTATCCCACCCATATCACCGGCAAGCTCGGCTGGCACACCGCCGACACCGCGGCGCCGATCGGCCCGGGCACCTGGGCTGCGGCCTGCGCTGCGACCGACGTCGCGGTCACCGCGGCACAGATGGTGATGGACGGCGAGGATGCGACCTATGCGCTCTGCCGGCCGCCCGGCCATCACGCCTATCGCGACATGGCCGGCGGCTTCTGCTTCCTCAACAACAGCGGGATCGCGGCGGCGCATCTGCGGCAGAGGCACGAGCGTGTCGTGATCCTCGACGTCGACGTCCATCACGGCAACGGCACGCAAGGAATCTTCTACGCGCGGCCGGATGTCTACACGGTCTCGATCCATGCCGATCCCGTCGCGTATTATCCTTACGTGTGGGGCTATGCGCATGAGCGCGGCGAAGGTCCCGGCCTTGGCACAAATCTCAACATTCCCCTGGCGATCGGCACCGGCGATGACGGCTACATCCAGGCGATGGACGTCGCGCGCAAGGCGATCGAGTCCTTTGCGCCCGGCGCCCTCGTCATCGCGCTCGGCCTCGACGCCTCCGAGCACGATCCACTCAAGGGTCTCGCCGTCACCACGCCGGGCTTCCGCCGCATCGGACAGGCCATCGCGAAGATGGGCCTGCCGACCGTGTTCGTGCAGGAGGGCGGCTACCTCTCGGACATCCTCGGCGCGAACCTGACCTCGGTGCTGGCCGGCTTCGAAGAGGCGCGCTGATTCTCGCTGAGTAGCCCATCATTCTCCGTCATTGCGAGGGTAGCGAAGCAATCCAGAATCTTTCCGCGGAGGGACTCTGGATTGCTTCGCTACGCTCGCAATGACGATGTGGATGGTTAGGTCGACTTCATCCACAACTCAAAACATCCCGCTTGCCGCGAGCGCCTTGCAGACGTGCTGCATCTCGGTCTCGTCCGCGACCATGTCGAGCATGATCGTGGTCAGCCCCTTCGCGGCAAACTCCTTCAGCTTCGCGCCGATCTCCGCGTAGCTGCCGACGAGGTAGGGGCAGTCGGCCTGGAAGGTCAGGAACGGCAGCAGCCAATAGCCATTGTCCGCGAGCTCGCCGCTCTGGCTCTCGTAGAGGCGCCGTTTCCACACGGAATCGCTGTTCTCCACGGTGAGCGCGAGCAGCTCGCGATCGTCGGCATTATCGCGGAAACGCGCCTTTGCCGCTTGCCGCGCCTCGTCGCGTCCCTCGCGGGCGAAAATTCCAAAATTCATGCCCGGCGCATCGAGGCCGCGGTCGAGATCCGGCGGCAACATCTGCATCTTGATGCAGCCGGTCTCCTTTGCGACGCGCTGTGCCGGCTCGGACTGGCCTGCGACCAGAAATTCCGGCATCAGCTCCGGCGGCAGGCGCGGCCGAAGTTGCAGGTTGCTGGCGCGGTAGAACCGGCCCTCGAAAGTCGTCGGACGCGGGCTTGCCAGCAGCTGGCGCATCAGCGCAACGAATTCGCCGAGCCGGACATAGCGATCGGCGTGCGACTGCTCGTCGCCGAGCCCCTGCAGATCGCTGACCGCCGTCCCCGTGATCATGTTGAGATAGACCTTGCGGCCGTGGAGCTGCGCAAAGGACGAGACGAATTTTGCCGCCGTGAACGGGTGCATGTAGACCGGATTGACCGCGATCAGCGGCGAGGATCGGGTCGTCTCGCCGATGATGTGCTGGGCCATCGCCCAGGGCTCGACGAACACTTCGTTGCCTTCGAATAGCAGGATGCCTTCGAAGCCGTTGCGATCGGCGAACTGCGCCACCCGCATCAGCTCGTCGACATATTTCTTGGGGTCGCGGTTGCGCGAAATCGCGGGAAAGACGCGCAGCCGCCGCGGCGTCATTCAGCCGCCTCCTGTAGCGGCCATCCATTGCGGGTGATGGGAAGGCCGCCGGTGGCGCGGGAGCCGTCCGCGATCGCGAGACGATGCGAGGGCGACGGCGAGATCAGCTGGAATCGCCAGCCTTGCGGATCGTCGGGGATATCGGGCTTGAAGCTGATCTCGATGGCCTCGCGCGATACCTGCATCGCGAAGGCGTCGAGCGGCAAATTGAGGCCGAAACCCCTGGCCTTCAGATAGGCTTCTTTCAGCGTCCAGTAGTCGAAGAAGCGCTCGGTCGCGGCGGGCTCCGGCAGCCTGCGCAGCGTTTCGACCTCTTCCGGCGCGAAGAACCGAAGCGCGGTCGACAGCGGCGCCACCCGACGCGACACGGTCTCGACATCGACGCCGACGGTCTCATGCCCCGACACGACGCAGGCGACGCAGCCGTCGGCGTGCGACAGGCTGAAATGCAGCGTGCTCGATGTCCTGGGTGATGCGACAAACGGCCGCCCGTAACGCCCGGCCGCAAATGACCAGTCGGTCGGTGCGACCTCAGGTGCGACGTGCGAGAGCGCAAGGCGCAACATCGCGTGCGCGAAAATATACTGTCGCTGGTGCCGCTCGAACACGAAGTGGTCGGCTCGTACCCGTTCGTCGACCGAGAGCAGGCGCCGGCACGTATCGATCGCACCTGGCGTGTCAAAATTCTCGATCAATCCGACAAACAGTTCAATTCTGTCGTCTGCCATCAATTGGGCCCATGGCGCCAGGCCGGGGCCAAATCCCCTGCCATGACGGAAGAATCAACTGAGCAAGAATCAACTAAGCGGACCGCTTCTAGCGGTCCACTCGGGCGAATCCTTGTCGATTGCTGGCCGGTTTACGGGCGCAAGCTTGTGCGAGACCCCAACTCGACACGCGAGCGGCCAAATGTGAAAAATGAAGCCCGAAAACTGAAGCCTGAAGATTCGTGCGGCGTCGGCCGACGAGTCTTACGTCTTCTTCTTCTTGGACTTCTTGGAGCCGCCCAACATCGAAATGCTGGCGTCGACGTCCTTCAGCGCGGACTGCAGCTTCTTCTTCTCGGCGCCGAGCAACTTCTGCAGGGCCTTGCGGTCCTTGTCGCTCAACGAGGTGCCCTTGGTAAATTTGATGAAACCCATAACGAACTCCCCGGTTGAAAATACTCGTCCAAATCAAAACGCGAGAATAATCTTGCGCGATGGCGCCAAATAATCAAGATGCAACTTGGTCGTTCACAGCTTTGACGAGTGACCCCGTATTCGTCCGTGATGTACGGCCGGTCATGCCGCCCTGCGATTGAGCAATCGGCCGAGCGGTGTGTTGGGTTGGGCGAGGGCGGCCGCGAGCAGCGCGACGAGATCCTCCATCCACTGGCCGACCGTAGCGCCGTCGAGCAGCTCGCTCTTGTAATTGCACGAACCGGTGATTCCCGTCGGCCGCTCCTTGAGCATCAGCGACAGCCATGTCTGGTCGATCGGCAGCACCGGCTGGCCTTCGCGGGCGATGTTGCCGATCGATCCTGTCGTGAGATCAGGCAGATCGAGCGGCTGGCGCAGCGGATTTTGCAGAGTGAAATAGACCTGGAGCAGCGAGGCTGGATTGACCCCCTCCTGCTCCAGATGATCGGCCAGGATGTTGAAAGGCAGCTCCTGGCGCGCATGCGCGTCAAGCACGCTCTGGCGGACCCGGACTACGGCCTGCGCGAACGACAGCTCCGGCGTGATTTTGGTGCGAACGATCACCGTGTTCTCGAACGGACCGACGATCCGGTCGGTGTCCGGCTGGGCGCGATTGGCCATGGCGGTGGCGATCGAGATGTCGTCGCGGCCGGTCCGCGCCAGCATCACGGCCTTCAAGCCGGTCAGCAGGCACATGAAGAGCGTGCAATTATGCTGGCCGCCGAAAGCCGCGAGCCGGCCGATCAGCTCACGTTCGAGACTGACCGGATGGTGCCCCCTGGACGGGCCCGGGCTTGATTCGCCCTCGAAGAGGGGAGGCGCCCCGCGCAAATTCTCGGTCCAGTCGGCCGCCTGACGGCGGGCGGCATCGGTGCCGCACCACCAGCGCTGCCAGCGCGCCACGTCCGAAAAGGCCGGCGGCGGTTTCGGCAGCGGCACCGACGAATATCCGGCCAGCGCCGCATAGCGGTAGGACAATTCCTCGAACAGCACGCCGATCGACCAGCCATCGACGACGGCGTGGTGCAGCGTCAGCAGCAACACGTGATCGCCATCGTGGAGCCGCAACAGCCGGGCGCGCAGCAGCGGCGCGCGCGTGGTGTCGATCGGGACATAGGTCTCTTGTTCGATCAGGAGATTGATCTTGCGCAGCTCCAGCGCCTTGCGCCGCTTGTTATTGTGGGACTGACCGTCGCCGATCGTCTCGACACTCAGGACACGGCCGAGAGCGCCGGGCCCGGCGATGCGGCTGACGGGCTCCCCGCCGCTCCAGCCGAAATGGGTCCGCAGCGATTCGTGCCGGCGCACGATGTCGTCGATCGCCTGCGCCAGGGCGGCCGGATTCAGCGGCCCCTGGAGACGGAAAGCGAAAGGCAGATTGAACAGCGGCAGTCCGTGAAGATTCTGCTCGATCCGCAGCATCTGGTCCTGCGCGATCGAGAGAGGGCTGCCTTCGGCCAGGCTCGCACTAGCCAACCTCGCTACACTTGGGGCCGGCTTGCGCGGCTTTGCCGCCACGGCCTCGTCGACCCGCCGGGCAAGCTCGTCGATCGTCGGTGCCTCGAAGATGGTCTTGATCGGCAGCGACGCGCCGAGCGCCCGAGCGACGCGCGCCATGACTTGGCCCGCCAGCAGCGAATGGCCGCCGAGGTCGAAAAAATTGTCGGTGACGCCGAGGCTCTCGACCTTCAGCAGGTCGATCCAGATGTCGGACAGCACCTTTTCGGTGAAGCGCCGCGCCGGCACGGCCGCATCCGGTCCGGACGTTTCCTGCTGCGCCGGCGCCAGCAGCGCGGTCCGATCGATCTTGCCATGGGCATTGAGCGGCACCTGATCCAGGAACAAGAACGCGGACGGGATGGCATGGTCCGGCAGCCGGCTCTTCAGGAAGTCGCGCAGCTCGCTGGCGCTGCTCCGGCTGCCGGATCTTGCGACGATATGGGCAATCAGCCTGACATCGCCGCTCGCTTCGCGACGCGGCTCGACGATGCCGGCGCGCACACTGGGATGGTCGGCAAGCGCGTTCTCGATCTCCTTGAGCTCGATACGGTAGCCGCGGACCTTGACCTGATGGTCGGCGCGACCGAGGCATTCGATCGTGCCGTCGGCACGGCGGCGGGCGAGGTCGCCGGTCCGGTACAGCCGGCTGCTTGCTTTGCGCGAGAACGGATCGGGCAGGAAGCGCTGCCGGTTCTGCGCGGGATCGTTGACATAGCCGCGGCCGACACCGGCGCCGCCGATGCAGAGCTCGCCGGTCACGCCGACCGGCTGCGGCTGCAGGTTTGCGTCGAGCACGTAGAGCTGCATGTTCGGCAGCGGCGCGCCGACCGGGACGTTGCCCGTCGTGGTCGTGGGCGCCCTGGTCAGGCGATGCAGCGAGACGTCGTCGGAACATTCCGACGCACCATAGGCGTTGATCAGCGGCACTTTCGGACAGCGGGCGAACCAGGCCTTGCACAGATCGACGGGCAGCGGTTCGCCCGTCGAGATCAGAAGGCGCAGCCTCGCAAAGGCGCGTCGGATTTGTGCCTCGTCCATGCGATCGAGGATCACGCGCAGCAGCGATGGGACGATCTCGAGCACCGTGATGCCCTCGCGCTCGATCTCGCGCGCGAGCAAAATCGGGTCCTGCACGATCGCGGTCCCGCAGATGTGGACGCGCGCGCCGACCATGGGCCCCGCGAGGAACTGCCACACCGAGATGACAAAACTCTGTGGCGCGGTCTGCGCGATCACGTCCCGGGACGAGAGGTTCAGCTCGGAGATGAGCGACGCCAGATGGTTTGACAGCCCGCGCTGCTCGATCATGACGCCCTTGGGCGCGCCGGAGGACCCGGAGGTGTAGATGAGATAGGCAAGGCTCGACGCCGCGCGCCGCTTTGCGGGGGCCGGCTTGGCCGACGCTGGCGCGATCGCGTCCTCGAGCTCGGCCATTTGGATGCGCTCGACCAGCGGTTCGAGCAGCGCCTCCGCCATGGATGACTGCGCCCGTTCGATCAGCAGCATGCGGGCCCCGCTCGATCCGAGGATGGTTGCGAGCCGTTCCCGCGGCTGGTCGGGATCGAGATTGAGGAAGGCGGCGCCCACGCGTTGTACGGCGATCATCGCGGCGAGCAGGTCGGGCCCGCGATCTGCAAGCAAGGCGACCACGGCCTCGGCGCCGACGCCTTCGAGAGTGAGCCAGCGCGCAGCCGCTTGGCTGCGGCGCGCCAGCTCGCGGTAGCTCAGGGATGTGCGGCCGTCCGACACCGCGATCGCGTTCGGCGTCTTCTTGACCTGGCGATCGAAACCTTCGCTCAAATTGCCGCGCGCGACGAAATTGGCCGGCACGCCCCGGCCCTGCGCCAGCAGCTGCCGGCGTTCGGCCTCAGTCAGGAGTGCCAGGCGGGAGATGCGCTGCTCCGGATCGGCGATGACGGATTTGAGCAGGGTTTTGAACTGAGCGGCCATGCCCTCGATCGTCGCCGCGTCGAACAGATCGGTGGCGTATTCGAAGAAGCCGGTGAAACGGCCGTCGGCCTCGACCAGTTCGAGCGTGATGTCGAATCGCGCCACTTTTGGATCGATCTCGATCCGCCGCGTCGACAGACCGGAGAATCGTGCCGCCTCGATCGAGGCATTCTGGAGGATGAACATGATCCGGAACAGCGGATTGCCGTCCGTCCTTCGTGCGATCTGAAGCGAGCGCAGGACTTCCTCGATCGGGAGATCCTGATTGCGATAGGCATCGAGCGTGACCTGCCGTACCCGGCGCAACATGTCGCCGAAGCTCGGATCGCCGCCAAAATCATTGCGCAGGATCAGGGTGTTGGCGAACAGTCCGATCAGGCGCTCGCTCTCGATCTGATTGCGGTTGGCGATCAGCGATCCGGTCGCGACATCTTCGTGTCCGGTGTGACGGAACAGCAGGCACTGGAACACGGCGAGCAGGGTCATGAAGGGCGTGACGCCCTGGTTCTGGCTCAGCGCGCGCAGGTCGGCCGACAGGGTTTTGGAGAATTCGAGATAGTGACGGGCACCGTGGCCGCTCCAGACCTCCGGCCTTGGGCGGTCGGTTCGCAGCGGCAGCGTGGTGACGCCGTCCAGTTGCACCCGCCAGTAATCGAGCTGCTCCTTGGCCGCGGGCGTCTGCGCCCAGCTCTGCTGCCAGGGCGCAAAGTCGCGATACAGGAAGGCGGGCGAAGGCAGTGCCGCCACGTCGTTCTTGCGCGCTGCCGAATAATGGGCGGCGAGTTCTTCCCAGAACAGCCGCTGCGACCAGCCGTCGGTGACGAGGTGGTGGACGTTGACCACCAGCACATGGCTGCTCTTGTCGAACGAGAGCAGCGTGACCTTCAGCGGTGCCTCGTTCGCAAGGTCGAACGGATGTTGCGCGAGCCGGAGTGCTTCGCGCCTGACAACAGCGACCCGCTTGTTCGCGGGGCAGGGCTTGAGCTTGATCCGCTCGAACCGCGGGGGCGATTGCAGCACAAGCTGCACCGGCTCGCCCTCGCGTTCGACGATGACCGACCGCAACGCCTCATGGCGCGCCGACACCGCGGTGAGGCTCGCAGCAAGTGCGGCGACGTCGAGCCCACCCTTGAGGAGCGCGACTTCGACGACGTTATAATTGTAGCGCGTGGGGTCGAGCCGCGAGAGCACGTACATCCGCTGCTGCTGGAACGACAGCGGCGCGTCTGCCTTCATGGCCTGGCGCCAGGCCGGTAGCATCGTTTCGCGATGGATTGCGGCGGTCTCGATCCGGGCCGCAAGCGCGGCGGCCGTGGCGCAATCAAAAACGTCCTCGAACGAGAAATCGACATTGAAGCGTTCGCGCAGGCGCGAACGCATCTGCGTCACCGCGAGCGAGTCGGCACCGAGCGCAAAGACGTCCTGATCGCCCCCGACCTGCGGCAGCTCCAGCAGATCGGCCCAGATCCCGGCGAGCTCGGTCTCCAGCGCTTTGCGCGGCAGACGGGCCTCCTCCTCGCCGCCGTCCGTTGCAATCAATTCGGCGAGCGCATTGCGCTTGACCTTGCCGCTGGCGCCTTTCGGCAGCGTCGCGACGCTGCGGATCAGGCTCGGCACCTTGTAGGCCGCGAGCCGTTTCCGGGCGAACTGGCGCAACTGGTCCGAAGTCGCCTCGGAATTCGGCCGCAGCACCACGATTGCGGCGACGTTCTCGCCGAGCTTCGGGTGCGGGACGGCAAACACGCCGGCCTCCAGCACCGCCGGATGGCTGAGCAGAACCTCTTCCACCTCCAGAGGCGAGATCTTCTGCCCGCCGCGGTTGATGACGTCCTTGATGCGGCCGACGATGAAGAGATAGCCGTCGGCATCGAGATAGCCGAGATCGCCGGTCCGGAACCAGCCGTCGCGGAAGGCAGCCTGCGTCGCCGCCTCGTCATTATAGTAGCCGCGGCTCATGTTGGGTCCGCGCAGCATGATCTCGCCGTGCTGGCCGCTGGCGAGCGCGCGGCCCGTCTCGTCCATGATTGTGATCTCGGGGCCCGCGGCGCGGCCGACCGATCCGACCTTGCGCAGCTCGAACGGGTTGGCCGCGATCTGCGAGGCCGCCTCCGTCATGCCGTAGGTTTCGAGCACGGGAACGCCGAACGTCGCCTCCAACCCGTCGAGGATCGCAGGCGCAAGCGAGGCCGAGGCGGAGCGGATCACGCGCAGCGACGACGATCGGGCAAGATCCGGGTTGGCTTCCGCCGCCGTCAGCAGCGCGCGATGGATGGTCGGCACTGCCGTGTACCACGTCGGTTGCAGCTGCCGCATCCAGCCGAAGAAGGAGGCTGCGTCGAAACCCTCGGTACAGACTACGCTGGAGCCCGCGGCCAGCGCCGTCAGCAGGCCGGAAATCAGACCATGGGCGTGAAACAGCGGCAGGACGTTGAGCAGACGATCGTGGGACGCGAGCGAGAGCGCGCGGCCGGCATTGTAGGCGGAGAGGCACACATTGCGATGCGTCAGCGGCACCATCTTCGGTCGCGCCGCCGTGCCCGAGGTCAGCAGGATGAACGCGTCGTCGTCGCCGCGCGAGGCGCCGCTGCTGCTCGCCGGTCCGACCGCCGGCCCGACCAACGCGCAGCCGCCGAGATCGTCTTGCGGCCCCGGCACGAAATCGATCACCGCAATATCGAGCGCCTTGGCGACATCGCGGGCCGCCGAGTTCGTGTCGGCCCGGGTGACGAGCGCCGTCAGCTTCAATTCGCTGAAATAGCGTTGCAGCTCGTCCGCCGTCAGATCGGGATTGACGGGAACGCAAGCGCAGCTCGAGGCTACCGCGATCAGGGCCAGTGCGCTGTCGGCACCGCGCGGCAGCGCAACCGCGATGCGGTCGGTAGAAGCGATGCCAAGCCCGCGCAGCGTGCGGACGAGATCCTGCGTCCGCACGCCAATCCCGCCGTAGTTGAGGACCGGCCGGCCGGGGGCGAGGAGGGCGGGGGCCACCGGCATCTTGCGGGCATGGAAATCGAGAAGACCGCCGATATCCTCGAATATCTTCGCTTCGGCCGTCGTACTCGCTTCCCGCGGGGCTGGGCGTGTGGCGTCCGACAATTCCGTTCCCTTTTGATCCGATTGGGCTATTCTTCCAAGAAGTTAGGAAACGCGTCCAGTCTGAGGTGAAGTTTTGGCCCCAAAATCTGTGGTTGCGGGGCCCTAAGCCCTTCGACGGAGTGATTGGTCGGGCGGAATCACCATGCTGGAGAATGAGCCGGGCACGGGAGCGGAAGGCGGGCTGAAGCGCTGGCTCGAGGGTATCGGTCTTAGCCACTATACCGATCTCTTCGCGCAGCACCGTCTCGATCTCGACGTCATGCCGGACCTGACCGAATCCGATCTGGTCGAGCTCGGATTGCCGCTCGGCGATCGGAAGCGGCTCCAGCGCGCCATGACCGCGTTATTCCGGGCCGAAACCGCGGAGAAGGCCGACGCGACGGCGCGCCCGCAAATCCGGACGGAGGTCGGCGCCGAGCGGCGTCAGCTCACCACCATGTTCTGCGACATGGTGGATTCCACCTCGCTCTCGGTGCAGTTCGATCCGGAAGACGTGCGCGACATGATCGCGAGCTTCCGCGAAACCTGTGTCCGCGTCGTGAAGCATTACGAAGGTTTTGCTGCCCGCTTCGTCGGAGACGGTATTTTGGTCTATTTCGGCTATCCGACCGCACATGAGGACGACGCCGAGCGCGCCGTGCGTGCGGGGCTGGAAATCGTCCGGGTGCTGTCGACCGCTCGCGCGATCGAGCCGCGTGGCGCGCTCAGCCACTCACCCGCCGTCCGCATCGGCATCGCAACCGGTCTCGTCGTGGTTGGCGACCTAGTCGGACAGGGCACCGAAGAGCGCGACTCCGCGGTCGGAGAAACCGTCAATCTCGCCGCGCGCCTGCAGGGCCTGGCGCCGCCCAACGGTGTGGTGATTTCCACGTCGACCCAGTCGCTGCTGAAGGGGAAGTTCGACTACCGCGATCTCGGCGTCCACGTGCTCAAGGGAATCTCGGAGAAAGCCCAGGCCTGGCACGTGATGCGCGCCTCGCGGGTGGAGACCCGCTTCGCCGCCGCCATGGGCACGCGGCTGACCCCGCTCGTCAACCGGGAGGAGGAGATTGCGCTGCTGATGGGGCGCTGGCAGCAGGCCAAGGAGGGCGAGGGCCAGGTCGTGGTCAAGTTCGGCGAGCCCGGCATCGGCAAGTCGCGCATCATCCAGGAGATCTTCGACCGGATCGCGGGCGATCGCCATGGACAGGTCTCGTTCCAGTGCTCGCCCTATTACACCTCCACGGCGTTCTATCCGTTCGCCGAGCAGCTCAAATTCTCTCTCGGTCTCGATCGCGAGGATGCGTCCGTTCAGTCGCTGGCGAGCCTGGAGACCGCGATCGCCGCCGCTCATGGCGACATCGAGCAGGTTGCGCCGCTGTTTGCCGTGCTGTTGTCCATTCCGACCGGCGACCGCTATCCGCCGCTCGAGCTGTCGCCGCAGCAGCAAAAGGATGCGACCGTCGCTGCGCTGGTCAATCATTTCCTCGGCCTTGCGCGCGAGCAGCCGCTGGTGATCGCATTCGAGGATCTGCACTGGATCGACCCGACGTCCCGTGAGGTGATCGATCTCCTGGTCGACCGGGCACAGAACCGGGCAATCCTGGTCATCATCACCGCGCGCACCGAATTCCAGCCGAGCTGGAACGCCCATTCGCATATCACGACCCTGGTGCTGAACCGGTTGAGCCGGCAGTTGCGCGCGACGCTGGTCGAGCGCGTGGCGGGACGCGAGCTTCCCAAGGAGGTCATCGAGGAGATCATCGTCAAGACCGACGGCGTGCCGCTGTTCCTGGAGGAGCTGACCAAGACGGTTCTCGAATCCAACCTCCTGACCGAACGGCACGGGCGCTACGTGCTGTCGGGTCCGTGGCGGCAGCTTGCGATCCCGGCGACGCTGACGGACTCGCTGATGGCGCGGCTGGACCGGATGGGGCCGTTCAAGCGGATCGCGCAAATCGGTGCCACCATCGGCCGCGAATTCTCCTACGAGACTCTGCACGCGGTCGCCAACACACCCGCCGAACAGATCGAGGCCGCGCTCAATCATTTGGAGGAGGCCGGACTGATCATGCGCCGCGGCCATCCGCCCGACGCGCTCTACTCCTTCAAGCACGTGATGATTCAGAACGCCGCGCATGCGAGCTTGCTGCACAGCGAGCGGCGCAAGCTGCATTCCCGGATCGCCCAGGTGCTGGCCGAGATGTATCCCGAGAAGACCGAGCGCGAACCGGAACTGCTCGCCCATCATATGACCGAATCCGGCCAGAGCGAGAGCGCCGCCAGCTTCTGGCTTAAGGCCGGTAAGCAGGCGGCCAAGAGTGGCGCCAATCTAGAGGCGATCGGGCATCTGGGCCGCGGCCTCGGCGTCGTGCAGGCCAATGCGCGCATGCAGGGCGCCGATGAGATGGAGCTCGAATTGCGCATCGCGCTCGGCAACGCGCTGATCGCCGCCAAGGGCTATGCCGTGCAGGAGGTCGAGGAGAACTACGTCCGCGCCCTCGAACTCGGCCAGCAGCTCGACGACGACGAAAAGGCCTTCGCCGCCACGCGCGGGCTCTGGGTCTGTCATTTCATCCGCGCCGATCTGACCCGCGCGCACGATCTCAGCGTCGAGCTGTTGAAGTTCGCCAAGCGCGAGCGGCTGAACGAGGGGACGCAACCGGCGCAGCAGACCGGCTATCTGATCGAGGCGCATCGCTCGATCGCGATGACTATGCTCTATCGCGGGCGCTTTGCCGCGTCCCAGCATCATCTGCACCGCTGCATCAACCTCTACAGCCCCGACCTGCACTCCGATCTGATGGAGCGGCACGGCACCGATCCCGGTGTCGTCTCGCTGTCCTATCTCGGCTACCTCCTGTGGTTCCTCGGCCGGCCCGACGCGGCGCGCCAGCACAGCGAACAGGCGATCGCGAACGCCGAGAAGATCCGCCACCCATTCACGCTCGCCTTCGCGCTCGTGTTCGGCGCCTATCTCTGCCAGCATTTGCGCGATGTTGAGGGCACGCGCGACCATGCCAACCGCGCCATGATCATCGCCACGGAGCACAATTTCCTGCACTGGAAGCAGCAGGCCGCGATCCTGCGCGGCTGGGCGCTGGCGCAGCTCGGCGAGGCCGACGAAGGCCTCAGCCAGATGCGGTTCGGCCTCGACGAATACGAAGCGATGGATTCCTGGCTCGCCGGCTGCTGGTTCCGCTGCCTGCTCGCGGAGGCCTACGCCAAGGTCGGAATGCGCGATGCCGCCTTGCGCGCGCTGGACGGTGCGCTCGCGACCGCAAGACGGACCGGCGACCACTCCTACCTCGCCGAAGTCTACCGCCTGCAAGGCGAGATCACCCTGTCGGATGAGAATCCGGCCTCGGTGCAGGAGGCCGAGGACCTGTTCAACCTGTCGCTGGAGATCGCGCGCAAGCAGGGCGCTCTGTCCTGGGAGCTTCGCACCGCCGTCAGCCTCGCGCGACTGTCGCACCAAGCCGGCAAGCGCGAGCACGCTCGTCTCCTGCTCGTACCGATCATCGGCAAGTTCAGCGAGGGCTTTTCCACGCCGGACCTGAAACAGGCGATGCAACTGATCGACGAGCTCGGCGTGGACGCGCTTGTTCGTAAACGGGCCGATTCCGTGAGATGAGCGATCTTGCCGCCGCGCGTGCGCGTTACGTGGAGCTGATCTCAAAACGCGAGCGGATCTCTTCAACGCGCCTGCTCGAAGCCCTCGGCACTGTTCCGCGCGAAAAGTTTCTGGCGAAGGGGCCGTGGCGCATCAAGACCGAGGCGGCGCGCAACTATCGGCTGACGCCGGATGCCGATCCCGTTCATCTCCAGGACAATGTGCTGGTCGCGATCGATGCGCGCCGCAAGCTTGATACCGGACTTCCGAGCCTGTGGGCGCATTTCATCGATTTGCTCGACGTCGGGGAAAAAGACCGTGTGGTCCAGATCGGCTGCGGGCTCGGCTATTTCTCAGCCGTGCTGTCGAAGATCGTGGGGCCCAAGGGCAGGGTGCAGGCAATCGAATGCGACGAGCGGCTTGCGGCGCGCGCCGCAACCTATCTTGGCGCCTATCGCAACGTCGCGGTCGTCCATGGCGACGGATGCGAGGACATCGGCGAACCCGCCGACGTGATCATCGTTCATGCCGGCTTCTCGCAGCCGCATCCGCTCTGGCTTCGGTCGCTTCGTCCGCGCGGCCGGCTTCTGGTGCCGCTGACCCAGCGGGACCGCGAAGGCGCCGCCCTCAAGATCACCCGCAAGGGCAGGGGGTTCGAAGCCGAGGCGGTGCAGCAGATCCGGATATTTCCCGGCCAAGGCCGCGGTCTGACCGCGCTCGACGACCGCGTCGCCGACTGGTGGCAGCGCGCCTCCGCGCTGGCGCCGCTGCGCTTTCGCGGCATCGAGCAGGGGTTGCCGTCGGATGGCTAATGCTTCGTTTCATTTTACCTTGATTGCGAATGTAAGTATCCAACGCGTCTCAGCGCCGCTATGACTGCGGCCTGATCGCCATACGAGCGCGCGCCATGCATTCCGTTGCCCTGCTGACCGCCAGCTACGCCAAGGATATCGAGCGCTTTTCGCTGCTCAGCGAGAGCATCGACACCTGGTTGACGGGCTACACACGGCATTATGTTCTCGTTAACGATGAGGATCTGCCGCTGTTCGCGCGGTTCGCTTCCGACAAGCGCGTCATCGTTCCGGCCTCGCGCTATTTGCCGAAATGGCTGTGGGCGTTGCCGCCGGCTCTGCAGTTCATCAGCAAACGGCGCGTCTGGCTGTCGCTGCTGTCGTCACCTGTTCATGGCTGGCACATTCAGCAGATCCTCAAGATCGCCGGCGTCCTCAACGCGCCAGAGCAGCGCGTCTGCATCCTGGATTCGGACAATCTGTTCTTCCGCGAATTCGACGTCGGTGAGTATGCCGGCGCCGAGAAGACCCCGCTGTTCGTCACGCGCAACGGGATCGACGCCGCCCACCCCTTGCATGTCCTGTGGCTCCGCACCGTCGATCAGCTCCTTGGCATTAAGGACCGGTCCTTCCCCGCGGACGACTATGTCGGCAACGCGCTGGTCTGGGACAGGGACACCGCGCGCGCGATGACCGATTCGATCAAGTCGGCAACGGGATTGAACTGGGTTCTGGCACTGTGCCGGAAGAAGAAGTTCTCGGAATATCTCATGTACGGCCATTTCGTCGCGAACGCGCCCGCGCATCTGGTCGCTCATCGGGTCACCGAGGACAGCATCGCGGTCTCGCATTGGGACGACACCCGCCTCGACCGTCCCGCCATCGAAGCGATGATGCGCGCCGCTTCGCCCGACCAGGTCGCGCTGTGCATCCAGTCCTATTCGTCGACCTCCATCGACGACATCCGCGACGTGTTCCGCCTCAGCTCGCGCGACCGTCGCGGTCCGAGTCTTTCGCCCGAGCACATGGGCGACGAGGCTCAGTTCGAAGTGCCGAAAGCTCGCTAGACCTTACACGTCTCTCGTGAACTTGCTGATCACGTTCATGAACGGCTTCGGCTTGAACTCGCCGTCGAGCGGCAAAGGACGGTTCGGCTGCTTGTCGGCGCGGGCAAAGGTGCCGTTGATCCAGCTGTAGCGGTCCGAGAGGCCCCAGGTCAGGATCGAGCGCACTGGTCCGCTGGTCGAGATCGCGGTCAGGAGATCATCGACGCGCTTGGCGACGATGGCATCGCGCTCCGCCGGCGTCCCCGTCAGCTTCTGGTCGTCGACATCGAGCTCGGTGACGAGCACCTCGAGGCCCCAGGCGCGCAGCTCGGTGACGAATTCGGCAAGCCCATGGGTGTCGATCTCGAGCTCGGCATGCAGATGCGATTGCAGTCCCACGGCGTGCAACTGCACGCCCTGGTCGAGCAGCTCCATGATGAGATGGCGGTAGGCCGCGCGCTTCGCGATGAACGTGTCCTTAGCCGACTCGATGTCGTATTCGTTGATCGCGAGCTTGACGAAGGGATCGGCCGCGGCCGCCGTGCGGAACGCCAGCGGAATCCAGCGGTTGCCCAGATGCTGCGTCCAGAACGACTCGCGTCGGTCTTTCGGGCTGTGCGGATTGTCCGGGATCGGCTCGTTGACGACGTCCCACGACGTCAGCTTGTCCTTGTAATAGGAGACGACGGTGCCGATGTGGTCGACATAGGCGCGCTCGACGCCCTTGGTATCCTTGATCTGCTTGGTCCAGTCCGGAATGTCGTGATACCAGGCGAGCGCGTGGCCGCGCATCGTCAGGTCGTTCTGCCGGGCGAAATCCAGGATCGCGTCGGCGCGTTCGAAGGCAAAGGTGTGCGCGTCCGGACGCAGCATCGGCCATTTCAGCTCGAGCACCGGCACGACTTGTGTGCAGTAGGTGCTGATGGCTTCGCCGAGCCTGGGATCCGCTTGCAGATCCCAGAGCGTGGCCGCGGCACCAAATCCCTGATAGCGCTGGGCGAGTTTCGACGCCGGCGCTGCGGACGCCGATGCGGCTGCCGCGAGTGCTGCGGCGCTGCCGAGGAGAAATTCGCGTCTGTCGAGCCTGGTCACGGCATTCCTTATCGGAGCCAACGCGCCACCGTACCAAGCGACGCCTTGCAACGCCGGGGATTTCCCTCGTTGGGTTAACTTTGCCAGTGCGAAATCACGGTTCCTTTCGGTGGCCGTGGCGCCGTCAGGGAAGGGCAAATTTAACGCTAACCCGCGAAAGCGGCTTCAAAACCGGATTCGCCGCCCGATCTCCAGACTTATGTGACACTCTTGAGAGATGTTGCGGCGCAATTCGTTCGCCCCGCCATGGTCCAATTGATGAACGGCCGTCACACTCGCAACAATGTTGTCGGTCCCGTGCTCGCATGCTGAACCGCCATTTCTCGATTTATCTCGTCGCCTACATCCTGCCTGCGGCGGTGGGTTTCTTCGCCGTCACGGCCTACACGCGACTGCTGACGCCGGCGGAGTACGGCGTTTATGTCGTCGGCATCAGCCTGGCCGGCATTCTAGGCGCGATCTTCTTCGCCTGGATCAAGCTGTCGGTGTCGCGCTATCAGGCGATGTCGGCCGAGGTGGATTTCCGCGGCACTGCAATGGTCGCCTTCGCGCTCACCGTTGCCGTCCTCTGCGCCACCACGCCGCTGGTTTTCCTGTTCCGCAATGATCTCAGCGTTGGGCTGCTGCTTGCCAGCATGTTCGTCGCGATCATGGCGAATGCCGTCGATGTCGGCCAGGAGTTCGAGCGCGCAAAACTGCGCCCTTACAGGTTCGCGGCGATCTCGATCGTGCGCAGCGTGTCGAGCGTCGGTTTCGGCCTGCTCGGCATCTGGCTCGGCTGGGGTGGACTGGGACTGCTCGCCGCATTCGGCCTGGGTTCGCTCGCCGGGATCATCCTGAACCTTCTCGGTGACCGCACCAGGATCGCGCGCTTTCAGCGCAGCCAGTTCGTGCAGCTCGCGCGCTACGGCCTGCCGCTGACGCTGGCCGGATTGTCGGTTGCGGTCTACTCGGCCTGCGACCGCCTCATCGTGGCTTATTTGCTCGGCAAGGACGCCGCCGGAATCTTTGGCGTCGCCGCCGATCTGCCGCGACAGTTCATGGTCATGATCGCCTCCAGCGTCGCCGCGGCGACCGTGCCGTTGGTGTTCCGGTCATTGTCGGACAAGAACATCGAGACGACGCGGGAGCGGCTGACCGAGAGCCTCGAACTTCTGCTCGTCGTAGTTGCGCCCGTCGCGGTCTGGCTCGCGCTCGCAGCCGACCAGGTCGCCGGCACGCTCGTCGGCGTCGACTTCCGCGCCGGCGTGTCGGTATTGCTGCCGACCCTGGTGCTCGCGCGCTTGTTCGGCATCGCCAATCAGTTCTATGTGCAGATCAGCTTCCAGCTTGCCGAGCGACCGTTCATGCTGGCGGCGCAGTCGTTCCTGACGCTGGTCGTCAGCGTGGCGTTGATGTTCATGCTGGTGGCCGGCCATGGTCTCTACGGCGCGGCGCTGGCGACCCTTGCAACCGAAGCGATCGGTTTCCTCGTTGCCGTCGTGCTGATGCATCGCGCCCATCCGGTCCCGTTCGACCTCCACCGCCTCGCCGGCGTTGCGGTCTCCGCCGCGGCGATGGCGGCTGCGATCCTCGTGGCACGATCCCAGGTCAATGGCATCGGCCTCGTCCCGCTCATGCTCGTGAGCCTCGCCGGCGGGCTCGCTTATGCCGCTGCCGCGTGGTTGCTGAACATCGCAAACGTCCGGACGCTGTCGCTGCGTTTCCTGCGAACCTTCAACCGCAAGGCGCTGGGCGTTTAAGCCGCGATGCCTGACGAGGCTCGGCCTCAGCGTCTGAAGCTCTGAAAGCGCCGCCTGGCCTGGCGATGGCTCGGTTCCGACCGGAAGCGCACAGCCGCCCGGGTCTAGGGCGGAGGGCGATTTTGTTGCGTCCGTGGCCATAACTGTGCTTCTTGGGCGGCATGTCGGGAGCAGAGCAGATATGACCCAAGGAACGCCGGAAATCCGCGCATCGGCGCAGTTGCTTGCCCGCTATCGCGAGCCTGACAATACGCGGGGTGTCCTCGAACTGGCGATCACGGCGATCCCGTTCGTCGTCATCTGGGCTCTGATCTGGGTCGCTCTTGACCAGGGCTATTGGTTTGCCCTCCTGCTCGAGGTGCCCGCGGCGGGTTTGCTGGTCCGCCTCTTCATGATCCAACACGATTGCGGACACGGCTCGTTCTTCCGCGGCCGCGTTGCCAACGATTGGGTCGGCCGTGCCATCGGCGTGATGACACTGACGCCATACGGCTACTGGCGGCATAACCATGCGGGCCATCACGCGAATTCCGGCAATCTCGACCACAGGGGCTTGGGCGACATCGATACGTTGACCACGCGCGAATTTCTCGGGCGGTCGCGATGGCGCCGGACGCTGTATCGCTTGTATCGACATCCCCTCGTGATGTTTGGCGCCGGTCCCTCGTATTTGTTCATCTTGAAGCACCGATTGCCGGTCGGGATGATGCGTCGCGGCTGGAAACCCTGGCTGAGCACGATGGGCACGAACATCGCCCTCGCGGTTCTCGCCGTCACGATGATCTGGCTGGTCGGCTATGGGCCGTTGCTGCTTGTGCATCTGCCGATCGTTGTCCTGGCGGCGTCGATCGGTGTGTGGCTGTTCTACGTCCAGCACCAGTTCGAGCACACGCATTGGGCCCACGACGAGACCTGGAACTTTCACGACGCCGCGCTGCACGGCAGCTCTCACTACCAATTGCCGGGTGTCTTGCGATGGTTCACGGCAAATATCGGCGTCCACCACATCCATCATTTGTCCAGTCGAATTCCCTGCTATCGCTTGCAGGACGTATTGCGCGACCATCCGCAGTTCGCTGGTGTCGGGCGGATCACGCTGCTCCAGAGTTTGCGGACCGTGCGGCTGACCTTGTGGGACGAGGAACGGCAGCGGCTCGTCTCCTTTGGAGAGGCAGCCTTGTTTGGCAAGGCAGCCTTGTTTGAAAAGGCCGCCTTGACTCCAGTGGCTTAGCTTTACGCCGCCCCGCGCGGCCGCCGACCGGCGTGAATTCGCGCGATCGGAACGCGATGGGCGTCTAGCGGCCGTTCAACGTGGCTTCGCCGTCCGACGCCGGGCGCTGGCAGCCGTGTCACCGATCCCCGGTCATTCTGTCGCAGCGATAGACCGCCAGCTTCGGCCGCGCGGCGCCCTTCCGCCTGCGTTAACCGTCGTATATGAGATTTATCGCCGGAACGTGCCGAATGTCGCCACAGACGGAACGTAAGGCGGCGGCGATTTCTTAATTCAAAGATCGCAATCTGATCAATGACCGGCGGACTGGCATTTCGACCGAGGATGGCATGAGAAACCTGATGACAACGGCGCAATCCACCGTGGCGATGCGGCGTTGGGGGCCCCCCGGAATTGTGACCCTGGCGGCAATGCTCGCCTTTGCGGCCGTGGCTCCGGCCAATGCGGCCAAGCAGGCGCGTCAGCCGGCCGAGGCGGTGGCACCGCGCGAGGCTGGCGAACCGATCATGGCGATCGTGTCGATCAAGAGCCAGCAGGTCACCTTCTACGACGCCGAGGGCTGGATTTTTCGCGCGCCGGTGTCCACCGGCACGACGGGACGCGAGACGCCGGCCGGCGTCTTCGCCATCATCGAGAAGGACAAGGACCACCACTCGACCATGTATGACGACGCCTGGATGCCGAACATGCAGCGCATCACCTGGAACGGCATCGCGCTGCATGGCGGGCCGCTGCCCGGCTACGCCGCTTCGCATGGCTGCGTGCGGATGCCGTTCGGCTTTGCGGAGGGCCTGTTCGACAAGACCAACATCGGGATGCGGGTGATCATCTCGCCGAACGACGCGGCTCCGATCGACATCGTTCATCCCGCACTGTTCATGCCGAAGCGGGACGCCATTGCGGCGGCGCCGGGCCAAATTGGCAGGCTCTCCGGCGAGGCCGAGGAGGCCACAAGGGCGGCCGACGAGGCCAAGAAGGCCGCGACGGCGGCCGCGAAAGAGGCGGCATCGCTGCCGGCCTCGTTGCGCAAGCTGGAACAGCAGAAGACCCGCGCCGACGCCGAGCTCGCCTTCGCCGACAGGCAGCTCGCGGCCGCCAAGACCGATCAGGCCCGCGCCAAGGCCGAGGAGCTGAAGCAGAAGGCCGCCACCAAGGCCGCCGACGCGGCGACGCAGCTCGATGCCGCCAAGAGCGCCGCACAACCGAAGCGCGACGCGGTGGCTGCCACGAAAGAGGCCGCCAAGGCGGCAGCGGCCAGGAAGGCCGATGCCGTGAAGGCCGCGACCGACGCAAAGCTCGCACTCGAGCCGGTCTCGGTCTACATCAGCCGCGCGACGCAGAAGCTCTACGTGCGGCGGAACACGCACAAGCCGGCACCGGACGGCGGCGGCGAGGTGTTCGACACCAGCATCGAGGTTCCCGTCGCGATCCGCAATCCGGATCAGCCGCTCGGCACGCATATCTTCACCGCGATGGCGAAGACCGACACAGGCCTGCGCTGGAGCGTGGTCACGATCGAAGACAGCGACAACGCCAGGAACGCACTCGACCGCATCACCATCCCACAGGAGGTGCTCGATCGCATCGCGCCGACCGCGTTGCCGCGCTCCTCGATCATCATCTCGGACGAGCCGCTGAGCAGCGAGACCAACTACCGCACCGAGTTCGTCGCAGTGCTGAGCAACCAGCCCCAGGGCGGTTTCATCACGCGCAAGCCGACCGCGCCTCCGATGGCCATGGCGAGCGATGACGGCTGGGACAATGGCGGCAACGGTTTCGGCTTCTTCTTCCAGCGCGATCCGAATCCGCAGCCCGTCAATCCGCGCCGGCGCGGCCAGTATCAATATTATCAGCCGGCACAGCCGATGCAGCGGGGCTTCTGGTAGGAGCGGGCGGATCGAAGCTCGCCACTATCGCCGCGCCTCGATCACGATAGCCTGGATCTTGCCCTCGATCGGTCCGGACCCATGGCGCGTTCGGATCGTCTCGGCAACGATGTCGGTCGCAGCCTGAAGCTTGCTGGCATCGCGCGCCTCGATCTCGCTGCGCAGCGGCGTGCCCTGGCAGAGCGCGATCGCGACGTGCTCGGGCGACGGGGCCCGGCTTATTTCAGCTCGCGTTTCGATCGATATGTCACGGAAGCCTGCGCGTTCGAGGTCGGTTCTGATGACGGCCTTGTCGTGATAGCCGTGCGGCGTCCGGGCCATGAAACGAGGCGGGTCGTCGGGAAACAGCTTTTCGAGCGCGACGGTCGCTTCATGCGTCAGCACATTGTCCTCGATGCGATCCCAGACGTTGAACACGAACGTGCCATTGCCGTTGAGGACGCGCTTCACTTCCCCGTAGGCCTTCACGCGGTCCGGAAAGAACATGGCGCCGAACTGGCAGCAGACCACGTCGAAGGCTGCATCGTCGAAGGGCAGGGCCGAGCCGTCGGCCTGGCGCCACGAGATTCGATCGTCGTCTGCCTGACGCTGCGCCGCGACGGCGAGCATCGGCTCGTTGAGGTCGGTCGCGACATAACGAACGCCGCGCGGCAGCGCCGCCGCCACCGCGCGCGTCACGGCGCCGGTGCCTGCCGCGATCTCGAGCAGCACGGAGGGAGACCGGGCCGCGACACGTCTTGCGATGTCGTCGGCGTAAACGGCGAAGATCATCGGCACCAGATATTCGTCGTAAAGCTTCGGGATCGAGCCGGCGAAAACCTTGTCGGTGTTGGACATGCTTGCCTCGCTGAAGTTCGGAGACGAGGCTCACGTTACCATGGATTGCCGTCTACCGCGCCAGCAGCGCGGTGAACCCGGCCGGTTCCTGCATCCCCTTCGCCGGCCAGCGTCATCGGCCCCCTCCGACCTCGCGGATCGGCCGCGTGCCGTCCCAGCTCAAAGCCGCCTGCCGGACCTTCTCGAAGAACGGCCCCTTGGTGCCGCTGATGTCGGAGATCTCGATCACGGTGCCTGGATGGGCCTGGGTGTCGAAATAGGCAAAGCGCCCTCTGTCGCCGCCGATCTGGCCCTCGTGGCCGATCCTGTAGCCGAGCCCGAGCGCCCTGTCGTAGAGCGCCTGGTAGTCGTGGCTCCAGTAGGACATGTGCTGGAGGCCTTCGTGGCCGGACTCGAGGAATTCCCTGTATAGCGAGGGCGCGTCGTTGCGCTGCTGGATCAGCTCGATCTGGAGATCGCCGGAATTGGCCAGCGCGATGCTCATCTCGACGGCGGAGTTTTCGCCGCGATGGCAAAACCAGTCGGTCTTGACGCGGTCCATGTAGTACCAGGGACCGACGCCCATCACCTCGATCCAGTGCTTCATCGCGGAGTGGATGTCCCGCACCACATAACCGTTCTGGCGTACCGCGCCGAAGATGCGGCTCATGCCCGCGCTCCTCTTGTCAGCTTGATCACTTCAGTTCAATGCCCGCGTCCTTGGCAACCTGCTTCCAGGCCGCGATGTCGCGGGCGTTGATGTCACGCTGCTCGTCGCCCGGCACGAATTGCGGCGTGATGCCAAGCCCCAGCAGCTTCTCCTTCACCTCGGCATCGGCGAGCGCGTCCTTCAGCGCCGCGGACAGCTTTCTTGCGATCGGTTCGGCAAGCCCCGCAGGCGCATACATCGCCCAGGACAGGCTGCGGTCGAACGGCACGCCTTGTTCCTTGTAGCTTGCGACATCCGGCAGGCTCGGCGAGCGTTCGCCGCAGGCGGCCAGCGCCTTGATCGAGCCGTCCTTCACGAGCGGCGTCGCGGTCGCCATGTCGAGCGTCGCCAGCGAGATGTGGCCGCCGAGCAGATCGCCGGCCAGTTTGGCGATGCCGTTGAACGGCACGTGGTCCATCTTGATTCCGGTCTGCTGCATCAGGATTTCCGCGCAGAACTGTCCGGTCGAGCCGACGCCCCAGCTTCCGTACTGGATCGGCTCGCCCTTCCTGGCCAGCGCGATCAGGCCCTTGATGTCGTTGGCGGCAAAATCCTTGGTCGCCACCAGCATGATCGAGGACGTGCCGATGCGCCCGATCGTGGTGAAATCCTTGATCGAATCGTAAGGCAGTTTCGGATAGATCGCCGGCGCCAGCACATGCGTGGTCATGCCGCCTACGGTGATGGTGTAGCCGTCATTCGCCGACGCCGCGACCATCTGGGTGCCGAGCGTGCCGGCAGCCCCGGTGTGGTTCTCGATATAGACGCTCTGTCCGAGCGTCTTGCCTATCCTGTCGCCGAGCAGTCGTCCGATCACGTCGCCGCCGCCACCGGCCGCATAAGGCAGCAGCATCCTGATCTTGTGCGTGGGATAGGCGGCCGGATCCTCTGCCCGCGCAGGCAGCACTGCCGAGAACGTTATGACCAATGACAAAGTTGCGGCGCGCAGCAGACGAAAATGGACGAAGCGCGCCATGACCTGATCTCCCCAGATTGCTCTCCGCTTCTTTTGACAGCGGAGTTGAAGCGCAAGACCGAACGAGCGATCGTGCCGGCGGTTGACTAGCGAACGATCGTTCGTTAGTCAAGCCCGCATGGCTGTCCACACCACCAGCGCGGCGGAAGCGGCTGCGCCCACGACCCGCGCGCGCATTCTCGCCGAGGCGCTCGATCTGTTCGCGCAGAGCGGCTATGGCGGCGCCTCGATGCGCGAGCTCGCGCGTCGCGTCGGCATTCGCGAGAGCAGCCTCTACAATCACTTCGCCGGCAAGGCCGCGATCCTCGAGGCGATCGTCAGCGAGCACGGCCCGGCCAGCTCGGCGAGCCGGCTGGAAGAGCCGCGCTACAAGCAGCTCGCGCGCCAGCCCGCCGCGTTCTGCCGCCAGTTTGCACTGGATCTCGTCGAGCAATGGTCCGATCCGCGCGAGCACCAGTTCCAGAAAGTGATCACCGCCGAGCGCAACCGCGTGCCCGGCATCCGCGCCAAATTCGCCGATCATTTCTATGCGCGCGAGCAGAGCATGATGACGGATTATTTCCGCGGCTTTGCGCTCGCCGGTCTCGTCTCGACGCCGGACCCACGCGAGACCGCGCGGCTGTTCGCGGCCGGGCTGATCTACATCCGTCTCGAGCATTACGTGATGGGCGCGGCACCGTCGCCGCGGCCGAAGGTGATCGAGGCGATCGACAGCTATCTCACCTTCTTCCTGTCGCTGATCGCGGCGGATGGCGGGACACAGGACAATAAGAAACGAAAAGCCAAGGGAGAGACTCGTGGCAAGGCTGCCCCTGATTGATCCGGAGACGACGAGCGGCGACATCCGCGCCTCGTTCGACCGCATGCCGGTCAAGCTGAATATTTTCCGCATGATGGCCCATGCCGAGGCCAACATGATCCCGGCGATGCGGCTCGGCAATTCGATCCTGCACAAGCAGAAGCTCAGTGCGGTCCATCGCGAGCTCCTGATCCTTCAGGCCGCCCAGCTCGAAGGCGGTGCCTATGAATGGCGCCAGCACGTGCCGATCGCGCTTGGTGTCGGCTGCACGCAAGCACAGATCGATGCGGTCGAGCGCGCCGATTACGATGCTGCCGGTTTGAGCGAGGCCGAGCGCGCGCTGCTGAAATTCGGCCGCGAAGTGGTCGAGCACGTTCGCGTTCCCGAGCAGATCTTCGCCGCCATGCGCGCGCATTTCAGCGACCAGGAGATCGTCGAATCCATTGTCGCGCTCGGCTTCTACATGATGATGGCGCGTGTCACCGAGGCGACCGAGACCGATCTCGACCCGGCAGCCGGCATGAAGGTCTACGACAGCGGCAAGAGATAGGCGGCGCGCATGCGTGAGAATTCCGAGACCAGGCTGGAGCGCTATGTTCGCGCGCCGAGTGCGGAATCGCTGGGCGAAGCGCCGGGCAGGGGACGCCTTGAGGGGCGTCGCATCCTGATCGTCGGCGGTGGCCAGCGTGTGTTCGACGCCGCCACCGATCCGATCGGCAACGGCCGCGCCATGAGCATTCTTTGCGCGCGCGAGGGCGCGAAGGTCGCGGTCGCCGATCTCAACCACACCTCCGCGCAGCAGACCGTCAAGCACGTCACCGACGAAGGCGACGAGGGCTTTGCCATCACGGCCGATGTCACCTCTGAATCCGACGTCCAGCGCATGATCGAGGAAGCACATCGCGCCATGGGCGGGCTCGACGGCATGGTCCTCAACATCGGCACCTTCGGCAAGGTCGGCCTCGACGCCGTCAGCCCCGAGGAGTGGAATGCGATCTACGACGTCAACGTTCGCGGTCCGATGCTGTGCTGCCGCGCGGGCCTGCCGAAATTCGGCAACGGCGGATCGATCGTCTTCATCTCCTCCATCGCCGCTCTGAAGGCCGGCTCGCAGATGGCGGTGTATGATTCCTCGAAAGCCGCGCTCGGCGGCCTCATGCGCAACATCGCCCATCTCGGATCGCGCCGCGGCATCCGCGCCAACCTCGTCTATCCCGGTCTCGTCGACACGCCGAACGGTCGCGAGGCCGGCGCCGGCCGCCCCTCGCGCGGCAAGGGTCACGTCCCGTTCGGCCGCCAGGCCACCGCCTGGGAAATCGCCTATGCCGTGCTGTTCTTCCTCTCGGACGAGAGCGTCTACGTCACCGCGCAAACGCTCGCGGTCGATAGCGGCCTGAGCGGGATGTGACGTCGATCCGTAACAGGCTGCGGCTCGACGCGACAGTTTCGCAGGGCCTGCTCATCTGATAAGCCTCAAAGGCATGAAAACCACACTGCTGAAATCCGAAGACTACGCCCGCTCGCCCTGGAAGAACGGCGGCGGCATCTTCACCGATATTGCGGATGCCCATCGCGCTGAATCCGTGAAGGATTGGGACAGCCTGCTCTGGCGCTTCGCGACCACGCCGATTGTGGCGCCGGGGCCATTCTCCCATATGCCCGGCATCGACCGCCTGCAGATGGTGGTCGGCGGACGCGGGCTGGTGCTGAAGTCGCCCACCGAGGAATTCGACGAGCGCGAGCCGTTTACGACGGTGCGCTTCACCGGCGAGCTCGAGATCGTGACCCGGCTCGAGGAAGGGCGAGTCGAGGTGGTGAATTTGATGGGCCGGCGCGGTGCGGTCGCGCTTGAGCTCGAAGCGCTTAAGGAGCCCGGTGAGCGGCGATTTTCCGCCGGCACGCATCTAATTTATGCGGCGCGCGGCGACTGCACTATCCGTCTCGAAGGCACGGATTTTTCGATTTCGCACGAAAACACCTTGAAAGTCGAACTGACGGGGGCATCGACGCTTGCGCTCGTCTCGGGGCTGGCCGTGCTGGGCTCTATCCAGGTCGTCGGCTGAACGGCGTTCCCGCCGATCAGAGCGATGCGTACAATCCATGCAACTGGCTAGGTTGACGCCGTCGCGCCGGAGCACGATATCTGCCTTGATGCAGGCCGCCGCCCCAAGCGCGATATGGGTGGCCACGATATGAACGGGCAGATATGACCGCGCCAGAGAACAAATCCGCCACGCTGTCCGACGGCGTCGTCGACTGGTTGATCAACGGCACGCGCGACCAGCGCTTTATCGACAATATCTTTGCCGAGATGTGCATCCGGCTTCAGCAGGCCGGCATTCCGCTGGCGCGCTCAACCCTTCACGTGCTGATCCAGCACCCGCAATGGCTGGGCGCCCGCTTCATGTGGGCCGACGGCATGCGCGAGGCAGAGATTGCACGGGTCGACCATGACGTCCGCGAGCGGTCTGAATATATCGGCAGTCCCGCCAACGAAATGTTCGACGGCGCGACCGAGTTGCGCGAAAATCTCGAGCAGGACCCAGCGCTCGGCCGCAAGCACGCGCTCTACCGCGAGATGCGCGCGCAGGGCCTCACCGACTATGTGGCTTGGCCGCTCTATCATACGCTCGGCAAGCGCCATCTCGTCACCTTCGCGACCAACCGGCCCGGCGGCTTCGACGACACCCATGTCGCTGCCCTCAAGAACTTGTTGCCTGTGCTGGCGCTGGTCAGCGAGATCCGCGTTAAGAATCGATTGGCGCGAACGCTGCTCGAGACCTATGTCGGCTCCCATGCCGGCGAGCTCATCCTGGCCGGCGCCACGCGGCGCGGTACCGGTACCACGGTGCGCGCCGCGATCATGATCTGCGATCTGCGCGACTTCACCAAGATTTCCGACAATTGGCCGCGCGACGACGTCATCGATCTGCTCAACGATTATTTCGACGCGATGTCGGAGCCGATCGCGCGGCATGGCGGCGAGATCCTGAAATTCATCGGTGACGGCCTGCTCGCCATCTTTCCGCTGAGCGAGCCCAAGGCCTGCGCAAACCTGCTGCATGCCGTGACCGAAGCCAGGCAGGCCATGATCGCGTTGAACGCGCGCAACGACGGCACCGGCCGAGCGCCGCTGAACTACGGCATCGGCGTCCATGTCGGCGACGTCATGTACGGCAATATCGGATCGTCCACCCGGCTCGACTTCACCGTGATCGGTCCCGCCGTCAACATGGCCTCACGCCTCGAAGCCTTGACCAAGCAATTGGGAAAGAAAGTGTTGCTGTCACGCGACTTTGCCGAGCTGGTCGAGCGAGAGTTCGAGCTGGAGCATGTCGGAAAATATGAGGTGCGCGGCTTCAGCGATCCGATCGAGCTTTTTGCGTTTTGAAGATGACGGAGGCCCCCGGCTAAGCAGCGGGCGATCATCGAGTCCTGTTGCCAACGCAGGATTGTGTGACTACGCTCGGTGCGAAGCGCAACCAAGCGTTTCGTCCAAGCGTGTCATCGATCGGCCGCAGTACATGCCAAAATTCCTCCGCATCGGAATCCATCAGTCGAACGTATCGGGTTACACGTCGAAGGCGTGGTGTGTCCGGCGCGTTGGCACGGCGATCCTCCTGAAATGGGGCGCCGTGGAAGTCCAGGGCGCGGGTGACGGACGAAAGGTCTACTGGACGCGTCTGCCGCAGCAGAAGACAATTCGCTGCGGCAGCGCGCAGCGTGCCCAGGATTACGCCAAGGCCGCGATCGCGCGGCGCCGCAATCATCGCTATGAACCGCTGAGCGGCGCGATCGTGCTCCGGCGCCGACCGGCCGCAGGCAACACCGAGCTCAAGCGGGCGCTTGCCACGATCCTGATCGTCGATATCGTCGGCTCCACCGCAAAAGCCGCAAAGCTCGGCGATGTCCGCTGGACCAAGATCATGGGCCATTATTACGCGGCGGTCCGCAAGGAGCTGAAGAGCTCGCGCGGCAAGGAAGTCACGACGACGGGCGACGGCGTGCTGGCGACGTTCAAGACGCCGGCCGCCGGAATCAATTGCGCGACCGCGATCCAGAAGGCCGTGCGTACGCTCGGCCTCGAGATCAGGGTCGGCCTGCATGCCGGCGAATACACCGTGAGCGGCACTGAGGCGGTCGGCCTGGCCTTCCACATCGGCACCCGCGTCGCCGCAAAGGCGAGCGCCGGCGAGGTGCTGGTGTCGAGCGCGGTGAAGGAGCTGATGGCGTCGCAGTCGGCGATCAACCTGAAAGATCACGGCATTCACCGGCTCAAGGGCGTGCCGGAAAAATGGAGACTCTATAGAGTGGAGGGGTGAGAGTGGGTGAAGCTCTCACCGTCCTTCGTAAACGGGTGGACGCTTCTGTGCCTCGGCATCCCGCCCTTCCTGGAAGTCCCTGGTCGTGAGCAGCGCACGATATTGGTCGCCAAGTTGGGCAAGCGCGGCCTCGGGGTCTTCGAGCGCAAGGTGCGAGGACGCAATCGAGGTCTTGATGCCGAGGGGAGCGCATGCGGCGATCTTCTCGGCGATCTCGACGGCCTTCGCGCGAGCGGCGTCGCGGTTTGTTGCCACCTCCTGAACCGTTCCCATCCGGAGCGCTTCGTTCGCATCCCAATGATCGCCCGTCAGAATGAACCGCATGGCATTTCCCCAGCCGGCTTCTCGTGGGAAGCGAACGGTTGAGCCGCCGCCGGGAAAGCGGCCGTGCGTGTTCTCGTCCTGGCCGAAATCCGTGTCTTCCGATGCTATGCGGATGTCCGCAACGAGGAAGATTTCGTGCGCCATATTCCAGGTATCGCCATGCACCGCGACAATCAGCGGCTTGGTGAGCGCCGGTTTGGTCCGCCCGAGAGGGTCGATGAAGCCGGGTCCCTCCATCATCGTCTTTCCCGATTGAGCAAATGCCTTGTAGGCGTCGACATCGACACCTCTGGAGAAGCGTTCGCCGTAGCCGAACAGAACCGCTGCACGCAGCGAGGGATCTCGATCGTACTGGTAGTAGGCTCTCGCCAGGCTCTCTGTCGCCTCCGGGTCCAGCCGATTGTCGATGCCAGGCCGGTTGATGCCGATCAGCACGATGTGGCCTTTGCGCTCGATGGTGATCTTCGTCCGCTCACCGTACGGAATGTCCGCCATCGGCGCGGACTCGTCAGATTGTGACATCATGGATTCTGTCTTCCCGTGCTGATGAGAGCGCTGCAGCGATGATGTGGTATCATGCAGAAGCTTGCATCAGGCCCGACATGGGCGATCGTGCGTATCGGAAAACGCATCTGCGTTTTCGAAACGACGATGAACGAGGGTGTGGGCTCAAGAGCGTGCCGGAGCGGTGGCAGGGTGGGGACTGAGGCGATTGCGCGCGGGGCGGATCCACGCCCTCATCTCATCTGGACGACGATTTTCCCCCTGGCTCGTCCCTTTTCGAGATAGGCCAGCGCGTCTTTCGCCTGTTCGAACGGAAAGACCTTGTCGATCACCGGCCGGATACGCTCCGCCTTGAGAAGCTCGCCGATCTCGGCGAGTTGCCTGCCGTCCGGGTGCACGAACACGAACGAATACTCCGCGCCGATCTTGCCGGCGCGGCGAATGATCTTGCGGCTCAGCCATCCGAACAGGAACACCATGACGACGTTCATCCCGCGGTCGCGCGCGAACGCGGCGTCCGGCGGCCCGACCCGCGAGGCAATCCTGCTCCCCCGCTTCAGGATCCGAAGCGATGTCTCGACCGCATCGCCCCTGAGCGTGCCCAGCACCGCGTCGTAGTCCCGCAGCACTTCCTCGAATTGCTGGGTCTTGTAGTCGATCACCTCGTCAGCCCCGAGGCTGCGCACCAGATCGATATTTCCAGTGCTGGTCGTCGTCCCCACTTTGGCGCCGAAATATTTCGCGAGCTGGATCGCGAACGTGCCGATCCCGCCGGCGCCGGCGGGGATGAAGACTTTCTGGCCGGGTTTGAGACGTATGCGCTCCCTAAGAGCTTGCCACGATGTCAGGCCGACCATCGGGATCGAGGCCGCGTGCACGAAGTCCAGGTTCGGCGGCTTGAGCGCGGCGGCATCCTCCGGCACGGTCGCGAATTCGGCGAGAGCGCCTGTGCCGAGATCAAAGATGCTGGCGAAGACGGCGTCGCCCGGCTTGAAGCGGGTCACGCGGCTTCCGACCTCGACGACGACGCCCGCCAGGTCGCTGCCCAGCGTGGCCGGCAGTTCAAACTTCAGGATCGGCTTGAACGTTCCCTTCGGAATCATGTTGTCGATCGGGTTCAACCCCGCGGCATGAACCTGGACCAGGATTTCGTTCGGCTTCGGCGTCGGCCGCGGGATATCGGCCAACGCGATCTGGTCCGGCTTGCCGTAGCGCTTGAACACGAGGGCTCTCATTTTTTCTCTCGGTCCGAAGGTTCTTCGCACTGGCAAGATTGCGGCCCTCAGAAAGCCCGCGCGGTGCGGGCGGGCTGCAGCGCCGCCGTCGCATCCAGCCGCAAATCCTTTCGGATTCCGGCATCCACCAGGGCTGCGGGCGCGAACCGGCGCAGAAATCGCAGGCGCTTCGCAAGGCTGCCGGCCGCGTATTTGCGTTGCGGGCGCACCGCGCTCGCGGCCTTCAGCACGGCATCGGCCACGACGCCGGGCTGTTCGGCCGTCGCCATCACCTCGTTCACCCGCTTGGTCACGCCGGCGCGCGCCTCGCGATATTCGTCGAGCGTGGCGTCGGGCTCCATGAAGTTCGCGTCGAACGGCGTCTTGGTGTAGGCGGGCTCGACTACGGAGACCCGGATGCCCCGCGTGCGCAGTTCATGGTCGAGCGATTCCGAATAGCCTGCCACGGCGTGCTTGGTCGCGGCATAGAGCGCGCCGTAAGGCATCGGCAGAAAGCCGAGCACTGAGCCGATATTGATGATGCGGCCGCTTCCATGGCGCCGCATGTGCGGCACGACGGCGCGCGTCATCCGGATCAGGCCGAAGAAGTTCGTCTCGAAAATCGCGCGCGCCTGCTCCATCGAGCTCTCTTCCGCGCCGGCAGGGGCAACGCCGAAGCCGGCGTTGTTGACGAGCAGGTCGATGCGACCCTCGCGCCGGATCACTTCGCCGACGGCGGCTTCCACCGATGCATCGCTGGTGACGTCGAGAGCCAGCATCTCGAATGCCTGCTTGCCCGCCTGCGCGCCCCGCCTGCTGGTGCCGAACACCTTGTAGCCGGCGTTCGCGAGTCGCTCCGCCGTCGCCTGGCCGATGCCTGAGGAGGCGCCGGTCACTAGCGCGATCTTCGGTGTAATCCTGTTCATAATGCCTCTCCGACGCCACTACCTGGCCTGAAATCGTTTGATTACGATCGTAACTATTGATATACATGACGATCGTAATTATAAAAGTCAAGCCCCGCCTCTAAGGATCGGTCCCATGCGCGTCTCAAAGGAACAGGCCGCCAAAAATCGCGAGCATATTCTCGAGACTGCCTCGCGCCTGCTGCGGGAGCGCGGCATCGCCGGCGTCGGTGTCGACGCACTCGCCGAGGCGGCCGGGATGACGCACGGCAGCCTCTACAGCCAGTTCGGCTCCAAGGAGCGGCTGGTCGAGGAGGCGGTGGCCTATGCGATCGACGCCAAGGGTCAGGAATTCCCCGAGGCCTTCGAGCTCGAGGACTATGTTTCGCACTATCTCTCGCCGGGGCATCGCGACGATCCCGCCGCCGGCTGCCCCTTCGCTGCGCTCGCCTGTGAAGTGTCACGTCAAAGCGGCGGCCTGAAGCAGCGTTTCACCGCCGGCGTGCGCGGCGTGATCGGCTTGCTGAGCAGCCGAATGGCCACCGATCTGAAGCCACGCCAGCGCGAGGACAAGGCGCTCGCCGCCGCCGCCTCCATGGTGGGAGCCCTCGTGCTTGCCCGCGCCGTGGACGATCCCAAGCTGTCGGACGATATTCTTCGCGCGACGAGGAATTCGCTGGCGGGGTGAGGCCGCGTCCCGGCGGGGCGCCGAAAGTCCGGAACAAAATTCCGGTGACGACGTTCGACGTCGCGGACAGCCAAAAGCGATGGCTGCCGATCTTCGACATCGACATACTTTCGAACGCGCATGGATGACTACAGCGATCTGGTGCTCGGCATGTTGGCCCTGGCCGTCGCTGCCCTCCTGTTGGTGGCGGGCGAGCTCTATCTCGTGACCCGGCCAGAGCCGCCGCAAACTCACGCGCCGGCCCCACCGGTCGTTACATCGTCGGCCGAAACCATTTTTTGTCATGTCGATTTTGGAGCGTAAGCAGACCAACTCGAAGAGGTGGGCAATGGGAAGCACTGCAACTGTTCCGATGCTGTCGTCTGAGGGCGGATTGACACATTACCTGGCGGAAATTCGCAAGTTTCCGATGCTGCGGCCCGATCAGGAAATCGCCTACGCCAAGCGATGGCGCGAGCACGGCGACCGCGAGGCAGCCTATCATCTCGTCACAAGCCATCTGCGGCTCGTTGCCAGGATTGCGATGGGATATCGCGGCTACGGCCTGCCGGTTGCGGACATCATTTCCGAAGGAAACGTCGGCCTGATGCACGCCGTCAAGCGTTTTGAGCCGGAGCGGGGCTTTCGGCTCGCGACCTACGCGATGTGGTGGATCAAGGCGTCGATCCAGGAATACATCCTGCGGTCCTGGTCGCTGGTCAAGATTGCCAACAGCGGGGCGCAGAAGAAGCTGTTCTTCAAGCTTCGCCGGACCAAGGCGGAAATTTCCGCCCTGGAGGATGGTGATCTCCGCCCCGAGCACGCCAGCCGGATCGCGCGGCGGCTCGGCGTGCAGGAGAACGACGTGATCGAGATGAACCGGCGCCTCGGCGGCGACCTGTCGCTCAATGCCTTGGTGCACGACGCCGACGGCGGCGAAGTCCAGGACTGGCTCGTCGACCCCGCGTCCAGTCCTGAAGCCGCGTACGCCGAGCAGGAAGAAACCAGACGGAGGCGTGAAGCCCTCGCCGGCGCCATGGGCGTCCTCAAGCCGCGCGAGCGCGACATTCTCGAGGCGCGCTGGCTCTCCGAGCCGCCGCTGAGACTTGAGCAGCTCGCGGCACGGTATGGCGTTTCACGCGAGCGGGTGCGGCAGATCGAAATGCGCGCGTTCGAAAAGGTTCGGGCTGCTATCGGCGGGCGCCTGGCAGCCGGCTCTTGAAACCAAATCGCCGCCTCCTAATTCTTTTGGCAGCCGCATGCGAGTGCGGTGCCGGACGCCAAAGCAGGGTCCGGCAAGGCCATCGGGGCTCGCCCCGGTGATGCTCTTAATCCATGTTGCTCACAGGAGGATGTGGTTATGAGAACCGACGATATGTCTCCCCTCTGGCGTTCGACCATCGGTTTCGATCGCCGTTCCGCCGCGTCGCATCGCGATCGATGCTGCCGGCAACGCCGACCCGAAATCGAGCACAAGCAGGCGGCCTGACGAGCTGATCGTCCGGGCTTTGCAGCGCGTGCGTGGCCCTCGCCGCGCGCCGAGCTGCGCCAATCGACCCATCAAGACAGGAGATAAGGAGAAACGACAATGGCACTACGCGATCTCATTCCGTGGAACAACGGCTCACGCAACATGGCCGTTCAGCGCGGCGAAGCCGGCAACCCGCTGCTTGCGCTTCATCGTGAGATGAACCGGCTGTTCGACGACGCCTTCCGCAGCTTTGATCTCAGTCCGTTCGGCTCCTCGACCGCAATGGGCTGGCCGAACGTCGAACTCGACGAGAGCGACAAGGAAGTGAAGGTCGTCGCCGAGCTTCCCGGTCTCGAACAGAAGGACGTCAACGTCGAGCTTGCCAACGGCGTGCTGACGATCAGCGGCGAGAAGAAGAGCGAAACGGAAGACAAGGAACGTCTCTTCAGCGAGCGTTACTATGGCCGTTTCGAGCGGCGCATTCCGGTCGATGACGTCGACCAGGACAAGGTCGCGGCTTCCTTCAACAACGGCGTTCTCACCGTCACCCTGCCGAAGTCACCGGCGGCACAACAGAAGGTGAGGCGCATCGCGATCAACGGCAAGTAAGCATGAAGCGGCGAGCGGGAGCCGCCGCTCTCGCCCGCGCGCGGCCGGCGGCCGCATTCGCGTCCGTCGGCTCGCTGCAAAATTTTAGGGAACGCTCGGAAACTTCAATTCCGGTCTGGCGTTTTGCGGTCGGTTTCCAAGTTCTGGGAGTCGCACATGAAGAAACTTGCTTTGGTCCTGACGATGATCTCGGCCCTGTTCGTGGCGGCGGCCTCGCCGGCGGAAGCCCATGGCTGGCGCGGCGGCTGGCACGGCCATTGGGGCGGTCCCGGCATCGGCTTCGGTCTTGTTGCCGGTGCGCTTGCGGCGGGGCTGGCGGCCGATGCCTATTATGGCCCGCGCTTCTATGGCCCGCCCTACGGCTATTATGGACCGCGCGTCGTGCGGCGGGCCTATTATGTGCCTTACGCCTACGCTCCACCGCCCTATTGGGATCCCTGGTGGTGACGAGACAAGGCCCGGACCATCATCCGGGCCTTTTGCGTGAGGGTCATCCACTGGATGCGCGTCGCGCCGCGTCTATTTGCGGTTCGCTCCCGTCGAGCCTGAGCCCGGCATGGCCTGCTGACCGCCCTGGGTTTGCCTGGTGTCGTTGTCGCCTGGCCGGGTCGTGGAGGACTTGGCCGGTGCGTTCGCGCCGCCGCCATTGTTGTCCGATGACGTGTTGAGGCCGGAGGCTCCCGCTCCCGTCGTGCCGCCGGTGCCTGAGGAGTCGATGCTCGACCCGGTCCTGGACGCACCCGCGCCGCCTTGCGCGAATGCGGAAGAGGGGAATGCGAGAGCCGCAACGAGCCCTGCGAGAACCAGCTTTTTCATGTCCGCTCCTGTGCTTGACGTCGTCACATGCCGTGCCGAGGCAAAGATCTCGGCACGCACCTGTTCCTGGGCGGGAGCGGAAATCCCGCGACAGCGACGATGAGTCATCCCGAGCTCATCGCGCGCGGAGCGATCCGTTCCTGCGCTTGCGGCGTCAACTCGTAGCGGTCGCCCGTTTTCACCAGCCAGCCCGCCTCGATCATGCGTCGCGTCATGCCCGCGCTGCACAGCGGGTGGCTGCCGCCGGGATGAAACAGCGCGCCCTCGCGTTCGATCAGGTAGCCGTAGAGCCGCGCCTGTCGAAGCGGGTTTTGCATGCCTGGTGTGGGCGCCTCCATGGTCTCTCGCGCAGTCCTCCAAGACGGCCTGAGATGCCGGGCCGATCCCCCGTCAGGCGGCCCCGGCCTGTGGCCCGGGGGCGGGGCTTCGAGCCGAGGCCGCCATTGCCGGAATCGCAAGGACCCGGCGCGGCCCAATACGCAAGGGCCCCAGGTCGTTCCAACGACGTCGTTCCTGCGAGCTCGGTCCTACAAACTATCCGTTGCTCTTTCCGGATGGGTGGCGGCAAGGCGATGGCCCTAGGCCGACCAACGATCCTGCTCTTCCTGGTGGGCATGCTCGTTCAGCCGTTCGGCGATCTGATCCGCGATCTTCTCCGACTCGGCCGAGGCCACCGGCTCGCCCTTGTGGGTCCTGAGCTTGTCCTTGTCGGCTTCGATGGGGAAATCGTCGGGCTTCAGTCCGGCATCTTTGGTCATGGCGCGCCTCATTGTGTCTCGCATCCGGAAAACACGGGCGAGGGCCGTTCGTTGCTGGAACAATGAAGCCGCGATCGAAAGCCACAGCCGGGCGCAAGCGCCGCGCGGCCCGCGCTTTGCTCAGGCCCCGCCGACCGCCCGGATCACGGTCCCGCTGCCGCCGCACGTCGCGCAGGGCGCGCCGTCGATCCGCCCCTTGCCATGGCAATCCGGACACACATCTTCGCCGGTGCTCATCGTCCCCGGTGCGGCTTCATCCCCGGGGTTGAGCGCCGCCGAACCCGTCGGCGGTGTCCCGGTCTTTACGCCCTCCGTGTCGGTCTTGGTCATCTGCAGCTCCCTCGAAAAGATCGCAACGCGTCTTGCCGCAGGAAGTGCCAATCGCGATGTCAGATGCGGTGCACGTCAGTCGCGAGCCTGCGCAACCTGGGAAAGTACGCCGTCCGCATTGGAGGCCATCACTTCATCATCACCGCACGCCCGTGCCTTTGCAGCGCTGGCACTTCACCACCTTGTCGCCCTTCTTGAGCAGGCCTTTGCCCTCGCAGTTCTTGCATTTCTGCTTCTTCTTGATGTTCGGGCCTTTTTCATTGGTCATGGACGGCTCCTGCCGCGAGAGCGGTTGATTGACCATTGTATGGGCGGGTTCTCGGCGAGAACACGCAGCGTTTCTGGTGGGCAGCCCAGCGGAACAGCCGAACGGTGCCAGATAAGCCCTACGCTCATGTCGGCTGCGGCACCACCCGCACAACGATGGCGCGTGATCGCGCCGATTGTTCGTCGCCACACGGCTCCCCGGCGTCGGAACGTTCACCGCCTAAATGCATTTAGGTGGTGTCAGATGATGGAGGCCTTGAATGGCGAGCGGGCTCGCGCACCGGCGCTTGGCGTTGAACGGGATGTCGATCTTCTATCGCGAAGCGGGACACGCCGGCGCGCCGGTCCTGCTGCTGCCGCACGGCTATCCCTGTTCCTCCTTCCAGTTCCGCCGGCTGATGCCGGCGCTCGCCGACCGGTGGCGGACGATCGCGTTCGACTGGCCGGGCTTTGGTTACAGCGGCACGCCCGACCCGTCGGAATTCGCCTATGATTTCGACGCCTATGCAGACGTGCTGGCCGGCCTCGCCGATGCGCTCGGCCTCGGACGATACGCCTTGTGGCTCCACGATTACGGCTCCCAGATCGGGCTAAGGCACGCGATCGCTCACCCCGAGCGGATCGCCGCGCTCATCATCCAGAACGGCGATATCTATGAGGATGTGCTGGGCCCGAAATACGCGACGATCAAGGCCTGGTGGGCCGACAAGACGCCGGCGAGGCACCGCCCGCTCGAGGAGGCTGTTAGCGAGGATGGCTTTCGTGCGGAGTTCGTTGGCGAAGTGACGGACGACGTCGCTGCCCGGGTGCCGCCCGACCTCTGGAAGCTTCATTGGCCACTCATGGACACGCCAGTGCGCCGACAGGTCTGCGTCGGGCTGATGGAGAAGCTGGAGGAGAATCTCGGCTGGTTCGCGCGCTATCAGGCGTATCTGCGCGAGCACCGTCCCCCCACGCTCGTGGTGTGGGGCCCCGAAGACGGATACATGCCGGCCGAGTCCGCCCGCGCCTATCGCCGCGACTTGCCCGATGTCGATCTGCACCTGCTCGACGGCGCCGGACACTGGCTGCTCGAGACGCATTTCGATGAGGCGCTGCCACTGGTCCGCGCCTTCCTTGCGCGTGTCCATGCCTGATCGTCCCACGGCGCGGCCTTCGCGGCGCTGGTGTCCCTTCGCCGCCTAAAGGAGGAAGCAAGCATGCCAACCAATCCTTCCATCGCACGAATCTGGCGTGGTCGTACCCGGCGGGACATCGCCGACAGCTACGAGCAATATCTGCGCGCTGAAGGCATTCCGCCGCTCGAGAAGACGGCGCTCGGCGTCCAGCTGCTGCGCGAGGACCTTGACGAGGAGACATGGTTCACGACCATCTCTTACTGGTCCGACATGCAGGCAATGACTGCCTTCACCAAGGCCGAGCCGACCAAGGTGCATCACCTCGACCGCGATCCCGAACTCCTGATCGAACTCCCTCAAAGGGTGGAAATCCACCGCGTTCTGGTCGATCGGTACGGCCGCTGAGCACGACGGTGCGCAACTTTGTCCTCTTCGCCGCAATGTCGTTGATCTGGGGGCTGACCTGGGCCGCCATCAAGGTCGGGCTCGGCGATCTGCCCCCGCTGCTGCTCGCCGCCGCGCGATACCTGCTGGCGGCCGCACTGCTGGCCATCGGGGTGCGCGGGGCCGGCGCCGCATTCGCCGAAGGCCGCGCACGGCCAACGATCGTTTCAGCTCTGCTGGTCAACACCGGCACCTACGGCTTGCTGTTCTGGGGGATGCAGCACGTGCCATCAGGGCTGTCGGGGCTGGTCAACCTTACCCTGATTCCGGTCCTGCTGTTTGCCCTCGCCGCGTTGACCGGCGAGGAGAGGCCGACCTGGCATCATGCCGTCGTGCTCGCGATCGGTTGTGTCGGTGTCATCGGGCTGTTCTGGGCACGGCTCGGAGCTAAGTCCGATGCGAGCGGCCTTGGACTCGCGGCGATCGTCGCCGCGACCGTGAGCTATTGCGTCGGCAGCGTGGTCGCGCGTCCGTTGGTCGGTCCGGTGAAGCCCCTGGCGCTGACGATGGTGCAGGCGGCGATCGGCGGCTCGGCCCTGCTCGGCCTTTCGCTGGTGCTGGAACCCGTATCGAGAGACACGCTCGACGCTTTCCTCACTCCGGCGGCAATCGGCAGCCTGTTGTTCCTGTTGCTGCTCGGAACGATCGTGGCTTATACGATCTATCTCGTGCTGCTGCGTGAATGGGGTACGATGCGCGCAGGTCTGTATGCCTTTGTCTCTCCGATCATCGCGCTTGGCACCGGTGCGTGGTTGTTCGGCGAGGCGATCGGCTGGCTCGAGATCGGCGGCGCTGCCCTCATGCTGGTGGCCGCCGCGATGGCGCTGCTCCGGCCTTGGGAAGAACGTCCGACGTGAAGCGTTTGCGCAGCATCGCCGATCGACCGCCGCCGCTTCACCGCGTAGCGGGGAATCTGGCGCTCAATTTCGCCAACACGATCAGCTGGCGCGGCACGGACCAAGAGGCCGATCACTTGCGCGACGCCGAGGGAATGCTGGCCTGGGCAAGGGATGCTGGACTGGTGGGCGTCGATTTTTCGCCTAATGCAAGGCAGCGGGCGTTGCTGGTCTACGATGGCCGGCGCCTGCGCAACGCGATCGACCAGGTAGGCGCTGCGATCGCGGACGGCGATGAACCGCCGGCGCTGGGCATGGCGGTGATCCACGATGTTGCGGCCCGTACCTTCACGGCCGCATTGCTGACCGGTTCGCCGGCCACCATCGAATTCACGCACGGGGACCGAATCCTTGGTCCGCTTGCCTGGGCTGCGGTCGACCTGCTGCGCGGCGACGAACTCGACCGATTGAAACGATGTCCACAGCACGACTGCCACTGGCTGTTCATCGATCGCACCAAAAACAGATCCCGTCGCTGGTGCGAAATGGCCACCTGCGGAAACCGCGCAAAGATGCAATCGCGCCGGTAAGCCGACAGCCGCCTTGAACAACAAGCCTCCAGCTCTATCTTGCGCCCGCGAAAGCATCCGCTGCGTAGACGACCTTGCCGCCCACGACCGTCAGCAGAGACGATGTGGCGCCAATTTGCTCGACGGGGACGGACATGAAGTCCCGATCGAGAATCGCGAAGTCGGCGAGCTTGCCGGTCTCCAGCGTGCCGCGCCGCGTCTCGTCGAAGCAGAACCACGCGCTTCCCACGGTGTAGAGGCGCAAGGCATCTTCGCGGCTGGGTGTTTCGTCCGGGCCGCGCGTCGAGAGTCCGCCGACGGTCTTGCCGTCGAGCATCCATTGCAGCGCCACGAACGGATTGTAGGATGCGACCCGATGCGCATCCGTGCCGGCCCCGACATGGACTCCCATGCGCAACGCCGTGACGAGGGGTGGCATGCTGCGGGCGGCTTCGCCGACCTGCGCCACGATACGGTCACCTCCGAGATACATCGCGTCCTGCATGGTCCAGCCGATACCAAGGGCTTTCATGCGCGCCAGCGTTTGGGGCGAGGTGTTGTCGAGATGGGCGATGGACCAGCGCAACGGCGCGAGCGGCGTCTCCTTGTTGACCTCGTCATAGAGGTCCAGGAGGTGATGGACGGATTTGTCTTCCTGCCAGTGGATGGTGACTGTCAGCCCTTGTTTGGCCGCCCAGCGAATGATCTCGCGGAACTTGTCCTTGGCGGCCGCGTCAGGCGCATTGTTGTTGTACATGGCGCCGGTGATCCGCTCGCCTAGTCCGTTGAACCGCAGCATGTCGTCGCCGAATCCCATCGGCAGGAACGGCGTGAGAGTCTTGTACTCGTCGAATTCCGCGCCGACATTCTGGGCGAACAGGCTGAAGGCAACGCGAACCGACAATGATTTGTCACGCCAGAGCTTTTGCAAGGCCGCGTAGTGGCTGGGATAGATGCTGAAGCCGCCGGGATCCACGATCCCGGTCACGCCGAGACGATTGAGCTCCGTGAAGAACTGCCGGGTCCCGGCGACATTCTCTTCGAAATTCGGCCTCGGCAGCCGATCGAACAGCGCGGAGATACTGACGATGGAGCCGTTGAGCCACCCCGTGGCGTCGCCCGATGCGGCGCGCTCAGTCGTGATACCGGCCGGCAACTGATCCGCGGACATCCCGAGGGCTTGCTGCGCTTTTGGCGTCATCAGCACCGCCGAATAGAACAGCTGGATGTAAGCCGGATTGTCGGGAACGGCCGCCATCACCTCGGCGAGCGTTGGCCGCCGCTTCTCAGTAAACTGCAATTCGCTCCAGCCGCCGGCCACGATGATCCAGGATGCCGGGCGCGCTGTTGCCGCCTGGCGCAAGCGTTCCATGGCCTCGGGAATCGTCTTTGCGCCGATCCAGTTGACCTCGGTTGCGTAGGTGAGGCCGGCGCGCACGGCGTGAATATGGGAATCGATCAATCCCGGAATGATGGTGCGTCCACCTGCGTCGACCCGGCGCGTCGCGGGCCCGATCAGGCCTTCCACGGCATCGTTGCCGCCAATAGCAACGATCCTGCCGTCGCGGACTGCGAGAGCCTGCGCGATCGTCGATGCGGGATCCAGCGTCACGAGCTTTGCGTTCGTGACAATGAGGTCGGCCTTTTGTGCGTAAGCCAAACTGGCCCAGCACGAGATCAGCAATATTGCCAGAAGCTTGCGCATGGTCAGTCCCGAAATGAGAGAGGCAGGTGTGAAAGAGGCCGAAGCGGCGCCACACATCCGCCGCTGGATGCGCTCGCGGACATCGCGTGTCGCAACGGTGTCGTGATATTGATCATGTCTAGCACCAACAAAATCAGCCGGCCCACCGAAAAATTTGGTGGCGGCCCAAGCAATTGATGTTGCAGCCGCCTTCGCCCGCCTCGCAGCAGTTCGTCCGTCTTCGCTCTCACTTCGTTCAATCTACGCCGGACACCACGCTTCGCCCTCGTTCTCCGCGCGGCTGCGCCACCCGTAGCCCGAGGTCAAGAAAGAACCGCCCGGACGCATCGCATCACAGGCGCGCCCGCATCCAAAGCGCTCGACAAGGCCGGCGACGAGAGCGCCCGAACGACGCCTTGCCTTCGAACGGCACGACCCGTTTTTCCGGTGGATTGTGGTAAGCGGAAAGAAAAGGCCGCGCCTTCGGGTGCGCGGCCTTCGTTGCGTTCAGACGGACCGCTCTCACCAGTGGTGGCGATGCCAGCGGTGCCGAACGACCGGGTAGGATCCGCGGTAATAGGCGTATGCAGGTCGCACGACTCGACGGTAGCGGTAGCCGTAGGACACGGGCGCCGTGTAGTAAGTCGTGGTGGCGTACCCGCCACCCCAGCGATACGGCTCGTCATACCCGTAGTCGTACGCATAGGGTCCGCCGTAATAGCCCGCTCCATAGTAGCCGGGGCCACCGTAGTAGCCATAACCTGGTCCCCATCCATACGCCGACGAGGCAAGCCCGCCGATCACAGCGCCGGCCAACAGGCCGCCGGCGATGCCCGGTCCCCAGCCCCCTCGCCAGTGGGCTTCTGCAGGAGACGTGGCGGCCACCGAGGACAGACCAAGAGCGCCGACCAGCAGCGCCGACATCGCGATCTTCTTCATCGAGATTCCTTTCACATTGCTGCGCCCTGTCGATAACGGGAAAAATAGGCAATGGTTGCAGCTGCACCCCCGCGGCGAGGGGGCAATGGATCCTCGCCTCCTGACTCACCTCCTTTCGTATACTTCCGGGAAAAACTGGAAACCTTCCAGATTGCCTTGAGTTGGCAGCGACTGGGTTCGGTCTCCGGAGAGAGTAAGTATGGTCGACGAAGTCGTCTTGAAGAACGCCACGGAGACCGCCTGGACGGTGTATCGGGCGCGGCACCCCGAGGTTGATGCGCATGACAGCCGGCGCTGCCTTCTGGAGCGCCACCTCCACAGCAGGTCGGAAGCGCGAGAGAGCGATACCGAAGAACTCGCTGGCTTGGGATAGCCTACCTGCAGCGGCTTCCTCCAGACGAATGTTGACGATCGTGAAGACGCTCGCAGCGCGCGTGGTCCGTGGAAGCACGAGGCCCAATTGGACGCTGCTTGCGATTTCATCCCTCATTTCCGCTGGGATCGTCACGGTCCTGCGGTCCGTGTTCGGGGCCTAGTCGATGCGGATTGCCCAGCTTGCTCCCTTGGCCGAGAGCGTACCTCCAAAGCTCTACGGCGGCACCGAGCGTGTGATAGCCTGGCTGGTGGACGAACTGGTCGAATCCGGGCACGACGTCACCCTGTTCGCAAGCGGGGACTCGAAGACGAAGGGAAAGCTCCACGCGGTGTGGCCGCGCGCGTTGCGCCTGGGGCGGAAGGGTGCGGATCCGAACGCCGCCTGCGCGCTTCTGATCGAGGCCATCGCCGAGCGCGCGCGCGACTTCGACGTGATCCACTCCCACGTCGACTGGTTGCCTCTTCCGGTGCTGAGCCGGACCGGCGTGCCTTTCCTGACGACGATGCACGGTCGGCTCGATCTGCCCGGCCTGCCCCAGGTAATCGGTGCCTTTGCGGACGCTCCATTCGTCTCGATTTCCGCCGACCAGCGTCGGCCGCTTCCGGAAGCGAACTGGATCGCGACGATCCAGCACGGACTGACCAAGGACATGTTTAGGCCCTCCTACGAACCAGGTTCGTACCTGGCCTTTCTGGGGCGGCTGACGGCGGACAAGGGTCCGGAGGACGCTATACGAATCGCGCGCGCGGCCCGGATGCCGCTGCGGATCGCGGCCAAGATCCCTCGGGCGGAGACGGCCTACTTCAAGAACGAGCTCGAGCCGAACATCGATGGCCAGGCGGTTCAGCTCGTCGGCGAGGTCGACGACGCGAAGAAGCAGCCGTTTCTCGCGAACGCAGCGGGCCTGCTGTTTCCGATCGATTGGCCCGAGCCGTTCGGTCTGGTGATGATCGAGGCGATGGCCTGCGGGACACCCGTGATCGCTTATCGATCAGGCTCGGTACCGGAAGTCGTGGAGGATGGCGTCACGGGCTTCATCGTCGACGGTGAGGAGCAGGCGATCAGAGCAGTGAAAGAACTGGGCCGGCTGGACAGACGAGTGGTCCGCGCCCGGTTCGAGGAGCGCTTCGCCGCAAGCCGGATGGCGAAGGAGTACGACGCCCGATATCGCGACTTGGTCGCTCGCAGAGGACGCCTCGCGTGAGAGATCTATTGCGCGGCTGGTTTGTCGGACAGGCGCGATCGAATCCTTGGCAATCCGTTCCCCGTCGGGAACAAGCGGTAATTCGGGGCGTTGAAGCCGGGCATCCGAACGGATGCGGCTCACGTTGGAGGAGATAATCCATGAAAAGCTTCCTTGCCGTCGCGTTGCTTGGCACTGCTGTGATCGGCGGCGCTGCTTTCGCGCAATCCACTCAGCCCGTCGATCGCACGGCGCCGGCGGCCACCGCCCACCCCGCCGATGCGAAGATGGCGTTCAAGGGAAATTGGCGCGCCTCGAAGCTGATGGGCCTGAACGTCTACAACGAGGCCAACGAGAAGCTCGGCGATGTCAACGAACTGCTCGTCGACAAGAACGGCAAGATCAACGCGGTGGTTATCGGCATCGGTGGCTTCCTCGGCATGGGCGAGCACGACATCGCGGTCTCCATGGACAAGCTGAAGTTCGTTGAAGAGCCGGTTCGAACGAGCTCGAGCGGCACGTCGACCCCGGCCCGCGACACCACCACGACCGGGACCGCGTCCACAACCACGACGAACCGCACCGCGAACGATTGGGTTCCTGACCACGCCGTCATGAGCGGCAATAAGGAGCAGTTGAAGGCGCTACCGCAGTTCAAATATTCGGACTACAACTAAGCGCGACGAGTGCTCTCGGCGAATTGGGGCCCCATTACGGGGCCCTTTTTTGTGCCCACAGGGCTAGTGTACCGATCTGGCGCAATGAAAAACGGCCCGCCCAAATCATTGGGCGGGCCGTTCATCCGTGCGGGGTCATCCGCTCAGTGCATGTGAACCAGGAAATAGCCGGCGCCGCCAACAACCAGGACGGCTGGAACGGCCCACAAAATCAGTACGGGCATTTTTTCCTCCAATCGTTGTCAGAATGCTTAAACGGCTCTTACCGCCGTCGCGACTATTACTGCTCGGTGCAGACCTTCGTGGTCTTGACCGCGGACTCTGCCTCTACCTTGGTCTTGTAGACGCCGTCGCCCACGACCGTCGTGGTGGTTGTGGTCGGCTTGGTGTCGACGATGGTGCACTTCTTGGTGGTGGCATCGCGCACGATGTAGAACTCGGCGGCGCTGGCGGCCTGCGTGCCGAGGGCGAAAGCGGCAAGAGCGCCGCACACGATAAGCTTCTTCATGGTGTTCTCCTCAAAGTGAAAATGACTCGTAAGTAGTCATTGCCAACGACGCTGCGCGACCGAAGTTCCCACTCTCACGATTTGCATAATTTCGGGATAAAAGAAAATGCACATCTCGCGCAATTGCCTAGTTTTCCCCGAATGGAACCACGCGTCTCGCCCCAGGTTGTCCGACGTCCGCATTAAGGAGGTTCAGATGAACAAGCGTTTATTTTTGGCTACCACCGCTGCAGTCGCGATCGCGACTTCCGCTTTTGCCCAGTCGTCTCCGAGCACGTCGAACTCCAATCCGCCGTCTCGTCAGCAGGATTCCACATCCACGACGCCGTCGACTTCGCCGACCAATTCATCTTTGGGATCCGCACAGTCCGCCAATCCTTCGACGAATTCGGCCCAGACGCAGTCGCCGTCCTCGAGCGGTCAGACCGCTGCAGGCCAGCCGTCCAATTCGGGTACCGGCACCAACACCACGCAGGCGCCTGCCTCGAACAACTCGACCAACCAGGCTCAGACCAATCAGCCGTCCAATCAGACCACGACGCCTTCCAACCAGGCGCAGACCAATTCTCCTTCGAACACGAATACCCAGACGCAGAGCGCCAATCCGCCTGCTCCGGGCAACAACCAGGCACAGTCCCCGGCGGGCAGCGGTTCGACCAACACGGCGCAGCAGCCGAACAATCAGCAGAACACGGCCGATCGCTCCTCGAACACCAACGTGAACGCGTCGGTGAACATCAACGATCAGCAACGGACCCGGATCAGCACGTCGATTTCGCATCTGAACGTGCAGCCCCTCAACAACGTGAACTTCTCGTTGTCGGTGGGCACGGCGGTGCCGCGCGATGTCCGCTTGCAGCCGCTCCCGGCGGAGGTCGTCGAGGTCGTGCCGCAGTACAGAGGCTACAACTTCGTGTTGGTGAAGGACGAGATCGTGATCGTGGAGCCTTCGAGCTACCAGATCGTCGCGGTCCTCCCGTACTCGGGTCGTTCGACCGCGGCTGCGCCGGCCCGCACCGAACAGCGCAAGGTGACGTTCAGCGATCGCGATCGCGAAGTGATCCGCAAGCACGCCAAGGCGCGTTCCGAGGCGCGTCCCGTCGAGCGCGAGCGGCAGACCACCGGCAGCACCGCGCGCACCGAAATCCGCAGGGGTGAGCGCCTGCCGGCAGACGTAGACGTGGAGACGTTCTCCGAGGAGGTCTATCGCGACGCACCGAGCCTGCGGGAGTACCGGTACATCAACCGGGATAGCCGGACTTACATCGTCGAACCGCAGGAACGTCGCGTCATCGAAGAGATCGATTGATCTCGTCACAACAAGGAGAACGAACATGAGGACTATTGCTCTCGTAGCGTTTGCGGCCACCGCCATGCTCGCGTCGGCGGCCTCGGCAGCTCCGCTCAATCCCAGTCTGGTTGGATCGGAGGAGGCGGCAAACGTCGATCAGGTTCGCCTGGTCTGCAACGAGTACGGCCGCTGCTTCCGCACCCGCGGTCCCCGCTATGTGCAGCGTTACTACGGCGACGATGACAGCTACGTCGTGCGCAGGAGCTATGGCTCCTACGGCGGTCCGGGCTATTACGATCGCGGATACGGCTATTACGGAGGCGGGCCGAGCATCGGCTTCAGCTTCGGTACCGGCCGCTGGTGATCGATGATCTAGGCGCCGCCCGCAAGGGCGGCGCCATTCTGGATGGATCGACAGTTCAGTCTGCCGCTCCAGCGGGCCTCGTGTGGCTGCCAACGATAGGCAGCCGATCAGCCTCGCGCAGCAGTCAGGCTCAGGCTCATCACGCGTACGACGAGGTTCTGAGAGCGCTACGTCGATCCGCAAGGGAACGATCGGCATTCCACCGCGTCGAGTCCTTGCTCTCGGCCCCCTTGCCCCCCAAAGCCCCAGCCGGGAGCAAAACCTAGCCCATAGGTTGGCGACCTCGACCCCGGTCGAGGTCGTTTATCCGTTTCCCTCGTGAATTCCGGGCGTCGTGCCGGCCGCTGCGGGAGCATCGACCTTCTCCAAGGATCCACGTGAACCGCCCCAGACGATCTTTCTTCCTCGTCGAAGACGAAGCCTTGATCCGAATGATGCTCGTCGACATGATCGAGGAGCTTGGACACGCTGTCGTCGCCGAGGCAGGGCGGATCGAGGATGCGGTGCGACTTGCGCACGATCCGGCCTTCGATATTGCCATCCTAGACATCAACCTCGGAGGTCCGACAAGCACTCCCGTCGCGGAAATTCTCGCGAAGAGATCTGTTCCGTTCGTCTTCGCGAGTGGCTACGGGCAAGAAGATATACCCGAGGGCTTCAAGAATAGACCGATGCTGCGCAAGCCCTTCCAGTTGGATGGTCTTGACCGAGCGATCCAAGCGGCCGTGGCGGAGCATGAGAACTAGCCGCGTTCCACCTTCGAACCGGTCTCCTGCCGCTGCGGATTCAGATCTGCTTCGAGTTCGGATATAATGTCCTGCAGCAGCCGCGCAGCCAAAGGATCCGTCGTCTCGGCGTGAAGCTTGCGGAATCGGTCCAGTTCCTCGGCGTGTTTTGGTGATCGATCGACCATAGTGTTCTCGCAAGCTCCGACATCATCTACGTCACAAGCCGTCCATGGTTGCAGAGGAAATCCGAAAATGCTTCGCGGTCTTCAGCTGTCGAGCGCGATCGAGACTTGCACCTCGCAGCCTTGCGAAAGAGGCTTCCTCGCGACGGTGCCCTTCATGTGGGTGGCGAGGAGGTTGATGAGCCGAGTGCCAAGTCCGCTCTTCGCTTCCGCGGAGCAACCGATTCCGTCGTCCCTGAACGTGGGTTTCCTTGGCCCGCAGCTCGACCTCCACCGAGCCGTGGCGGCCCTCCGGAAATGCGTACTTGAAGCAGTTCGTTGACGATCAGCCCGATCGAGGCCGCCTGCGAACTCCTCACCCAGATGTCCTCGCAGCGGACCCGGATCGAGATCGTGCGCACGCCCCGGTGAAAATCCGCAAGGCTGGCGCATAAGGACTCGATGTCCGGCGCCAGCGCGATCCGGCTGGTGTCCGCCGTCTCGCGCAGCCGGTCGTGAACCTTAGCGACGTCCACCCGGCTTACCGCGGACGCAATCGCCCTCTGCACGCCCGGGTCGGTTTCGGAGCGGGCCTGCAGCCTGAGAATCGATACGATAGTGGCGAGGTCGTTCCCGCGTTCGATGTGCGAGCTCCTGGAGCAGAACGTCCCCCGGCGGTCGAGGCCGGCCGGGGTATGAGGTACGTCATGGCGAGAACGGCGGCCGCGGCTGTCGCAACAATTCCACACCCGCGGCCGAAAAGGACAGATGACAAGAAGATGGCGGCAATGAAAAGCAGGAGCGGGTAGGATCGAAGGTATTCATCCGCCATCACCCTGGCGAAAAAGGCGAGACCGACGAGGCCGAGGGTGAGGAGGTAGCGCACCCAGACCGGAAAATCTGACTTGGCCGTGAAGAGGCGGTGCAGAAAGGCTTCCATGGAAGGCCAACGTTCCGCCCAGCCGCGCTGTTCCGAGGAAGGATTGCTCGTCGCTCGGTACTCCGGACTTCAGTGCGGTAATACCTTCTTAGGCCGCGTGTGCGACGGCTCTCGGCGCCGCGAGCTTGTCAGGGACAACCCGGACGGGCTTGAACTCGGTTTCGGTTTCAGCAACGCCTTCGCACCGGACTCACAAAGCCATGGACGATCGTGGTTACCGGCTCTTGGCGCTCCAGCTTCGACATGAACCATCGCATCTCGATCCTGCACCTCATGCAGGTGGGCGACTCCAGTTCGGACAGTGAATTCTTCAGACGATCTACCATTCGGCGAAGTCTGCTGCGCGGTACGATACCACGGCCGTTCGAGACGTCTGTAGGATTTGGGACGCAAGCGGCCGGCAGTCTATTCCTCTGGTCGCAACTGAACCTCACATAGGGAGCCACTTTGCCATGCAAGAACGTTCGGGAGGCAAAGCGGTCCGCACAAAAGTGCTTTCATTGGTGGGCCCGGCAGGACTCGAACCTGCAACCAGACCGTTATGAGCGGCCGGCTCTAACCATTGAGCTACAGGCCCCGCCGCGAGACGGACGCGAAAGCTGCGGCCGGCAACGGTGCGCGGTTCGTTTACAGGGACGGAGGCGGGGGTGCAATGCTGGCTCCGGCGGTTGGAAACGTCGGCGCGGCAAGACCGGTGATTTTTGAATAACCGAAATTGGCGACGATGCCCTTATAGTCCTGTTTTGCCCGACGGCGCAAGCCCACCTCGCCGAGCCTTCGCCCCCGCCCTATGGCAATCGCGCCAGGGGGTTGGGTTTTCGATTCTGTAACCCCTTGTAATCGCTTGATGTTTCTACTGTGCATGGGGTTGTTTTCGCACAATTTGTTGGGAGGGGTCTTCCGATCCCCTCCGATGTCGCGTTGGCGCGCTAGAGGCGCGCGGCAGTTCCACAGCCCTAGTCCACCGACACGCCGGCGAACTCCACCACCTTGCGCCACTTCTCGGTCTCGTCGGTGACCAGCTTGCCGAACTCGGCCGGCGTCATCGGCTTCGGGATGCCGCCGGTCTCGGTGAGGCGCGCGACCAGCTTCGGGTCCTTCAGCGCCTCGTTGACGGCCTTGTTGAGGATCTCGATCACGTCCTGCGGCGTGCCCTTCGGCGCGGAGATGCCGTAGAAGCCGACCGATTCGAAGCCGGGCAACGTCTCGGCGATCGCGGGCACGTCGGGCACGCTCGGCCAGCGCTGCGGCGAGGTCACGCCGAGCGCGCGGACATTGCCGCCCTTGGCCTGCTCCATCGCGGAGGGGAGGTTGTCGAAGATCAGCTGCACCTTGTTGGAGATGATGTCGGGGAACGCGATCGCAGATCCCCGATAGGGCACGTGCACCATGTCGCACTTGCTCATCACCTTGAACAGCTCCGCCGACATGTGCACCGAGGTGCCGTTGCCGGACGAGGCAAAGGAGATTTTTCCGGGATTGGCCTTGCAGTAGTCGATGAACTCCTGAACCGTCTTCGCGGGAAAGGCGTTGGAGACGACCAGCATGTTGGTGAGCTGCATGATGCTGGCCACCGGCACGGTGTCGCGCAGGAAGTCGAACGGCAGCTTCTTGTAGAGCGAGGTCGAGATCGCGTTGTTGGGCGCGACGAACAGCAGCGTGTAGCCGTCCGGCGGTGAGGTGATCGCAGCAGCGGCCGCGATGTTGCCGCCCGAGCCGGTGCGGTTCTCGACGATGAATTGCTGGCCGAAGCGGTCGGTCAGCCACTGCGCCATGATCCGCGCCACGATATCGACCGGGCCGCCGGCGGAGAAGCCGATGATCCAGTGCACGGGACGGTCGGGATAAGCGGCGGAGGCGGGAGGTGCGGCGCCCAACAGCGTTGAAAGGAAAACCAGCCCGAAAACACTGTTACGCAAAATTCGCAACATGACGCCTCCCATGTTCTATTGTCGTTGGGCTGCATGCTTTCACAAAATCGGGGCGCTGCCTACATCGCCGCAAGTCGATGTTGACGCGCCCCCGCCGGGACCGACCATGAGATTCGCTTTTGTTTTCCTGCTCGGCGCGGCGCTGCTTTCAAGCCCCGCCGCCGCTCAAACCGGAGCCAACGCCATTCCGACCAACACACCCAGCCTGACGATCAGCTTGGGCACCGCGACGCCCGGCGGCGGTTTTCCGCTCTATGGCAACGCCTTTGCGCAAGTGATGAACGCGGCCGATCCGCAAGTGATCATCGCCCCGCGCAACACCAAGGGCAGCAACGAGAACATTCCGCTCTTGGAGAAGGGCGCGCTCGATCTCGCCCTGGTCGCGGGCGAGCCGGCCTATGAAGCCTTCGCCGGCATCGGCCGCGCGCCGGTACGGTTGAAGATCCTTACCGCGATCTATTCCAACCCCGGCATGTTCGTGGTGCGCGCGGACAGTCCGTACAAGACCATTCGCGATCTGGTCGGTCAGCCCGTTGCATTCGGCGCCAAGGGCTCCGGCCTGCCGATCCTGGCGCGTTACGTGCTCGATGGTCTCGGGTTGAAGCAGGACGAGGACTTCAAGGCGATCTATCTCGACCGCGCCGGCGATGGCCCCGCGATGGTCGAGGATGGCCGTGTCGCCGCACTCTGGGGCGCCGGCATCGGTTGGCCCGGCTTCGCCGCGGTGGCCTCGAGCGTATCAGGCGCGCGCTTCATCGCGCCCAGTGCCGAGGAGATCGCGCGCATCCGCGCCAAGCACGCCTTCCTGAAGCCGCTCACCGTACCGGCCGGCAGCTACCCGAACCAGCCCGAGCCGATCGCCTCGCTGGGGTCCTGGAGCTTTGTGTTGACGCGCGAAGATTTGCCCGACGATGTCGCCTATCGCCTGGCGAAGACGCTTCACGGTGTCGAGCCGACCTTCTGCAAGCAGCTCGCGCAAGCCTGTGAGACCACGGCCGCGAACACGGTCGCCGCCGCGCCGAAGCCCGAGCTGATCCATCCCGGCGTGATGAAGTACTTTCGCGAGATCGGGGTAGTGAAGTAGGGCGCTTCCTTCCTTCTCCCCCTGTGGGAGAAGGTGGCGCGAAGCGCCGGATGAGGGGTATCTCTCCGCGAACTCAACAGCGAGTTGGACTCGCGGAGACGACCCCTCACCCGGCTTCGCTTCGCGAATCCACCCTCTCCCGCAAGGGGAGAGGGTGCACCGTCAGCGCGGCGTCGCTACACCCTCACTTCTTCACCATCGCGCACGCCGGGTCGGGCGGACCGAACGCCTTGTCGCCCGAGATCGTGGTGAGGATCTTGTAATAGTCCCACGGATATTTGCTTTCCTCCGGCGTCTTCACCTGCACCAGCCACAGATCGTGCACCATCAGATTGTCTTCGCGTAAGCGGCCGTTGCGGGCGAAGAAATCCTCGATCGGCTTTTCCCGCATCTTGGCGGCCACCTTGAGCGGATCGTCGGTGCCGGTGTCCTTGATGGCGTTGAGATAGTGCATCACGCTCGAATAGACGCCGGCCTGCCACATCGACGGCATCTTGTTCATCTTGGCGAAGTAGCGCTTCGACCATTCGCGGGTCTTGTCGTCCAGGTCCCAATAGAACGACGTCGTCAGCAATAGCCCCTGGGCGGCCTGCAGGCCCAGACCGTGGATGTCGGTGATCAGCGCCAGCAGCGCCGCCATCTGCTGGCCGCCCTTGAACACGCCGAACTCGGAGCCGGTCTTGATCTCGTTCATGTTGTTGGGCGGACCCGCCGCAATGCCGATGATCTTGGCCTTGGAGGCCTGCGCTTGCAGCACGAAGGAGGAGAGGTCGGGCGTCGCCAGCGGCGGCTTCACCGAGCCCAGCACCTTGCCGCCATTGGCGGTCACGACCGCCGAGGCGTCGCGCTCCAGCGAATGGCCGAAGGCATAATCGTCGGTGATGAAGAACCAGCTGTCGCCGCCGCGCTTGACCACCGCGTCCGCGGTGCCGACCGCGAGCGCGCGGGTGTCGAACACCCACTGGATCGCATAGGGCGAGCAGAACTTGCCGTGGAAATCGGCGGTGCCGGTGGAGTGGGTGATGAACAGCCGCTTCTTCTCGTTGGCCATGTTCTGCACCGCGAGCCCGACCGCGGAGACCGGTACGTCGACGATCAGATCGACCTGGTCGACGTCGTACCAGCGCCGCGCGATGGCGCCGCCGATATCGGCCTTGAGCTGGTGGTCGCCGACGACGATGCTGATCGGCTTGCCGAGCACGGTGCCGCCGAAATCGTCGATCGCCATCTGCGCCGCCGTCACCGAACCCTGGCCGGTCGGCGCCGAGGCCGGACCGTTCATGTCGGTGAGCACGCCGATCTTGACGACGTCGTCGGACACCTGCGCCATTGCGGCGCCCGGCAGCAGCGTCGCCGCCAGGAACGTCGCTGCAAAGCCGGCAGCGACCGGCAGTCCAAATCTCGTTGGCTTCATATTTGTCCTCCCCTGATCCGGCGCGTTGGCCGGTGTACCCCCGGGTATGGCCCGGCTGAATTGGTTTCTTTTGCAACTATTTGGGGGCGGGCGTCAACGTCAGGCGGCGAAGCGGATTTGTCCGGCCGGGGAGGGATCGTAGCCGGTCAGTTCCTCGGCGCGCTGGAGCAACCGCTTTTCGCCGAGGAACCGGATCAGGCCCTGCATAGCGGGGCGGAAATAGCTGCGCTGCCGCATCGCGAGGTCGAAGTTCTCCCAGACCAGCGGCACGAAATCGAGGCCGGCCGAGCGCGCGGACGCACGCGTCGCGATGCCGCAATCGGCCTGTCCCGCGCGAACGATCTCGGCGAGATCCGGCCCGGTCAGGGCCGGCATCTCGATCCGGCGCAAATCGCGCGTCGAGGCGCCGGCGCGCTTCAGCAGCACATCGAGCAGCATCTGCGCGCCCGTGCCCTGCTGTCGCATCGCCATCCTGGCCCCGAGCGCGAGCACGTCGGAAAGGCCGCGCAGCCGCTTGGGATTGCCCGGCGGCAGCACGAGACCCTGCTCGCGGCGCGCGAACGCGACCAGCAATGCATCATGCAGGTCCGGAGCGTCTCGCAGGACCGTCGCATTGGCCTCGGCGGCAAGATTGCCGTCGGCGTCGACGCTGTGGAAGTGCATTGCCACGGCCATCACCTCGTCGCGCTGTAAGCGCTCGAGCCCGCGTGCGCTGCCCTCGCTCATCGAGCCCAGGCCCGAGACGGATTCGCGCAGACTCCAATCTAGAAGCTCGTCCTGGCTGCCGCCGACGACCGGCGGCGGCTCCGCGATCAGCATGCCGGCCGGGCGCGCCAGTCCGGACAGCACCCAGAGGTCGAGTTCGTGCCGCGGGAAGAGCCATTTTCCGGTCACCTTGGTGCAGGGGATCGCACCGGTGGTGACGAGTTCGTAAAGCTTGCGTTCGCCGAGCCGAAGATAGTCGGCGGCTTCGCTGGTCGTCAGGAATTCCATCCTGCATTCCTATGCAAATTCTTGCTTCTTTTTGACGTTCGACGCAGGTGGAATTCTGCATTTCAAGTTTTGTCCGCCACGACCATGCCCGATCATCTCGCTGCTTTGCAACACATCCCCACGCGCGATCTCTGCCTTGGTGAACGATCCTGAATCGCTCGCGTGGTGCGGATCTTGCGGTCTTCGCGCGCGGCGCATTGCCGGAATTTCCCGACACTGCGGGCGCAATGTGCAAACACGTCACGAGTGCGGCGCAATCGATCATCATCATGATCGCGTCATAGCCAGTGGGAACCCGATCATGGCCGTCCGCCGCCTCTCCGTTGCATTCGCGCTTCTCTGCGGCCTCGCCGCGAGCGTTGCGGCGTCATCCGCGGAAGACCGCGCCATCGTCATGGCCACGACCACAGCGACGCAGGAGTCCGGCCTGCTCGACTATCTGCTGCCGATGTTCCGTGAGAAGACCGGCATCGAGGTGACGGTGATCGCGCGGCGCGCCGACGAGGTGCTCGAGGGGGCACGAAGGGGCGAAGTCGACGTCGTGCTGATGCATGCACGGCCGCAGGAGGAGAAATTCGTTGCCGACGGTTTTGCGGTGAAGCGCTTTGACGTGATGTACAACGACTATGTGCTGATCGGGCCGAAGAGCGATCCCGCCGGCGTGAAGGGCAAGGACATCGCGGCCGCGCTGAAGGCGATCGAGGCCAAGGGCGCGCCGTTCGTGACGCGCGGCGACCGCTCAGGCACGCATGCCGCGGAGCTCGCGCTCTGGATCGTCGCCGGCATCGACATCGCCCGTACCAAGGGCGCATGGTATCGCGAAGCCAAGCAGGACATGGCCTCAGCCCTTGATGCAGCGCGCACGGCGAACGCCTATGTGCTGTCCGACCGTGGCAGCTGGATCGCTTTTCGGGATCGCGGCGATCTCGACATCGTCGTCGAAGGCGACAAGCGGCTGCTCAATCAGTACGGCGTGATGCTGGTGAACCCCGCGAAGTTTCCGAACGTCAAGAAGGAGTTGGGACAAGACTTCGTCGACTGGCTGATCTCGCCGGACGGGCAGGCGGCGATCGCCGGATACAAGGTCGACGGACAACAGCTGTTCTTCCCCAATGCGGACAAATCGGGCGGCTGACGTTCGTGTCGCCAGCGGTTGCCAAACCGGGCGATGCATGGTCCATCATGGCGCATGACCCAGCGCCTGCCGCCATCGCTGACGCCACTCGACGCCGCGCTCGCCGCGTTGCTGAAGGGGCTTGATCCGCTCGAGCCGGTGGAGTTGCCGCTGAGCGAAGCGGCCGGCTGCATCGCCGCGGGCAATCCGCTGCTCGCGCCTCGACCATCCTGTGACGTCGCTGCCGCGGACGGCTGGGCGTTATGCGCCAATGATCTGGTCGGCGCGTCCTCCTATTCACCGCTGCCGCTGCCGACAGCGCCCGCCTGGGTCGATGCCGGCGACGCGATGCCGGCGGGATGCGACTGTGTGCTCGATGCCGATTCAGTCGAGGTGTCTGGTCCGCTCGCCCAGGTGTTGGCGGAGGGCGTGCCGGGGCAGGGCGTCAGGCGCGCAGGAAGCGACATCGACGGACGAACGCCTGCCGCCGCAGAGGGGTATCCGGTCGGTCCTGCCGCTCTTTTGCTCGCGCGCGCCGCCGGGCTGGACCGGCTGAGCGTGCGCCGTCCGCGGCTGCGCATTGTCAATGTATCAGGTGCAACGCTGACCATGCATTTGATCGCGGACATTGCTCGCGCCGCTGGACTGGATGTGCAGACGAGCGAGGCCGGCGCGCGAGACGCGGGATCGATCGCGGAGACGTTGGGGACGCCTACCTGCGATCTCCTGCTGACGATCGGCGGCAGCGGCGTCGGTCGCAAGGATGCCGCGGTCACGGCGCTGGCCCAGGGTGGTGACGTGATTGCCCATGGTCTTGCGCTCCAGCCCGGACGCACCGCCGCGATCGGGCGGCTGGGAACCATTCCTGTCGTCGGCTTGCCCGGATCGCCGGACCATGCGCTCGCGGTCTGGCTCGCGCTCGTGCTGCCGCTCGTCGACCTTCTGTCGGCGCGGCAGCCGCGCCGACAGATAGTCTTGCCGCTCGCGCGAAAGATTGCATCCAGCGTCGGCATCGCCGAAATGGTCCTGCTGGCCGAGGAACATCATGCGTGGGTGCCGCTTGCGGTAGGAGAATGGCCGCTCCAGGCAATGGCCCGTGCCGATGCATGGCTGCTTGTTCCCGCCGGCCACGAGGGATTTGCAGCGGGCGCGCCGGTCGATGCCTATCTGATGCGGGAATGATATGGGTTTAGCATGACCATGATCCCGCAATCGCAAGTCCGCAGCGCACTCGAACAGGAACAGTTCCTGAAAATCGTTTCCCGCGAGGAGGCCCTGGCACGCTTCGAGGCTGCGCTGTTCCCTCGCGCGATCCCAAGCGAAAGACGCAAGCTCGCAGCAGCGCTCGGCGCGTCGCTTGCTGAAGACATCACTGCGCCAATCGACGTGCCACCGTTCGACCGTTCCAACGTCGACGGCTTCGCGGTGCGCTCAGCGGACCTTGCGACAGCCGGCGAAGGTGCGCAAGTTCGCCTCGGGCTGAATGGCGAGACTATTCACTGCGGCACCGTACCCGCGCTGCAAGTGGCGGCGGGAACGGCAACGCCGATTGCCACCGGCGGTCCGCTGCCGCGCGGTGCCGATGCCGTGGTCATGGTCGAGCATACCCAGCCGGCGGGATCGGCCACCATCGACGTCCGTCGCGCCGCCTCGCCCGGGCAATTCATATCCTACGCAGGATCCGATATCGCGCGCGGCGAGGCGCTGCTGCGCGCCGGCACGATCGTGGGCTCGCGCGAGGTGGGCATGCTGGCGGCTTGCGGTCTTGCCGAGGTGAGCGTCGTGCGCAAACCTCGTGTGGCCGTGATCTCCACCGGCGACGAACTGGTTCAGCCCGGCGAGGTGCTCGCGCCTGCTGCGATTTACGATACCAACGGCGCGATCGTCACTGCTGCGATCGACGAGAACGGCGGAGAGGCGGTTTTCCTCGGCGCCATTCCCGACGACGAAGCTCAGCTCGAAGCCGCCATGCGGCGTGCGCTGGCGGACGCCGACATGCTAGTGCTCTCCGGCGGCACGTCGAAAGGCGCGGGCGATCTGTCTCATCGCATCATCGGCCGGCTCGGCCAGCCCGGCATCATCGCGCATGGCATTGCGCTCAAGCCCGGCAAGCCGCTGTGTCTTGCGGTGTGCGACGGCAAGCCGGTGGTGATCCTGCCGGGTTTTCCGACCTCGGCGATGTTCACCTTTCACGACATGATCGTACCGGTGCTGCGCAAAATGGCCGGACTGCCGCCGCGCTCCGATGCCAAGGTGAGCGCGACCGTGCCGGTGCGCATTGCTTCCGAGCTCGGCCGCACCGAATTCGTCATGGTCTCGCTGGTCGAAGGCAAGGACGGCTTGATCGCTTATCCCTCCGGCAAGGGGTCCGGTGCGATCACGTCGTTCGCGCAGGCCGACGGTTTTCTGCGCATCGACGCACTTGCCGACCAGATGCCGGCCGGGACCGAAGCCGAGGTGACGCTGTTCACGCCGCATGTGCGGGTGCCCGATCTCGTCATCGTCGGCAGTCATTGCGCCGGCCTCGATCTCGTCACGGCGCAACTCGCGCATGCCGGGCTGACCGTGCGCTCGATCGCGGTCGGCAGTCTCGGTGGACTTGCGGCGGCGCGGCGCGGCGAATGCGATCTGGCGCCGATCCATCTGTTCGACGACAAGAGCGAGACCTACAATGCGCCTTACCTCGTCGAAGGTCTCGAACTCGTGCCGGGCTGGCGACGGATGCAGGGCATCGTGTTCCGCAAGGGCGACAAGCGTTTCGAAGGCCACAGCGCGAAGGACGCCGTCGTCGCGGCGCTCGCTGATCCCTCCTGCATCATGGTCAACCGCAACCAGGGCGCCGGCACGCGCATCCTGATCGACCGGTTGCTCGGTGGTGCGCGCCCGGAAGGCTACTGGAACCAGCCACGCTCGCACAACGCGGTGGCCGCGGCGGTCGCGCAGCATCGCGCCGACTGGGGCATGACCATTGCGCCGGTCGCCAAGGCGGTCGGCCTCGGTTTCATTCCGCTCGCGGAGGAGCATTATGACTTCGCGTTGGTGACGGCGCGGAAGCAGCGTCCGGCGGTGCGGGCCTTTCTCGATGCGCTCGGCTCGGACGAAGCGCGTGCCGCGCTGGAGCGGGCCGGATTCCGGCCGGCGTAGAGCTTGGTTAGGACGCCGCATCCAGTGCGGCGAGCCGCTCGGCTTCCGCGATATCCTCGACCGTATTGGCATTGAAGAACGGATCGAGCGGTTCGGTCGGCCACGTCACGGTCGCGAGCGGATAACGCGCGGTCCAGCGGTCGATCTTGCGGAGATCCTCGACCACCAGCGCGTGACGCAGTTCGTCTCGCAAGCCAACGCGCCACAAGCCTATCACCGGATGCGACTGGCCGCCCGACGCCGCAACGGCGAGCTCGGCATTCGCCGCGATGCGTTCGTCATGCAAGCGCGCGACCAGATCGCGCGGCAGGAATGGACAGTCGCCGGCGGCACTGAGCACCCATTCCACCTCACGCCGGTTCGCCGCGGTCCAGTCGAGCGCGGCAAGGATGCCGGCGAGCGGACCGGGAAAGCCGGGCACGTCATCGGCGACGACCTGCAAACCGAAAGTGGCGAAGCGGGCGGGATCGCCGTTGGCATTGAGGATCAGCCCGCTGCATTGGGGTGATAGGCGCGCGATCACGCGTTCCAGAATGGTGCGGCCGCCAATGGTGCGCATCGGCTTGTCGCCGCCGCCCATGCGCCGCGCGAGGCCACCGGCGAGCAGCACGCCTTGCGTGGTCGGAAAGCTAATCGTCACCACCTTCACCCTTGCGCTTGTGCTTGGCCGATTCCTCCTCGACATAAGCGAGGTTCTGGTCGTAGACGATGCGCTCTTCCCCCGACAACGCGATGAAGCGTTTGCCGCGCGCGCGGCCGACCAGCGTCAAGCCCACCTGCCGGGCGAGATCGACGCCCCAGGCGGTGAAGCCGGAGCGCGACACCAGGATCGGAATTCCCATGCGGACCGTCTTGATCACCATCTCAGAGGTGAGCCGTCCCGTGGTATAGAGGATCTTGTCGGATGCATCGACGCCGTGGCGGTACATCCAGCCCGCGATCTTGTCGACGGCGTTGTGACGGCCGACATCCTCGGTGTAGCAGAGCGGCTCCCCCTCCCTGCACAGCACGCAGCCGTGGATCGCACCGGCCTCCAAATAGAGCGAGGGCATGGTGTTGATGGTCTGCGTCATCTGGTACAGCCAGGAGGTCCGCAGCTCCGCCTTCGGCAACGCCACGCTCTCGACCGCCTCCAGCAGATCGCCGAAGGCGGTGCCCTGCGCGCAGCCCGATGTCTGCGTGCGCTTCTTCAGCTTGGCTTCGAAATTGGTGTGATGCTCGGTGCGCACCACCACCACCTGGAGGTCGTCGTCGTATTCGACCTCGGTGACCGCGTCATTATACTTCAGCATGTTCTGGTTGAGCAAATAGCCCAGCGCCAGATATTCCGGATAGTCGCCGATCGTCATCATGGTGACGATCTCCTGCGAATTCAGGTAGAGCGTCAGCGGGCGCTCCACCGGCACCTTGATCTCGATTCTGGCGCCGGACTGGTCGGTCCCGGTCACGCTCTCGGTGAGGCGCGGGTCGTCGGTATCAGGGACGATCAGGGGCACTGGGGCTTTGTCGATCTTCATCATGGCCGCGACGTTAGCATGACATTCGGGTCAAGCCGATATAAGCATGCTAGCGACAGAACGAAATGCAGCCTTTTCGTCATTGCGAGCGAAGCGAAGCAATCCGGGCTGCCGCTGTGGATCCATTCCTAGATGCTTCGCTGCGCTCGCAATGACGGAGGAGAGAGTGGTTCCATCAGGGACCTGGTCGCTCGCAGAGACGGAGCTGGAATGAAAGTCATCGGCCTTGCGGGCTGGAGCGGTGCGGGCAAGACCACGCTGTTGACGCGGCTGATCCCGCATTTCAATGCGCTTGGCTTGCGCGTCTCGGTCATCAAGCATGCGCATCACCAGTTCGACGTCGACGTTCCCGGCAAGGACTCCTGGCGCCATCGTGAGGCCGGCGCGGCCGAGGTGCTGGTTGCTTCGTCAAATCGCTGGGCGCTGATGCACGAATTGCGCGGGGCGGCGGAGCCGCGACTGCCGGAACTGTTGAGCAAATTGTCAGCCGTCGACCTCGTCGTGGTCGAGGGTTTCAAGCGCGAGCCGCATCGCAAGATCGAGGTGCATCGCGCGGCCAACGACAAACCGTTGCTGTTTCCCGATGATCCCGGAATTTACGGGATCGCGGCCGATGTCGCCATTGAAACACGACTGCCGACCGTCCATCTCGACGATATCGCCGCCGCCGCGGAATTGCTGCTGCGCGCGGCGATGCCGGTCGAGGAAGCGGTCGCGAAAAGCGCTGCGATGCGCTGACGAGGCACCATGGCGCAATTGTCGGACGATTGTTTTGCCTTCGGCGGACCGATGATGTCGGTCGCCGAAGCCGTTGGCCTGATCACGACGCGCGTCAACGCGATTGTCGATCTCGAAACCGTGACACTCATCGATGCTGATGGGCGGGTGCTGGCCCGCGATATCGCGGCGCCGCTGCCGTTGCCCCCCTTCACCAATTCCGCTGTTGACGGCTACGCCGTGCGCAACGCCGATCTTCCGGACAGCGCCGAGCGGGCACTCCCGCTCGACGGCCGCATCCAGGCCGGCGGTCTGGCACTGGCGCCGATCAAGGCCGACCATACCGCGCGCATCTTCACCGGCGCGCCGATGCCGCCGGATGCCGAAACCGTCTTCATGCAGGAAGACGTGCGCGTAGACGATGCCGGCCGAATCGTGCTGCCGCCGGGGCTGAAGCCGGGCGCGAATGTCCGCCCTGCGGGAGAGGACATCCCCCAGGGCCACATCGCGCTGCGCGCAGGCCAGCGCTTGCTGCCGCAACATGTCGCGCTCGCGGCGGCGTTCGGCCTGGTCGGGCTCGACGTCGTCAGGCGCATACGTGTCGCGGTGTTCTCGACCGGTGACGAATTGACCTCGCCCGGCGAGCCGCGCGCGGCCTCGCAGCTGTTCGATTCCAACCGCTTCATGCTGATGGCGATGCTGCGCCGGCTCGGCTGCGAGGTCAGCGATCTCGGCATTTTGCGCGACGAACGTACCTCGCTTGCGAATGGCCTCAAGCAAGTTGCAGGCACGCACGATCTGATCCTCACCACCGGCGGCGTCTCGACCGGAGAGGAGGACCACGTCAAGGCCGCGGTCGAAAGCATCGGCTCGCTGGTGTTGTGGCGGATGGCGATCAAGCCGGGACGGCCCGTGGCGATGGGCATCATTGCGGGCACGCCGCTGATCGGACTGCCGGGCAATCCCGTCGCGAGTTTCGTCACCTTTGTGCATGTGGTGCGGCCGACGGTGCTGGCGCTTGCGGGCAGCCTGCCGGCGCCGCTGTTGCCGATCCCGGTGCGTGCGGCATTCACCTACAAGAAGAAGGCGGGCCGACGCGAATATGTTCGCGCCTCCTTGCGGCGCGCGCAGGACGGCGCACTCGAGGCAATCAAGTTTCCACGCGAGGGGGCTGGGCTGTTGTCCTCTCTGGTCGACACCGACGGCCTCATCGAGCTCGATGAGGAGGTCACGCGTGTCGAGCCGGGGCAGAGCGTGGGTTTCCTGTCCTATGCCGATTTGCTCTGAGTCTGAACGTGATGCTGGTGCTGGCTCGGCGTTGACGCCATCGGTCGCTCCCGCCATGTTGCGCCGATGACCAGAACGACGCTCGATCTCACCGGACTGAAATGCCCGCTGCCCGCCCTGAAGACGCGCAAAGCGCTGAAGCCGTTGCATCCGGGGGATCAGCTCGAAGTGTACTGCACCGACCCGCTGTCGGTGATTGACATTCCGAACCTGATCCGGGAGACCGGCGACACGGTGGAGATCACCGAGCGCAACGACGCGCGCATCGTGTTCTTGATTGAGAAGGCCGATCGATCGATAGAAAATATCAATGGTGCGCCGCCCACTTAGCTCGCGGTCACTCGGTTGATACCTACCTTTTGTCTATCGACATCGATCATCACTTCTGCCCCAATTGACGTCCTCCGCCGAGACGCGGAGGTCGAGTCGTGCCTGCGATATGCGGAGCAAATGGGCCGTCGAAAGAAGCCCGGCCGTGGCGTCGGGCATAGTCCCCACGGTTAGGGGTTTAACGTCTCGGATGCGCGTGACGATCCTGGCGCGCGTCGATCATTGTGGAGCAGCAGGGACAAAGGCTGCGCTGCAGGCTGAGGAACAGGACCGTCGTGGCAGGCCGTTCAGAAGGGCGGCTTTAGGGGAGGAATGCATGTCTACCATCGAGAGCGCTGGAACACTTTCGGGTGCCGGCGCAGGTTTTCTGGATCGCGAGCGGACCATCGCGACCGCCGGGTTCAATCGCTGGCTGGTGCCGCCGGCTGCGCTGTGCATCCATCTCTGTATCGGCATGGCCTACGGCTTCTCGGTGTTCTGGTTGCCGCTGTCGCGCGCGATCGGAGTTACCGCGCCGAAGGCGTGCGCGGACATGTCACTGTTTCAGGAGCTGTTCACGACCAGCTGCGACTGGAAGGTCGCCAGCATGGGGTGGATGTACACGCTCTTTTTCGTGCTGCTCGGTATCGCGGCTGCGGTCTGGGGCGGCTGGCTGGAGCGCGTAGGCCCGCGCAAGGCCGGCTTCGTCTCGGCCTTGTGCTGGTGCGGCGGCCTCTTCCTCGGTGCGATCGGGGTATACACCCATCAGCTCTGGCTGTTGTGGCTGGGTTCGGGCGTGATCGGCGGCATCGGTCTCGGTCTTGGCTATATCTCGCCGGTCTCGACGCTCGTGAAGTGGTTCCCGGACCGTCGCGGCATGGCGACCGGCATGGCCATCATGGGTTTCGGCGGCGGCGCCATGATCGGCGCGCCGCTGGCTAACCTCTTGATGAACTACTTCAAGACCCCGACCTCGGTCGGCGTCTGGGAGACCTTCGTCACGATGGGCGTCATCTACTTCGTGTTCATGATGATCGGCGCGTTCCGCTATCGCTTGCCGCCGCCCGGCTGGCAGCCCGAGGGCTGGACCGCGCCGTCGAAGGCCAACGCGATGATCTCGAAGGCCAACGTCCATCTCAACGACGCGCACAAGACGCCGCAATTCTGGCTGATCTGGTGGGTGCTGTGCCTGAACGTGTCGGCCGGCATCGGTGTGATCGGCATGGCATCGCCGATGCTACAGGAGATCTTCGCCGGCAAGCTGATCGGCCTGCCGGAGGTGGGCTTCAACGCGCTCGATGCGGGACAGAAGGCGCAGATCGCCGCGATCGCCGCGGGATTCGCCGGATTGTTGTCGCTGTTCAACATCGGCGGCCGCTTCTTCTGGGCATCGCTGTCGGACAAGATCGGGCGCAAGAACACCTACTATACGTTCTTCATCCTGGGCATCGTGCTCTACGCGCTGGCGCCGACCTTTGCGGCGATGGGTTCGAAGCTCCTGTTCGTGCTTGGCTTCGGCATCATCCTATCGATGTATGGCGGCGGCTTCGCCACCGTGCCGGCTTACCTCGCCGACATGTTCGGAACCCAGTTCGTCGGCGCCATCCATGGCCGGCTGCTGACGGCGTGGTCCACCGCAGGCATCATCGGTCCCGTCGTCGTCAACTACATCCGCGAGTTCCAGCTCGCGGCAGGCGTGCCGCGCGATCAGCTCTACAACACGACTATGTACATCCTCTGTGCGATGCTGATTGCGGGCTTGATCTGCAACTATCTGATCAAGCCGGTCGATTCGAAGTGGCACATGAAGGACGCCGATGTCGCCAAGTTGCAGGCTGCAAGCGCCAGCGCCGCCGCCGCGGGGCCGCACGGCTCCTACGGCATCGGATTTGGCGGGCTTGACGCCAAGGCGGCGCTGTTCTGGGCGTTCGTCGGCGTCCCCCTGCTTTGGGGTGTTTGGAAGACATTGGAGAGCGCGGTCAAGATCTTCTGACCGTCGTCGAGACAGAAGCGGGATGCTCATCAGGCGTCCCGCTTCGTTGGCCTTTCGGACATCATCAGAAATGGGACTTAGGGGGATTGAAATGATTCGCACCCGAATTTGCCTTCGAATTTGCCTCGCGGCCGTGTTGCTCGTCGCTGGCCTTCATGCCGCATCCGCGCAGAAGGCGACGCCGCCGGCGGCGCCTGCTGCAGCGACGCAAGCCAAACCTGGCAAGATGAAGCTCACCATGCAGAAGCTGAAAGACATGAAGGCGAAATGGGCAACCAACAAGCCGAAGCTGAAAGCCTGCCGCGCCGACGTGAAGTCCAAGGGCCTCGCCGGCGACGATCGCTGGTTCTACATTGAAGAGTGCATGAGCAAGACTTGAGATCGGGTTCCATCCGACGCTTGCGCAAAAGGGCACGGCGGCGACCGCCTGCCTCCTAAATCATTCTAGAGACGCTCTAAATTCTCTTGCATCTGGCATACCAGAGATTAGAGTTGCGTCGAATTTGGCTTGATCGGCGGGACGCAGGAACCGGTGGTTCCGTTTGATCGAGTCGGGAAATGAAGACTGATCGCCTTGGCGGTCCGGTCCAAACTCATCACGCATTTGAAGAGAACGCGACGTCTCCATGAGCAGCAACGACGACGTTCACAAGGTTCGCGAGTTCGAACATCCCGGCCAGGGACGGAAGCGCGCCAAATCCACACCCAAGGGACGGCAGGTCGATCCCACCGCCTCTCATGAGATCGCGCAGTTGCTCGGCGACCGACCGCGGCGTCGCGACCTGTTGATCGAATATCTGCACCTGATCCAGGATCAGTACCGCCAGATCTCGGCCGCGCATCTCGCCGCGCTCGCCGACGAGATGAAGCTCCCGTTCGCCGAAGTGTTCGAGACCGCGACCTTCTATGCGCATTTCGACGTGGTAAAGGAAGGCGAGCCCGATATCGCGCCGCTGACGATCCGCGTCTGCGATTCGCTGACCTGCGCGATGCTCGGCGGAGAGAAGCTGCTCGCGGATTTGCAAGACGCGTCAGGTCCCGGCATCCGCGTGGTGCGTGCGCCCTGCGTCGGCCGCTGCGATACGGCGCCTGCCGCGGAAGTCGGACACAACTTTGTTGACCATGCGACGGTGGCCAATGTCATGGCGGCGGCGAAGGCTGGCGATACCCACGCGCATCTGCCCAACTATATCGGCTATGAAGCCTATGTCGCCGGCGGCGGCTACAAGCTGCTCAATCGCCTGTGCTCGGGCGAACTACCGACGGACGACCTGCTGAAGGCGCTCGACGACGCCTCGTTGCGCGGTCTCGGCGGCGCCGGCTTCCCGACGGGACGTAAATGGCGCGCGGTGCTTGGTGAACCCGGCCCGCGCCTGATGGCGATCAACGGCGACGAGGGCGAGCCCGGCACGTTCAAGGATCGCGTCTATCTCGAGAGCGATCCGCACCGTTTCCTCGAGGGCATGCTGATCGGTGCGCATGTGGTGCAGGCCTCGGATATCTACATCTACCTGCGCGACGAATATCCGGCCTCGCGCGAAATCCTCGAACGTGAGATCGCGAAGCTGCCGCCGGGCGGTCCGACGCTGCACATGCGCCGCGGCGCTGGCGCCTATATCTGCGGCGAGGAATCCTCGCTGCTGGAAAGCATCGAGGGCAAGCGCGGCTTACCCAGGCACAAGCCGCCTTATCCATTCCAAGTCGGTCTGTTCGGCCTGCCGACGTTGATCAACAATATCGAGACCTTGTGGTGGGTGCGCGACATCATCGAGAAGGGCGCCGACTGGTGGAAGGGCCACGGCCGGCATGAGCGGCACGGCCTGCGCAGCTTCTCGGTTTCGGGCCGCGTCAAGAATCCCGGCATGAAGCTCGCGCCTGCTGGCATCACCGTGCGCGAGTTGATCGACGAATATTGCGGCGGCATGGCCGATGGCCATCAGTTCTACGCGTACCTCCCGGGTGGTGCGTCCGGCGGCATCCTGCCGGCGGCGATGGACGACATCCCGCTCGATTTCGGCACGCTTGAAAAATACGGCTGCTTCATCGGCTCTGCCGCGATCGTGATCCTGTCGCAAAAGGACAGCGTGCGCGCGGCCGCATTGAACCTGATGAAGTTCTTCGAGGACGAGAGCTGCGGCCAGTGCACGCCGTGTCGCGTCGGAACCCAGAAGGCCGCGCTGCTGATGCAGCAACCGGTCTGGAACCGCGCTCTCCTGGACGAATTGAGCCAGGCGATGCGCGATGCCTCGATCTGCGGGCTCGGACAGGCGGCATCGAATCCGCTTGCCACCGTGATTAAATATTTCCCTGACGAGTTCAAGGAAGCGGCCGAATGACGAAGATTACGTTCGAGCTCGACGGCAAGCAGGTCGAGGCCAATGCAGGCGAGACGATCTGGCAAGTCGCAAAACGCCAGGGTCGCGAGATTCCGCATCTGTGCTACTCGCCCGCGCCGGATTATCGCCCCGACGGCAATTGCCGCGCCTGCATGGTCGAGATCGAGGGCGAGCGCGTGCTCGCGGCGTCCTGCAAGCGCACGCCATCGGTCGGCATGAAGGTGAAGACCGAGAGCGCGCGCGCGGTTTCCGCGCAAAAAATGGTCATGGAGCTGCTGGTCGCCGACCAGCCGGCGCGCGAGACCTCGCACGATCCGGACTCCAAATTCTGGCACTGGGCCGAAACCACTGGGGTCACCGAGAGTCGCTTCCCCGCCGCCGAGCGTTGGGCGACCGACGCCAGCCATCCGGCCATGCGCGTCAATCTTGACGCCTGTATCCAGTGCGGCCTGTGCGTGCGCGCCTGCCGCGAGGTCCAGGTCAACGACGTCATCGGCATGGCCTATCGTAGTCACGGCTCGAAAATCGTGTTCGATTTCGACGATCCCATGGGCGAGTCCACTTGCGTCGCCTGCGGCGAATGTGTGCAGGCCTGTCCGACCGGGGCCCTGATGCCGGCCGTAATGCTGGACGAGAAGCAGACCCGTGTCGTCTATGCCGACAAGAAGGTGGATTCGCTCTGCCCGTTCTGCGGCGTTGGTTGCCAGGTGACCTATGAGGTCAAGGACGAGAAGGTGATCTATGCCGAGGGCCGTGACGGCCCGGCCAACCGCAACCGTCTTTGCGTCAAGGGCCGCTTCGGCTTCGACTACATCCACCATCCGCATCGCCTGACCAAGCCGCTGGTGCGGCTACCGAACGCGAAGAAGGATTCCAACGACCAGGTTGATCCGGCCAATCCGTTCACGCATTTCCGCGAAGCGAGCTGGGAAGAAGCGCTCGACATCGCGGCCAAAGGCTTGGTCAAGATCCGCGACGAGAAGGGCGTGAAGGCGCTGGCCGGCTTCGGTTCGGCGAAGGGCTCCAACGAGGAGGCCTATCTGTTCCAGAAGCTGGTGCGCACCGGCTTCGGCTCCAACAATGTCGACCATTGCACCCGTCTGTGCCACGCCTCGTCGGTCGCGGCGCTGTTCGAAGGCCTGAGCTCGGGCGCCGTGTCGGCGCCGTTCTCGGCTGCGATGGACGCCGAGGTCATCATCGTGATCGGCGCCAATCCGACCGTGAATCATCCAGTCGCCGCGACCTTCATCAAGAACGCGGTCAAGCAGTACGGCGCAAAGCTGTTCGTCATGGACCCGCGCCGGCAGACGCTGTCGCGCCATGCGACCAAGCATCTGCAGTTCAAGCCGGGCTCCGACGTCGCCATGCTGAACGCGATGATCCACACGATCATCACCGAAGGGCTGACCGACGATCAGTACATCGCCGGCTACACCGAGGGGTTCGAGGAGCTCAAGGAGAAGATCAAGGAGTTCACACCGGAGAAGATGGAGCCGATCTGCGGTGTCCCGGCGCAGACCCTGCGCGAGGTCGCGCGAACCTATGCGCGGGCAAAATCGTCGATCATCTTCTGGGGCATGGGCATCAGCCAGCATGTCCACGGCACCGACAATGCGCGCTGCCTGATTGCGCTGGCGCTGATCACCGGCCAGGTCGGGCGTCCCGGCACCGGCCTGCATCCGCTGCGCGGCCAGAACAACGTGCAGGGCGCTTCCGATGCCGGTCTGATCCCGATGTTCCTGCCGGATTATCAGCCGGTCGGCCGCGACGACATGCGCGGCGCCTTCGAGAAGCTGTGGGGCCAGGATCTCGATCCCGTGCGCGGTCTGACCGTGGTCGAGATCATGAACGCGATCCATGCCGGCGAGATCAAGGGCATGTATATCGAGGGCGAAAACCCAGCGATGTCCGACCCCGATCTCCAGCATGCGCGCCAGGCGCTTGCCATCCTCGACCATCTCGTGGTGCAGGATCTCTTCGTCACGGAGACCGCGTTCCACGCCGACGTCATCCTGCCGGCCTCGGCGTTTGCCGAAAAGGAAGGCTCCTTCACCAACACCGATCGCCGCGTGCAGCTCGCACGCCAGGTGATCAAGCCGCCGGGCGATGCGCGGCAGGATCTCTGGATCATCCAGGAGATCGGCAAGCGCATGGGGCTGCCGTGGAACTATGCCGGTCCCGGCGAGGTCTTCACCGAGATGGCGGAGTTGATGCCGTCGCTGAAGAACATCACCTGGGAGCGGCTGGTGCGCGAAGGCGCGGTGACCTATCCCGTCGACGGTCCCGACGTGCCCGGCAACGAGATCATCTTCACCACGGGCTTCCCGACCGCCAGCGGCCGCGGCAAGATCGTTCCGGCTCACGTCATCCCGCCGGACGAGATCCCCGACACCGAATATCCGATGGTGCTCTCGACCGGCCGCGTGCTCGAGCATTGGCACACCGGCTCGATGACCCGCCGCGCGCAGGTGCTCGACCAGATCGAGCCCGAGGCGGTCGCGTTCATGTCGCCGAAGGACATGCACAGGAAGAAGCTCGCGCCCGGCGATTTCATCCGGCTCGAGACCCGCCGCGGCGCGGTCGAGGTCAAGGTCCGCTCCGACCGCGACGTTCCCGAGAACATGGTGTTCATGCCGTTCTGCTACGCTGAGGCGGCGGCCAATCTCCTGACCAACCCGGCGCTCGATCCGTTCGGCAAGATCCCGGAGTTCAAGTTCTGCGCGGCCAGGGCCGAACGTGCCGAGATGCGCGACGCGGCGGAGTAGGGCAGCGCGCTCGCCGGTTATTTGGCGACACAATGCCTGCGGTGTCGTCCCGGCGAAGGCCGGGACCCATACCGCGAGGTGTCTCGTTAGCGGATGGTGGGCGTACCGAACGACGAGTCTTCTCCAAACTCCTCCCTGTGGTTATGGGTCCCGGCCTTCGCCGGGACGACGCTGAGGCTGTGGTGCATGTGTCCACCCGTGTCGCCGTCCCTTCGCTCCTCGCAGCGGCGGTGCTAGACATCGTCCATGTCCAAAGCCACCCCAGCCACACGCGCGCTCACGGCCGCCGGTATTGCCTTCACCGTCCATACCTACGACTACGATCCCGACGCCGAAAGTATCGGCCTTCAGGCTGCATCCGCACTCGGCGAGGATCCCGCGCGCGTCTTGAAGACGCTGATGGCGCTGGTCGACGGCAAGCCGGTCTGCGTGATCGTCCCGTCCGATCAGGAAGTCTCGATGAAGAAGCTCGCCGCTGTTGTTAGCGGCAAGTCGGCGCAGATGATGAAGCCGCCTGAGGCCGAGCGCCTCACCGGCTACAAGGTTGGCGGCATCAGCCCATTCGGGCAGCGGAAGCTTGTGCGCACCGTGATCGAGCAGAGCGCGCTCGCACATGATTACGTGTACGTGAATGGCGGTCAGCGCGGACTGCAAGTGCGGCTCAGTCCGGGCGATGTGCGGGACGTGTTGAAGGCGATCGTCGCGGAACTGGTCGCCTGAGGCGGCGCTCTGCTATTGTTTTTGCAACAGCTTCAGCCGACAGCGCAGCGCTTCGCGGATGTGTGTGCGCGCGAGCTGCTCCGCTTTGCCGCCGTCGCGAGCCGCGATGGCGTCGATGATGGCCTGGTGCTCGCCGTGGCTGGTCGACGGGCGACCGGATACGGTGAACGTGGTTGGACCGAGCAGGGCGATCCAGTCCTGCAATTCCCGCGAAGCGTTGTCGAGATAGCGGTTGCGCGCGGCGCGGCAGATCGCCTCGTGGAAGGCGCGGTTGAGCCGCGCCATCTCGGCGGGATCAGTCCCCGACGCTTCCACGAAGGTCTGCTCGATGTCCCTGAGCGCGTCGACCTCGGTCGCAGACGCGTGCTCGGCGGCAAGTCGGGCGGCGGAGCCCTCCATGATCTCGCGCATGGCGTAGAGCTCGAGCACCTCCGAGATGTCGAGGTTGCGTACGATCAGGCCGCGGCCGCCGGCAGGTTCGACGAACCCACGTGCCGCAAGCCGCCCGAGAGCTTCCCGCACCGGGGTGCGGCTGACCATCAGCCGCTGGGCGACCTCTTCCTCGCGCAGGCGGTCGCCGGCGCGGTAGCTGCCGGCCTGCAGCGCCTCGCAGAGCGAGCGGAACACTGCTTCGCCGAGCGCCACGCCGCCGCCGCGCGCGATCGAGCCGCCTGCTTTTGTCGGGCGTCTTGCCATGCATCCTCGTGCTCGCCACGCGCATCCTGCCCATGCAGGATGACGCTTGCCGGACATTCGTATATCTTTGTATACAAAGGTGCGCAATGACCAGTCGGATTGGCCGAGGCCGCCGGCGGGCAGAATGTCTCCAACTTCGTCGCATCGGGCAGACGGCATGAGCAGCAAATACGATGTGCTGGTGATCGGCGGCGGCAACGCGGCGCTGTGTGCGGCAATCAGCGCGCGACGCGGTGGGGCATCGGTGCTGGTACTCGAAGGCGCGCCAAAGTTCTATCGCGGCGGCAACACGCGCCACACCCGCAACATGCGTTGCGCACATGACGAGGCGACCGAAATCCTCACCGGCCCCTACACTGAGGAAGAGTTTTGGGAGGATCTCCTGCGCGTCACCGGCGGCCAGACCGACGAGGTGCTCGCCCGGCACATGATCCGCGAGTCCAAGGACATCTTGAACTGGATCGTGGAGCAGGGCGTGCGCTGGCAGCCCTCGCTCGGCGGCACGCTGGGCCTCGGCCGCACCAACTCATTCTTCCTCGGCGGCGGCCGCGCGATGTTGAACGCACTTTATCTCACCGCCGAGAAGCTCGGCGTCGAAATCGAATACGACGCCGAGGTTATCGACCTCATGATCGAAGACGGCATGTTTCTCGCCGCCCACCTCAGGCGGCCGATCAAGGGCGACACCGAGATCCGCGCGACGTCGCTGGTCGCCGCCGCCGGCGGATTCGAGGCCAACATCGAATGGCTGAAGCAATATTGGGGTGAGGCCGCCGACAATTTCCTGATCCGCGGTACCCGCTATAACCGCGGCTCGATCCTGAAGATGCTGCTCGCCAAGGGCGTGCAGGAGGTCGGCGACCCCACCCAGTGCCATGCGGTCGCGATCGACGCGCGCGCGCCGAAATTCGACGGCGGCATCATCACGCGGCACGATTCTGTCGTGTTTGGCATCGTCGTCAACAAGCACGCGCAGCGCTTCTATGATGAAGGTGAGGACATCTGGCCGAAGCGTTACGCGATCTGGGGCCGGCTGGTGGCCGCGCAGCCCGAACAGATCGCCTACATCATCTTCGACTCCACCGTGGTCACGAGCTTCATGCCGACGCTATTCCCGCCGATCGCAGGGCAGACGGTGGCTGAGCTTGCCGGCAAGCTCGAGCTCGATCCGGCCGCGCTGGAAAAGACGATCACCGAATTCAACGCCGCGGTGCAGCCCGGCACCTTCGACCACACCATTCTGGACGATTGCCGCACGGAAGGCATCACGCCGCCGAAGACGCATTGGGCACGGCGGATCGAGACACCGCCCTACCTTGCCTATCCGGTGCGGCCCGGCATCACCTTCACCTATCTCGGCACGCGCGTGACCGGGGAAGCGCGCATGCTGATGGCTGACGGCAAGCCGTCGGCCAACATGTTCGCGGCCGGCGAGATCATGGCCGGCAACGTGCTCGGCAAGGGCTATGCCGCCGGCATGGGCATGACCATCGGCAGCGTGTTCGGGCGGATCGCAGGACGGGAAGCGGCACGCCACGCGAAGAATTAGGCGGAAGAACAGACACGAGGGAGGAACCATGTCACGCATTGCCATTGCTTCGATCGCGGCGCTGCTGACCGTCGGCTACGCCCACGCGGCCGAGCCGATCACGCTGCGAGACATGGGCTCGTTCCATGTCGGTGGCCGTCTTGTCGAAATCTCGGGCAAGCCGGTGAGGGAGGTCGTGTTCGCGCCCGGCGGAGTGCCGGCCAAGGTTGATCCCAACGGCACGTATCAGGTCGAGCAGATGTATGTTCAGTATTTCCTGCCGGCAAACGAGAAGGGTGCCTATCCTTTGCTGATGTGGCATGGCGGCGGACTGACCGGCGTCACCTACGAGACCACGCCTGACGGACGCGAAGGCTGGCTGAATTATTTTCTACGCATGGGGTGGGGGGTCTATAACTCCGACGCAGTAGAGCGCGGACGCGCGGGCTGGGCGCAATATCCCGATATCTTCAAAGGCGAGCCGGTCTTCCTGACCACGGCCAACCCGTTCGAGCGTTTCCGCATCGGCGATGGGCCGAACTCGTACGATCCCGATCCCGCCAAGCGAAAATTGTTGCCGGGCAACCAGTTCCCCGTCGAGGGTTACGAGAATTTCGTCAAGCAGAACGTACCGCGCTGGACCACGACCGACGATGCGACCATCGCCGCCTATATCGCTGAGATCGATCGCGTCGGCCCCTCGGTGCTTCTGTTCCACAGCCAGGCCGGCACCTTCGGCTTCAAGGTCGCGCAAGCCCGCCCTGACAAGGTCAAGGCGCTGATTGCGATCGAGCCGGCCGGCATCGGCGATCCCGCCAAAGCGGATGTGCTGAAGAACGTCCCGACCCTCATCATCTACGGCGACTATATCGAGCGCGATTCGCGCTGGCCCAAGATCCGCGCCAACGGCATCGCCTTTGCGGACGCCATCAAGGCGGCCGGCGGCAGCGTCGACATCATCGATCTCCCGCAGACAGGCATCAAGGGCAATTCGCATATGGTGATGATGGACAAGAACAATCTCGAGGTCGCGGCCCTGATCCAGAAATGGCTCGAGGGCAAAGGCCTGACGAAGTAAAGCCATGCACGGAAGCAGAATTTTGGATGAAGGCGACCGCCTGATGACGGTCTGCAATTCCTGCCGTTACTGCGAAGGCCTTTGCGCGGTTTTTCCCGCCATGGAGATGCGCCGCGCCTTCTCCGACGGCGACCTCAATTATCTCGCCAATCTCTGCCATGGCTGCGGCGCCTGCTACGTCGACTGCCAGTTCTCGCCGCCGCACGAATTCAACGTCAACGTCCCGCAGACGCTGGCGATCGCGCGCGCGGAATCCTATGCGACCTATGCCTGGCCGCAGGCGCTGTCCGGTGCCTTCGCCCGCAATGGTCTCGTCATCAGCATCGTCGCCGCGCTCAGCATGGCCGCCTTCATACTCGGCTTCGCTGCCCTAAACGACCGCAGCGTGCTGTTTGGCGTGCACACTGGCCCCGGCGCGTTCTACAAGTTGATGCCGCACAACGCGATGGCAGCGTTGTTCAGCGCCGCCTTCCTTTATGCGATTTTCGCGCTGGTGATGAGCGTGCGTGCCTTCTGGCGGGATATCGGCCCGCCGATCGGCGGCCGTGCGGACGGCGGCTCGATCTTTCAGGCGATGCGCGACGCTGGTGAGCTGCGCTACCTCCATGGTGGCGGCGTCGGCTGCTACAATGAGGATGACAAGCCGACCGACCGGCGCAAGCTTTTCCATCACCTGACCTTCTACGGCTTCCTGCTCTGCTTCGCCGCGACCTCGGCCGCAACGCTGTATCACTATCTGCTCGGCCGCGAGGCGCCGTATCCGTGGTGGGATCTGCCGGTGGTTCTCGGCACGCTCGGCGGCATCGGCCTGATCATCGGGCCGATCGGCCTGTTCGTCGCCAAGATGCGGCGTGATCCGGCGCTGCTCGACGAGCAGCGCTACGGCATGGATGTCGGCTTCATCGCCATGCTGTTCCTGACCGGGTTCACCGGCATGCTGCTTCTGATTCTGCGGGAGACTGCCGCCATGGGACCGCTGCTGGCACTCCATTTAGGTGCAGTGTTCGCGCTGTTCATCACCATGCCCTACGGCAAGTTCGTGCACGGCATCTATCGCTTCGCGGCGCTGGTGCGTTATGCGCAGGAGCGACGCGGAGAAGCCGGTTCTTGAGATTCAGGCGGCGCGGAAGCGGCCGATCGGGGCACCGCGCCTCGCCTGATTGAGGCGCCTCGTGCATCTCTCTTATGCCACCTCGCGCTCTGGTCCAGACGCCTGCTCGCGGGCCATCGTCGTTGCCGTGACGTAGTCGGTCTTGCCGGTGCCGAGCAGTGGCACCTTGTCGACCACCATGATCGCAGCGGGAACGGTCAGCTCGGACGCGCCGATCGCCTTGGCGTGGCCTTGCATGGCGCTGCGCTCGGCGTTCTTCTCCGTCGTCAGCAACACGATGCGCTCGCCCTTTCGCTGGTCCGGGATCGACACGGCGACTGAACCGGCCTGCGGCCACAGCGTTGTCGCGATGTTCTCGACCGCCGACAGCGAGACCATTTCGCCGGCGATCTTGGCAAAGCGCTTGGCGCGACCCTTGATGGTGATGAAGCCGGCCGGGTCGATCGCCACGATGTCGCCGGTGTCGTGCCAGCCGTCGGCGAGCGGCTCGAGCACGCCGGGATTTTCGGCCCGCAAGTATCCGAGCATTACGTTGGGTCCGCGCACCGACAGGCGTCCGCCTTCCTCGATGCCGGGGACCGGGTCGAGGCGGCTTTCCATCAGCGGCGACAGGCGGCCGACCGTGCCTGGACGATTGGCCATCGGCGTGTTCATCGCCAGCACCGGTGCCGTCTCGGTGACGCCATAGCCTTCGAGGATGCGGATGCCGTAACGCTCCATGAAGACCTGCCGGGTGCGATCCTTGACCGCCTCCGCGCCGGCGATCACCAGGCGCAAGGTGCGGAAGTCGTAGGCATGGGCCGAGCGTGCATAGCCCGTGAGGAATGTGTCGGTGCCGAACAGGATCGTGGCTCCGGTCTGGTAGATCAGCTCGGGCACGATCCGGTAGTGCAGCGGCGAGGGGTACATGTAGATCGGAATGCCCGCGAGCAGCGGCATCATCATTCCACCGGTCAGCCCGAAGGAGTGGAACACCGGCAGCACGTTGAACACCTTATCATTGGCGTTGGCATCGACCCGCGCCAGCGCCTGTGCGGCGTTCGCAAGGATATTGCGGTGGGACAGCACAACGCCCTTGGGCGTGCCTTCCGAGCCCGACGTGAACAGCACGACCGCCGGATCGCTCGCCTGGCGGGCGACGCGGGGCGCGGTGCCGGCGAGCAGGCCCTTGATCTTGTCGGCCGTGCCGATCGAAGCACGGACGTCCTCGAGGTAGACCACGCGAACTTCCGCGGAGATCGCCGCCATCAGCTTGTCGAGCTTGCCCTTCTCGATGAAAGCTTTCGACGTCAGCACGGTTTTGACCTGCGCGGCTTTCATGGCGGCAAGCACGTTGACCGGGCCCGCCGAGAAGTTGAGCATTGCCGGCACCCGGCCGATGTTTTGCAGCGCCATGAAGACGACGGCGACGCCAGCGGAATTCGGCAGCAGCACACCGACATTCTCACCGATAGCGGTGCCGTTCTCCAGCTTCCGGCTCAAGACCTGCGCGCCCAGGATCAGCTTGCGATAGGTCAGCTTGGTACCGAGCGCGTCCTCGACGATGACCTTGCCGGTGTCGCGGTCGCGATAGGCGTGTCCGAGCGCCTCGAACAGGGTGTGATCGAGCATGGCGTTCTTCACCATGGCGTCGATCATCACGTCCTGAAGTGCTGCGCCCGCGGCGTTGCGGCGCGCCTTGCCCTTGAGCGACGGATCGACCGGAAGCTTGACTGGCGGCAGGATGGTGACGGTCACCCGCGGAAACCACGAGCGCTTGATCTGGCTGCCGTTGAGATAGCTGAGATGCGAGCGCTGGGCGCCTTCGATGCGGACCGGGACGACGACTGCGTCGGCCTTGTCCGCGATCATCGCGGTGCCGTCATAGACCTTCATCAGCGAGCCGGAAACAGTGATGCGTCCTTCCGGGAAAATCACCACCGGCTCTCCGGCGGCGACGAGCTTGATGAGGTCGCGCGCCGCCAGCGGCTTGGTGGGGTCCATGGTGTAGTGCTTGACCACCCGCAGGAACGGCTTGGCCCACCAGGCCTTGGCGATGCCGGTATCAACCGCGAAGCTCGCGTCGATCGGGAGCACGGCGTGCAGGAGCGGGCCGTCGATCAGGCTGACATGATTGGGCGCGATCAGCATGCGCGTGCCAGCAGGCGGCAGGTTCTCCCGCCCGCGGACCTCGGTGCGGAACAGCGCGCGGAACAGCAGCCCGCCAAAGTCGCGCACGCCTTCCTTGCCCCACTTGGTCAGCACGAACCAGACTGCGCCGAAGCTGATGACGCCGAGGCCAAAGAAGATCCAGCCGATGTGCAATCCGCCGGCCTGCAACAGCGCGACGAACAGCGAGCCGGCCACCATGAAGGCGGCCTGCAGCACGTTGCCGGCGGCGATAATGCGGGCGCGCTCGGAGGGGGCGGACCAGGCCTGGACGGCGGCGAAGGACGGCACGACGAACAGCCCGCCGCCGAATGCGAAGGCAACGAAATCGACCAGCATGCGCAATCCCGCGAACGAGGTTGCGAAGTCGCCCGCTGTGATGTCCTGCCCCTTGGTGGTCACGCCGATCGCCCAAGCGAGGTAGAGGCCGGCAAACCCCATCATGATGGCGCCGATCGGCACCAGCGCGAGGTTCGGGCGAACGTGGCTCAGATTCGCGGCGAACAGCGAGCCGATGGCAATGCCGATTGCGAAGATCGCGAGACACAACGTCACCACGCCCTCGGTGCCACCGATGACTTCCTTGACCAGCGCCGGTAGCAGCGAGAGCACGATGGCGCCCACCAGCCAGAACCAGGACACGATCACGGTGCCGTCCCACAGCCGGTGATCGGCGTGCAACGTCTTCAACAGGCCGAGCGTCGAGGTCCAGGGATTTCGATTGACCGGCAGATCGGGTGCGGACGGCGTCGTCGCTGGTATGCGGGAGGCGAAGGCCCAGGACAGCAGGGCCAGCACGACCACGACCGATGCGACCCAGCCCATATGCGCGGAGCCGGCCACGAACTGGCCACCGGCAACGGTGCCGAGCAGGATGGCCATGAAGGTCGCGCCTTCGACCAGCGCGTTGCCGGTCGCGAGCTCGCCGAGCTCGAGCTGGTCCGGCAGCATCGCGTATTTCACGGGTCCGAACAGCGCGGCGATGACGCCGAACAGTGCGAGCGCTGCGAACAGCAGCGGCACCGAGTGCAGGAAGAAGCCGGCCGCGGCAAAGCCCGCGGCAAAGATCTCGGCGAATTTGAGCCGCCTTGCGACGACGGATTTGACGTATTTGTCGGCGAGCTGGCCGCCGAGCCCGGACAGGATGAAATAGGGGAAGATGAACACCGCGCCCGCGACCGTCACCAGCGCATCACCGTGGCCGGTCGCGGCAGTGTAAAGCAGGATGATGACGAGTGCGTTCTTGAGCACGTTGTCGTTCAGCGCCGAGAAGAATTGCGCCCAGAACAGCGGCGCGAAGCGGCGTGACGACATCAAATCCCTGATCATGACTAGTCCTGTTTTGGAAACGCTGTCTGAGGTTGTTTCATTGTCGGATGGGCGTCGGGACCCGAGGAGATGCGACGGGCATTTGCGGGTTGACGAACGATCGCCCCGGCCTGCTCTGCGCCTTTACCTTCCGATCCTGTTGGTCTCCGCGTGGCGACGTTTGGTTCGCAAATGGCTGGTCGCGGCTCTATCACGCCCCGGCAAGGAGGCGTGCGCGCCTCAGGTAAGGTGGGCAAGGCGGCGAAAGGGCGAGAGGCGGCCGAGCAGGCTAATGCGGCGGCCCTCATGACGGGCGCGGTCGCGGTTGGCCCGCCACATCGGGAAGGTCACGCGGCGCTCGGTCAGGACGCCGGCAATGTCGCAGGCATTTGCAATGCGATCGATCGGCCCCGTCGCGAACCGCAGGAAGGCGCGGCCAAATCCGGTCACGAGAGCTGTGGCGTCATCGACGAAGGTGGAGGCGATATCAACAGCGAGGGTTTGCATTTTGCAGATCTCCAGGTTAATTTGAACATTGTTCAAATGAGTACCTTGAAAATGAACAATGTTCAAGACGAATCGTTACGAGACCGAAAAAAATCTCGCCGGCGGCAGCAGATCGTGGAGATCGCTCGCAGCATTATCGCGACTAAGGGGCTGAAATCGTTGAAAGTCCGGGATGTTGCGGACGCCGCAGGCTGCTCGGTTGGGAGCGTCTACAACGAGTTCGGCGACTTCGACGGGGTGATCCTGACCGTGAATCGGGAGACCGTTAAGGAGCTGACGGTGCGGCTGGGCCAGGTTCCCGCCGAGGATCCCGTTCGCCAGCTCTACGGGCTGGCCGCGACCTACCTCGAATTTTTTGCGGAGCACGCCAATCTGCTGCGCTCGCTGTTCGAACATCGGATGGAGGACGACCGCCCTTACCCCGATGACATCCTTCAGATGGTGATGGACGCCTTCGCGCTGATGCATCCACCCCTGGTGCGGCTGCTTCCGAATGCAGACGACGTGCAGATCGCGCTGCTGTCACGCACCCTGTTTTCCGCCGTGCACGGGATCATCTCGCTCGGCCTCGAAGAACGCATGGTAGCCGTGCCGCCGCAGATGCTGCGCCAGCAGGTCGATCAGTTTCTGGATGCGCATCTCGCAGGGCTCGGGATTGTGCCAGTACGATAAAGTGTGGAGCGCTGCTACGCGCTGGCGGCCTTGCGGTGCCGCGAGGTGACGACGACGACGTCCGTCGTCCCGTTGTCGACCTGAACACGGTTGCGTCCGTTCTCCTTGGCGCGATAGCAGGCGGCATCCGCGCGCCGCATCGCGTCCTCGAGCGTGGTGTTGCCGTCGGTGATGCAGGCAACGCCGATGCTGGCGGTCACTGCAAAGCAACGATCGTCCCACGCGAAGACGGATAGCTCGAGCGACCGGCGCAGCCGTTCGGCGATATCCACGGCGTCGTACGGCGTGCTTTGTGGAAGGATTAGGCCGAATTCGTCACCGCCAAGCCGGGCCACCAGGTCATGCGGCCGTCGTTCCTGTTGCAGGAGACGCGAGATCTGGCAGAGCAGGCGGTCGCCGGCGAGATGACCGCAGCTGTCGTTGACGTCCTTGAATTGGTCGAGATCGAGCAGGACCAGGCCCAGCGAACCCGCCGCGGTGTCGTCCAACTCGCTTTGCAGGCGGGCCTCGAACGCGCGCCGGTTGGACAAGCCGGTCAGCCAGTCGTGCGACGCCTGCCAGACTAGGCGCTCCTTCTCGGCATGCAGGGCATCCTCAAACGCCTGTCGTTGCAGCACCAATCGCCGCGTGTGCCAGATCGGGAGCAGGATCAGCGTCATGGCTGTGACGATATTGACGCCAGTCAGCGTCATCTTGATGGCGCGCGAGCCTTCGCCGAGAACGGTGGAGAACCGCTTGGCGTGCACCGTGAACTGAGTGTTGAGCTCCGAAAGCCGCGACGACAATAATTGCAGGCGGTTGCCGTCCTGAACCGGTCCGCTCTTCAACTCTGACCGGATGACCTCGCCGAAAACGCTCAGCTCCAGCAGCATGGGGTCGGTGGCAGCCCACTCGCTGATCGCTTCCTTGAGAAAGCTGACCTGTTTGAAGTAGCGAAACAGCCAGATCAGTCCCGGCACGTCATCGGGATGGTTGCCGCCTTGCAGGAAGCCGATGCGGGCGGCCTCGACGTCGACCGGATCGCGCTCGAGCGCCCAGCGCGCGAACTCGTCGCCGATGGGAACGGCCAGCGAGGTCTGATATTGCGCAAACTGGCTGGCGTCGCCCGAATGCAGATAGAGATTGAGGAAATAGACGGCGTTCTTCTGCGAGCGCGACCACAACGCTTCGCCCGCGACATAGGCGCGGACCGAGGACATCACCTCCAGGCTGAATCCGGCGATCGCCGCCTGCAGCAGAACGACCGTGACGAAAGGCGAAACGAGCTTGATGACATGAAGGAAGCTTCGTCCCTTCGTTGACGGCGCTGTTCTGCGAAACACTTTGCGTTCCCCAAGTCGCTCAACGACCCCAGCGGAGCGATCCGCTCATAACGCGGATTACGCGCGAAAGGTGCTTAACTCGACTTGAAAATGCCAGGAGACTGCGTCGCAGGGTGAAGGCGTTGTGAAGTGGATGCTTGCAGATCGTCGCAAATGCCGTCGAACCGGAACTGACGCGGCATCGGCGAGCCGATGTCGCGCATTTGCCCCAGATGGTTTACTTGATGGAGAGAGATTGCTCTGGCGCTAGACCAGCACCGGCTTGCGCACGCGGCCGGCGTCGCCGAAGACGCGCAAATAGCGCTCGATCTCCGAAGGCAGGCCGGTCGCCTTCTCGGGATTGTCGGAAAGCTTGACGGCCGGACGTCCGTCGACCGACGACACCTTGCAGACCAGCGAGATCGGATCGAGGTTGAACGAGCCGTCCGGCGTGCAGCCGACGAAATCATTGGTGAGATTGGTGCCCCAGCCGAAGGAGAGCCGCACCCGGCCGGCGAAGTGGTGGTAGGTCTCCTCGATCGAGCCCACATCCATAGCGTCGGAGAACACCAGCAGCTTGTCCCTGGGATTGCGGCCCTTCTGCTCCCACCATTTCATGATCTCCTCGCCGGCCTGGATCGGGGGCGCGCTGTCGGGGCGGAAGCCGGTCCAGTCGGCAACCCATTCCGGCGCATCGCGCAGGAAAGCCTTGGTGCCAAAAGCGTCGGGCAGCGCAATCAGGAGGTTGCCGCCATAGGTCTGGCGCCACTGGTCGAGGATGCGATAGGGCGCCCAGCGCAATTCCTCGTCGTCCTTGGCCAGCGCAGCCGCGACCATCGGCAGTTCATGGGCGTTGGTGCCGATGGCTTCGAGATCATTGTCCATCGCGAGTAGCACGTTGGAGGTGCCGATGAAGGACGGGCCCAGGCCTTCCTTCACGGCCTCCACGCACCAGCGCTGCCAGAGGAAGCCATGGCGGCGACGGGTGCCGAAATCGGAGAGCCGGAGGCCATCCAGCTTGCGCAGGCGTTCCACCTTGGTCCACAGCTTGGCCTTCGCGCGGGCATAGAGCACGTCGAGCTCGAAGCGGCCGCGGCCCTTCATCGCCGCCCGCGAGCGCAATTCGTTGAGGATGGCGAGCGCAGGAATTTCCCACATCGTGGTATGGCTCCACGGCCCGTGGAAGTGCAGCTCGTACTGGCCTTCGACCTTGCGCAGCTCGTATTCGGGCAGCCGGAATTCGGCGAGCCAGCGGATGAAGTCCGCCGAGAACATGTGGGTCTTGCCGTAGAAAGTGTTACCGGCAAGCCAGATCAGCTCTTTCTTGGTGAAGCGGATGGTGCGGGCGTGGTCGAGCTGGGCGCGCAGCTCGCCCTCGTCGATGATTTCGGCGAGCCGGACATGGCGCGATCGGTTGATGACCGAGAATGTCACCTGCTGATTCGGGTAAGCTTCCCGAATCATTTGCAACATCAATAGCTTGTAGAAGTCGGTATCAAGCAGGCTGCGGATGATGGGATCCAGCCGCCAGCTGTGATTGTAGGTCCGGCTCGCAATGTCGGTCACTGTCATGGGGGAATTCTAGCGTGGCGGCCGCGGCGCAACCAGTGGGTTTGACGGGGATCAGGTTTTCGCGGGGGCGGGGTGCGAGGCCGTCGCCGCCACGGTCTCGAGTTGGCTTCTGATCCAGCGATGCGCGGGGTCCTTCTGATAGCGCTGGTGCCAGACCATGAACATCGGCAACTCAGCCAGGGTTCGCGTGCGCGAGGCCAGCGGAATCCGCACACGCGCGAAGCCGTGCATCACGCCGGGCGCCAGCAGGCTCGGCATGCTCGCCAGCATCTGCGAGCCACGCAGGAAGGACGGCACGCCGGAGAAGCTCGGCACGGAGATCGCGATGTCGCGGTGGAAGCCGTTGGCTGCAAGCCGGCGATCGAAGTCGAGCCGCTCATTGTCAGTGTAGACCACCGTGACGTGACGCGCCGCGAGATAGTCGCCGCGCGTAGCCGGCGCCGCGCGCGCTTTGGGGTCGTAGTAACAAACGTAATGGTCTTGCAGCAGGCGCTTCTGCACGATGTCCACGCCGGATGGCGGCAGCGGCGTGATCAGCAGATCGCAGCGGTTTTCGCGCAGCATCGCCGGCGAGGGCGACTGCGAGGGGATCACGCGCAGGTTCAGGCTCGTCACTTGCGCTGCGACATGATCGAAGAACCGCGGCAGCAGCAGGTCGCGCTGGAAGTCATTGGCGGCGATTGTCAGCGAAAGCTGCGCGCTCGCCGGCTCGAACGTGACACCGCCGGCAAAGCTGCGCATCTCGTCGATCAGCGCTCGCGCCTTTGCCGCGAGCGCCTGGGCGTGCGCCGTAGCGACAATGCCGCGGCCGGATTTGGCAAACAGCGGATCGCCGACGATCCGCCGCAGCTTGTTCAGGGCGTGGCTGACCGCGGATTGCGTCAGGCCGAGCCGCGTTGCGGCCGCCGTCACCGAACCTTCTTCCAACACGGCCAGGAACAGCTCCAGCGCGTGGCCATCGAGCGCCAAATGATCGATTTTATTCATGGAATGCATTATAATCGATCTATTTATCTTGAGAATAGCCGGCGCCATCATCTCCCGATAAGCCGTGCGCCCCAACGGGAGCGCCAGAGGGAGAGACAACGCCGATGCATGCCCAGGCGCCAGCCTTGCGGGAATCCCGCCCCAACCGTCCCGAGCCGTTCACGCCGCCGCTCGGTGACGGCGGCTTCTTCCAGCGCGACCGTTCCATGCATCCGCCGGCGCACGCGCCGGGCTACAAATCCTCGGTGCTGCGCTCGCCGCGCCAGGCGTTGCTGTCGCTTGAGAACTCGGTCTCGGAGATCACGGGGCCGGTGTTCGGGCACAACGATCTCGGCCCGCTCGACAATGATTTGATCCGCAACTACGCCAAGGACGGCGATCCCGTCGGCGAACGCATCATCGTCCACGGCCGCGTGCTGGATGAGACCGGCCGCGGCGTGCCGAACACGCTGGTCGAGTTCTGGCAAGCCAATGCCGGCGGCCGCTACCGGCACAAGAGGGACACGTATCTGGCGCCGATCGATCCGAATTTCGGCGGTTGCGGCCGCGCGCTGACCGACGACAGCGGCTACTATTATTTCCGCACCGTGAAGCCGGGACCCTATCCCTGGCGCAACTACGTCAACAGCTGGCGTCCCGCTCACATCCACTTCTCGGTGTTCGGCTCGGGCTTTGCACAGCGTCTGATCACCCAGATGTACTTTGAGGGCGATCCCCTGATCCCGGTCTGCCCAATCCTGACGACGATCCCGGACAAGGATGCGCTGGAGCGCCTCATCGCGCCGCTCGACCTCAACGCATCGACCCCGTTCGACTCGCTCGCCTACCGCTTCGACATCGTCTTGCGCGGCCAGCGCTCCACTTACTTTGAAAATCGCACCGCAGGGAACTAGGTCCATGCCGCAGCCGCTCAACTACCTCAAGGAAACCGCCTCGCAGACCGCCGGGCCCTACGTCCATATCGGCCTGATGCCGGCGATGGCCGGCTTCGACATCTTCGAGAAGAACTTTTCCAACGTGCTGGTGACGCCGAACACGCAAGGCGAACGCATCACGCTGGAGGGCAAGGTGTTCGACGGCAGCGGCACGCCGCTGCGTGACGTGCTGTTGGAGATCTGGCAGGCGAACGCGGCCGGCCGCTACAACCATCCGGCCGATCGGTCGACCGGCGCGCTCGACGAGGAATTTCGTGGCTGGGGCCGCGCCGGCTCCGACTTCGAGAGCGGGCTGGTGACGTTCGAGACCATCAAGCCCGGGGCCATCACCGACAAGGCGGGCCGCAAATGCGCGCCTTACGTCAACATCTGGATCGTCGCGCGTGGCATCAATATCGGGCTCAACACCCGGGTGTATTTCTCCGATGAAGGAACTGCGAACGCCGCCGACCCCGTGCTCAGCCTGATCGAGCAGCCGGTGCGACGTTCGACGTTGATCGCAAAGCGCAGCGAGCGTGGCGGCAAGATCGTGTATGCTTTCACGATCAATTTGCAGGGGCCGGAGGAGACGATGTTCTTCGACGTCTGAGAGCCGCCGCCCGAAGGTTCACTCCACCTGGTCGCTGCGATCGATCGCTACGCGCGCGTGGAATTGCGGTGACTGACGCATCTCGCGCGATCCCGGCCTATTGGCCGGATCGCGCCCCACTTTTGGTTTCAGTTCTGCCAAATCGATGAATATGTCCGCCTGTCGGCGCAGCTCGTCAGCGACCATTGCCGGCTGAGTGGAGAGTGTGGAGACGACCGTCACGCGGACACCGAGGCGTTGCAGGGCTTCCACCAGCGAACGAAAATTCCCATCGCCCGAGAACAACACGATCTGATCGACGTGCTCGGCGAGCTCCATCGCATTTACGGCGAGGTCGACATCCATGCTGCCCTTCACTTTGCGGCGGCCGGTGATGGCGTCGACGAATTCCTTCGTGAGTTTCGTGACGACGGTGTATCCGTTATAGTCGAGCCAATCGATCAACGGACGGATTGACGAATACTCCTGATCCTCGACGACGGTCGTGTAGTAGAAGGCCCGCAACAGCGCACCTCGGCTTTGGAATTCGCCGAGCAGTCGCCTGTAGTCGATGTCGAAGCCGAGCGCCTTGGAGGTGGCATGGAGATTGGAGCCATCGATAAAGAGTGCGATCTTCTCAATCGAAGACATTATGCACAAATCTCCAGTTGTACGCGAAAGGTGGCCGGTCCAACCGCCGGGGGCGGTGTGTCGGCCGGAAAAACATTGAAGGCACCGATGGCTTGCCGAAAAAGAAGCGCAGACGACCGGACAGGGGCGGCCGTCTTGCGCCCAGGTTAGGGAGGATACAATGCCACCGGCGCCAGGGCGCCGAATGCAGCCAGGCTAAGGCGCGCGCATTCCCTACTCAATTGTACTGAGGTAAAGGGCGCCTATCCAAAGGATAGGGCCCCATATACGAAGGTTAAGTGGCAGCGCTGGCAACAAAGGCCATTGCGGTTCCCAGCGTGGCCTTCGACCACAGGCGCGGCTGATCGATCGGCCGGTGTGTCAGCCTTCATCGCCATGAAGCTGGGCACGAAAGGCCCGCGGTGACACGCCCGTGGCGGCGGCGTAGACCCGGCTGAAATAGGCGGGGTCCTCGAAGCCAAGCGCATAGGCGATCGTCGAGACCGGTAAATTGGTGTAGACGAGATTGCGCCGCGCCTCGCGGATCAGCCGGTTGAGGATCAGGTGCGAGGCGGTGTCGCCGGTTGCTGCCCGGGTCACACGGTTGAGATGGGTCGGCGTGATCGACAGCGCGCCCGCATAACCCGCAACGCTCCAGCGTTCCAGATGATGCTGTTCCAGCAGCGCCTCGAAGCGGCGGAATAGTCCGCTTTCAGCCGTGCCGTTGCCACCGCTCTCGCCGGTGAGCGCGCGGGCCACCAGCCCGATCATGGCCGCCGAAAGTGCACGCAGCACATGCGCTCGGCCGAAATCGCGCGCGGCGTGTTCGGCAAAGATCTGCTTCATGGTGGTCCGAATCTGCGGCGTGCCGCGTATCACGGCCGAGCGCGACAAGGCACCTCGCAGCCCTTCGGAGGCGAGCAGCGCTTCGTCCAATATTTCCGCGGCGATGGTCAGCACCCAGCCCTGGGTATCAGGCACGAAACGGAAGCCGTGGACGTGGCCGACGGGCACGTTGACGATTTGCATCGGCTTCAGCTGCACCACGCGCCCGTCGAGCGTCGCTTCGCCGCCGCCGCGCTCGATCAGCAGCACCTGGTGCAGCCGGGCATGGCGGTGCACGGCGAGCGTCCAATCGTGCAGCACGGAGCGCGACGCTATCGTCTCGCAATGCACGACATCGGGCAGATCACCGGATTCGCCGAACAAATTGTAGACCCGGATTGCCGGGGCGGGGGCTGGGTTTCTCATGTTCGAATAGTACAAGACAAAGACGAAAGCCTCCATCCGTCAGCGGCGCTGAATCTGCAAGAAAGCGCCGAGGAGGACGCAAAAATGAAAGTCCAGGTCTGTATCATCGGCGGCGGGCCGTCCGGGCTGCTGTTGTCCCAGCTCCTGCACCTCAAGGGCATCGACACGGTCGTGCTGGAAAAGTACAGCCGCGACCACGTGCTTGCCCGGATCCGCGCCGGCGTGCTCGAGCACGGCTTCGCCAGGCTGATGCGCGAGGCACAGTGCGGCGAGCGGATGGACCGCGAGGGCGAGATCCACAAGGGATTCGAGATCGCCCATGACGGGGTGCTCTCCCAGATCGACCTCCACAAGCATTCCGGCGGCAATTCGGTGCTGGTCTACGGCCAGACCGAGCTGACGCGCGACCTCTACGAGGCGCGCGATCGCTTTGGCGGCAACGTCGTGCACAATGCCGAGGACGTGACGCCGCATGACCTGACCTCGGACCAGCCGTACGTGACCTATCGTTCGAATGCCGAAACCGTCCGAGTCGATTGCGACTATATCGTCGGCGCTGACGGCTTTCACGGCGTCAGCAGGAAGTCGATCCCGAAGGACGTGCTGCGGGAATACGAGAAGATCTATCCGTTCGGTTGGCTCGGCGTGCTGTCGCGCACGAAACCGGTGTCGCCGGAGCTGATCTATGTGAAGCACGAGCGCGGCTTCGCGCTGTGTTCCTTGCGGTCGCAAGTGCTGAGCCGCTACTACGTCCAGGTGCCGCTCACCGACAAGGTGGAGGACTGGAGCGACGATGCGTTCTGGACCGAGCTGAAGCGCCGTTTGCCGCACGAGGTCGGCGACCGCCTGATCACGGGGTCGTCCATCGAGAAGAGCATCGCGCCGTTGCGCAGCTTCGTCGCCGAGCCGATGAGCTACGGTCGCCTGTTTCTCGCCGGCGATGCCGCCCACATCGTGCCGCCGACCGGCGCGCGCGGGCTGAACAGCGCCGGCTCCGACATCTATTATCTCTACCACGCCATGCTCGCGCATTATCAGAACGGCGATGATTCCGGGCTCCAGGGCTATTCCGCCAAGGCGCTGGCGCGGATCTGGAAGGCGCAACGCTTTTCGTGGTGGATGACGATGCTGCTGCATCGCTTCCCCGACCGTTCCGAGTATGAAGAGAGGCTTCAGCAGACGGAGCTGGAGTATCTGCTGTCGTCCGAGACGGCGCAGCGTCTGCTGGCGGAGAATTACGTGGGGTTGCCGTTCTAGCGGGGAGTGGACCCGAAAAGCGGTGGGACGCTGCGCTACTTTCCTTCTAGGATGTTCACCGGCGTCCAATCCGCCCCCGGTGGATTTGTAGCGAGCGCAGTCGCGCGCTTGCCAAAAAGCGCTGACGCCGGATCCATTTCCGCCATTCGCCCGAACGCATCAGCCGCCTTCGCAAACTCCCTTGCCCGCCAGCACGCCAGCCCTTCCGCATACGCGGCGGCAACCTTCGTCTGCCCGGCACTCTCCGTGCCCTTCTCCGCGAGGGGCTCGAACACCTTGATCGCCTCGCCGCGTCCTATCACTTTGATGGCGTCGAGCTCGCGCCAGGTGAAAGTATTGCCTGTCTGCGCGACAGTCGTTTCTGAAGCCATGATTGCGGTGCCATAATATTTGTTGGCGCCTTCGAGCCGCGAGGCGACGTTCACGGTGTCGCTCATCACGGTGTAGTTGAAGCGGCGGCGGGAGCCGATATTGCCGACGACAGCCTCGCCGCTGTTGAGCCCGATGCGGTGCGACAGGCCGCGGCCGGCGAAAGCGGCGCTGCCGGCGTTGAGCTCCGCCAGCTTTGCGTGACATTTCAGCGCGGCATGGACGGCGTGGCGCGCATGCGCGGGATCGTCGGCGGGCGCGCCGAACATGGCGACAATGGAATCGCCGATATATTTGTCGACATAGCCGCCATGGCTCTCGATGATGTCGGTCATGGCCGACAGATATTCGTTCATCAGCGTCACCAGTTCGCCCGGCGTCATCGTCTCGGCGATGGAGGAGAAGCCACTCAGGTCGGAGAAGAACATGGTGACGTTGCGCATTTCGCCGCCGAGCGCCGGCATCTTGCCGGAGGCAACCATGGTGTCGATCACTTCGGGGGCGAGATAGAACGCAAAGCTCCTGCGCAGGAAACGCTCGTCGCGATCGGCCAGCACGAAACGGTAGCCGATCATCATCGCGAGCGCGGCAAGGCTTGCGAGTGCCGGCTCCGTCAGCGGCAGCGCCAAGGCATGGACGAATGCACCGACAGCCACAGCGGCGTATACCGCGGTGAGGCCGAACCAGGCGATTAGTGCGCCACCCGGTGCGAGCACGCAGGCCGCGCAGGCCACGATCGCTGCGAACACGATCGTGAGAATGCTCCGCAGTGGAAAGCCGAGCTCGGTCACCGCATCGCGTTCGATCAGATTTCGCACCGCGTTGGCATGCACGAAGACACCGGCGATGTCGCTGCGGGCTTTTTGTTCAGTGGTTGCCGGTGCGGGCAGGGCGCATCTTGCGGCCGGCGTTCCGTCATAGCCGCCGGAAAGACGCATCGAGGTGATCTTGCGGTCATCGACATTGAGGATCGTGCCGAGCACCACAATCTTGCCACCGAAGGCGCGGCGGAAGAAGTCGCGGTCGTTCTTCTCGACGCAGGCGTGCAGGTCTGCGAACGAATATGTCGGCACGTCGCGGCCGAGTCCTCGGAAATTGAGCGTTAGCGTGTTCGGCACCGCGCTCGGGATCGTATACCCGGACAAAGCAGTCACGCCAGAAGGCGCGGTCTGCGGTTTTGCGCCGAGCGCGCGGGTGGCGAGTTCGACGGCCATTGCGGGAGCTGGCATGTCGCCGACAGGAAAACTCAGCGGCATTCGCCGGATTACATGGTCGGTGTCGGTATAGACGTTGAGGCCGCGGACGTTATTCCCCACAGCCAATTGCTGTGCGCGGTCCGGATGATCGCTGCTGAGGACCTCGCCCAGCACCAGCTTGCCGTCACTAGAGAGTTTCCGCAAGGCGATGAGATAGTCTCGGTCGAATCCCTTCAATCGCGCGCCAAGCGGCGCATCGCCAAAGGGAATCTCCGACCGCTCGATCGAGCTCGGAAAGATGACATCGAAACCGATCACCTTGGCGCCGCCGTCGGCAATGCTGCCGAGCACCCGGCCGATCTCGCGCGTCCAGGTCAGCGTCGGCGACCCCTGGAACGGCGGAGTGTCGTAGGTCTCGCCGTCGATGGCCACGACGACGACCGGTGATGTCGCGGGATCGCGGTGGTCGCCGACGAGCTTGCCGCGCAGTGCCGTGAGGATGTCGAGCGACAGGCCCTGCAGCGTCTGGAACGGCGGAGACGTGACGACGGCGCCTGCAAGAAGCGCAATCAGGATCGCTGCAACGATGTCCCGTCTGCCGATCCGCCGCATCGCCCCGTCGCTAGCTGCCTATTCGAGCCGCAGCAGGCGTCCCACGATCGGCGTCGGCGACGACGTGGCGCTGGGATCGACCTGGAAGGCGTAACGCTTGGTGCCGAGGATGGCGAGATAGCTGCCGCCCGGCGTCAGCGACTTCCCGGCCTTGGCGAAGTCATAGAACTTGCCTCCGACCATGGTCTCGCTCTTGAGCGGCACGCTGATCGTGGGCTCCTTGCCATCGGTGCGCTCGATCACCAGGGTGCTGCCGCTCTTGGCCTGCACCAACGGCGCGACACCGTAGAGCGTCGGCAGCTTGGCCGGAGCGCTGCCCTTGGCGTCCGACCGCATGGTGCGGAAGGTCGTCGCGGCACTCTGGTTCGCCTCGCGCTCCGACAGTTTTGCCGCGTTGGTATCGCAGGGGACCTTTTCCCGCTTGACCTCGCCGAGTTGCACGGTGCTCTGCTCGGTGCCGACCATGACGACGCCTTCGCTGATGGTCTCGCGCTGGCACGATTTGAGATAGCTGAGCGTAATGGTTGCCTTGGGCCCCAGCTTGATGATCTTGCCCGGCACCACATAATCCATGAACGCGACACCGTCGACCTTGCCTTGCACGTCCTCGACGATGGCGGTCGGGCTCTCCGCCAAAGCCGGAGCAGCAAGACAGCATGTGCCGACAACAGCGCCGATCAGGCTTTTCATGGCAATTCTCATCCAGTTCGACCAATATTTGCCGGTCCCCATCCAGGCCCGATGCTTAGCAGCGAAACGCCAAGGCAAGTGTGACCGGAATCACTCTTTGATATTGGTGCACTCTATCAGGAAGAGGTTCAAGCCGGCGACCCGAGAAGACAGTGCGCCGGCAAGCTGGATGGATAATTTCATTCGGCTGGGACGGCCTCAACCGGGTGGCTCTCCGCTGCACTCTCCATATCTATGATGGGCGCGAGCGTAGCCTCGGTCTTCTGATACGGCGTCGCCTGCTGAGCGGCGGCGATCTCGACCACTTCCTCCCAGCGTGACAGGCTAGCTGTCACGAGCTGGCTGGAGTTGATAGCGGTTATATGCGTGCTGCCAAACGAGGTCGGCACGCCGATCGTTTTTAGCGCGGTATGCAACGAGGGTCCAGCTCCAGCTTTCTTGCCCGCCGCACGGGAAGCGTGCGCCCGCGTCGCTGCGCCTCGGCGTCAAATTGACGGGTTGATTTTGCAGGGCGTTAACCGTGGCAGAATGCTCCCCGCGCGGGTCATTGTCGCGCCCCAGAGTTGGTTGCAAATACGTTGGAGTTTTACGGTGGATGTTTTCATGCTGAGAGACGGCAAATATGCGGCCTGGTTCAGGACCCCGCGCGGTCAGGGCACGGGCGTCGTGCATCTGGCGGAGGGACGAATCTCCGGCAGCGACAGCTTCTTCACGTATGGAGGCTCTTACCGAATCGACGAGCAGCGTTTCACGGCGGTTCTGACCACGCGGCGACATGCCGAGGGGCCGCCGACCGTGTTCGGGCTCGACGAAGTCGAGGTCAAGCTCTCGGGCGTGTGCAGCGGCGCGATGGCGACCTGTTCCGGAACGGCCGAGCAGGCGCCCGATGTGACCTTCGAGGCGACGCTCATCTACAGCCAAGACGAGGTGCCGGCCGTTGACGCCCGAGGTGCGGTCGTGAAGCTCAACGCCGACAAGCTGCCCAAGGGGCTCGACGGCCGTTCGCGATCGCGCCATCCGTTTGCGCCGGGATCGCTCGGCTCAGAACGGAATAGACCATAAGGCCACGTCTTATCCCGCCTGATCGACTTCGAGGATGTTGTCAGGGCTGCTTAAGCGGATGAGCCCTCTGGTGCCAGGCCCAGGCGGTGCGGATTACAGTCGGCAGATCCGAATATCGCGGCACGAAATTCAGCGCTTTTCGCGCTGCGGAGGGATCGGCGACCAGATAGGTGGGATCGCCGGCGCGGCGCGGTTTGACGGTGTGGGGCACCTCGCGCCCGGTCTCCTGCCTGATGGCGGTCAGGATCTCCCGTACCGAAAAGCCGGAGCCGGTGCCTAGATTGAAGCTGCCGCCGGCATGCCCTTGTTCCAGCAGCTTCAGCGCCGCGACATGCGCTGCGGCGAGGTCGGTGACGTGGATGTAGTCGCGGATCGCGGTGCCATCGGGCGTGTCGTAGTCCTGACCGAACACGGCAAAATCGACATGGCCCTGTAATGCCATCATGGCGCGCGGAATGAGATGGGTTTCATTGTCACGCAATTCGCCGATGCCGCCGGCAGGATCGGCGCCGCTGGCATTGAAATAGCGCAGGCAGAACGCGCCGAAGCCGTAAGCGGCGCGGTAATCGGCGAGCATGCGCTCGATCATCCACTTCGATGCGCCATAGGGGTTGATCGGCGCGCAGGGGAAGTCTTCCGGCAGTTCCTTGGAATCGGCATTGCCGTAGACGGCGCCGGTCGAGGAGAACACGATACGATGGCAGCCCGCATTGCGCATCGCCTGCAATAGCGACAGCGTGCCCTGCACATTGTTGATGTAGTACTTTTGCGGGTCGGTCATGGACTCGCCGACGAGACTCGCCGCCGCGAAATGCATGACCGCCGTGATTTTGTGCTCGGCGAAGGCGCGCGCCAGCGTGGCGCCGTCGAGCAGATCGCCTGTTACCAGCGGGCCGGCGACGAAGCCGCGATGACCTGTCGACAGATTGTCATAAACGACGGGCTGATAGCCGGCGGCGGTCAGGGCGCGACAGGCATGCGAGCCGATATAGCCCGCGCCTCCCGTAACGAGGACAGTCGGTCGGTCGGTCATGTCTGCTTACCTCGAGGTGAAATCAACGATCATCTATGCGTCCGCGGCCAGCACCAAATCGGCACCCGGCACGAGCACCGCAAGCGTCAGCCATGCGGGACGTTTGCGGAAGGCGAGGACATGCCGCGTGGCGCCACGGGACACGACATCAATCAAGGAGAGGGCTTCCGAAGTGACCTGTCCCAATGCGATTGCCTCAGTTCAATAGTTGATCGATCTGGTGAGCATAGATTGATCTTCGCTGTATGCAACCCACCGGCGGCTCGGCACGATCGTCCTTCTTCGTTTAGCTCGCATTGACCCTATCGCTGCGAAACGGTGGGCGCGCGCATCGCGGCAACCGAAGCTTTAAGCACCAAAATTAAGCTGATGCCGAGTAAAGGAGTGACTGAAACATGGCACAGATCTGGATGACCTATGACGAACTCGCCGAGCTTAGCGGCTGCACGTCTGCCGAGGCACGAATGCGGGCCATCCATTTGTCACTTGACCGCCGCAAAAGCCGCGACGGCGCAACCCGCGTCAAGCTCGATCTGGCGCTGACGGCCAAATATTTCGCCTCTGTCCGGGACGCCGATTTTGATCTGGACGGTGCCATCGAGGCGCTCCAGGCCACCCATCGGCAGATGGCAGAACTCCTGACGCCGAACCAGTTCCTGGGCCAGCGCCGCTCGGCTTAGCTCCCGCGCGCAATCGGTCAGGCTCCGGGTGTGGGAGCCGAGATTCTCGCGATAGTTGTTCCGAATCAGGCATAAATCTCCATCCGGAATTTTCATTGCTGGCCGGGGTTTAACCGCAGCGGGCCGTAGAGCCTGCAGGAGGATGCCATGAGGAACGACAGCGATCGAGGCTACGCGACACTGTTGGGAGCGGCGATGCTGGGTGCGCTGATCATCATGACAGCCGCAACGGCAAATGCAGAGCTCGTGAAGTTGCAGGCCGATTTAAAAGGCAGCAATGAAGTGCCTCCGAACAACTCGCCTGGAACAGGCAAGGCCGAGGCGACTTACGATACGGAGGCGAAAACCCTGACCTACACAGTCAGCTTCGCCGGCTTGACCGGGCCAGCCATGGGGGCACATTTCCACGGCCCGGTGGAGCCCGGCAAGAACGCCGGCATCGTGCTGCCGTTCAAGACGGTCCAAAGCCCGATTCAGGGGAGCGCAACGCTCACCGAAGCTCAGGCTGCGGACCTGCTGGCTGGGAAATGGTATGCCAACATTCATACGGCCGCGAACCCGGGCGGTGAACTACGCGGACAAATGATAAAATAAGGACGGTCACTTCCCATGCAGACGTGCAGGCCATGCATCTGCTCAGGAGGGCGGCCTCGGTAAGAAGGCCAGGATTGTTTGAGCGAGGAGGACCCCGACGGTCCCGCCTGCTGCCTTTTGCAGCACGTCCAGGAAACCCGGATCACGATCGGGCGTCATTGCTTGCAGGATTTCCAGCCCCATTGCGACCGCCACGACAAGCGAGCATGCGAGGGTGAGCCGACCGGGCAACAGGAAGGACAAGAGAAATCCCAGCAACCCGTAGGCGCTGAAGCGCTCGATCACGACGACCCAATAAGCGTCGTGATGGCCAATAAGCACGGGTCTCCCCGCCAGTCTCGCAAGCGTGGCATAGACGATGAGCGCGAAGCAGACGCCTGCGGCTGCGATAAGGTGGTTGCGGCGCATTGAACGACCATAGCCGGACCGGAGCCAGGCCGCGTTGAAAGATGAGAGTATCGTTAAGGCTGATTGAGCAAGGGGCGCGGCGCGGCGCGTTTGCCGTCCCGGGTTAACGGCTCAATCCTTTCAGGCCACCAACGCCGCGTCGGTCGGCAATTTAGCGCTCTGCGCCAAGCAGCGTGACTCGACCAACTCGTTGAATCGAGGGAAGGGCAGTGGGGCGGAGACCAGATAGCCCTGCCCCTCCTCTACGCCGGATGAAATAAGCGCCCGGACCTGCTCCTCCGTCTCGATGCCTTCCGCGACCACCGTCATTTGGAGGTCCTTCGCAAGTGCGACCAGCATCTCCACGATCGTGGCAGTCGATGCGTCCACGGTGATCGTGTCGACGAAAAATTTGTCGATCTTGATTGTATTGGCGCCCAGGCCCTTGAGCCGGGATAGCCCGCTATGACCGACGCCGACGTCATCGATGGCGACGCGAAACCCGTAGTCCCGCAATTCGCTGACTACGGCTGCGGCGCGTGCGAGGTCGTCGAGCTCGTCGCGCTCGGTCACCTCGATGACGATCTGGCGCGCGGAGACTTGCGCCGCCATGACCGTGCGGCGGAGCGTTTCAATGAAGCCCGCACTCAAGAGATGCTTTGGTACGACGTTGAGGGAGAGCTTAAAATCCTTGTTCGCTTTCAACAGCGGCTGCAGATCCGACAGCGCTGATCGCAGGATCTGCCAGGTCATGACCTGGATGCGGCCGCTGGATTCCGCGAGCGGGATGAAGTTCATCGGAGGCACGACCGATCCGTCTTTGAGGAGCCACCGAGCCAACACCTCGCAGCCTTTGATCCGACCGGTCTTGAGCTCGAAGATGGGCTGGTAGTACGGCTTGAATTCGTTCGCGGCCAGCCCGCGGTCGAGATCGGCGACGGGCCCTTCCATGCGGCGGCTCCGCGCGAAAAGCCCGCCGAAAAGGGCGCCGATTGCAAATGCTACGGCCAGCGTCGGCCAGTAAGCCTCGTTGTTCCACGTCGAGAGGATGCCGCGTTCGAGGCGAATGGTCGCATGGAGTGGGAATCGAGCTGAATTTTTGTCGAGATCGATCGGGGCCTGCAAGGCTTTGTCGGGATCGAGCAGGAATTCGCCAAGTTTCTCGCCGTTGCTCAACGCGAGGATCACTTCGCTGTGGGCGCGCAACTCGGCGGGCATGATGTCGAACAGGCTGGCGTTGACGCCAAGAATGGCGACCAATGCGGCATTGCCGTTGATGTCTTTGAGCACGCCCAGAGCATCCCCGCCGAATTGCTCAACACGGAAGAGCGAAAGGTTCTTGTCGTGCGAGGGAAGCATATCGCGGCGGTCGATCCATCCCTTGTCGAATTCCAGCGTTTCGGAATAGGCCGAACAGATCACCGAGCCATCTGGGTTGACGAGGCGCACATCCTTGATTGCGGAACGTTGGTAGACGTGGAGCCGGATCGCCTGCAGCGTCGCGGGCCCACAATCGGCAAGATCGCGCCGCGCGAGTTCGCCCAGGCTCGCGCCGGCAAAGTCGACCGCAAATTCGGCGCGACGCAGAACCACCTCGGTCAATTCGTCGAGCTGGTGGGCCTGCTGGTACCGAATGAACGAAGTTGCCGCAAAGTGGCCAGCCACGCCGAACGCGGCCGTGCTCGCGAGCACGAACGCCGCAAATACGAAAGTCGGTCGCTGCAATCTCATTCGGCCCGGCGGAACAGAGGGAAGCGTCGGCCGATCCTAATCAGGACGCGCTAAGATAGGGTTTAATGCGCGGGCGAGGCATGTGGAACCGGCCTTTGGGGGTGGGCAGGCGAGGGACCCGTCTGCCCCCGGACCGGGGGACCCTATCGAAAATGCTACTTAACCTTCCGCTCCCAAGTTCTGGCGGCCCATTCGATGGCGGAGGGAAGCGGGTGCGGGATTGTAGGGCGCGATGGAAGCCTGCCGAGGGCTGCCACCATGCTGTGGCCGGGTGGCTCGCAAGCGCAAGACCACGAAGGCGATATTGATAGCCAACCAGACCAGAATGACGGAAATGGCAAGATGGGCCACGGCCAGACCTCGCGACGAAGTTGGAGTCAACGCGAGCGCGCTGGTTCGGTTCCCTGGCGAACCGGGCTAGAGCGCATCTATTTCATGTAGCCGGAGTCTAGCCTTCGGGGCGGACGGCGACCTCACCTTGCCTTGAGGTCCTTGCTCTACTCCGATCAGCAACACGACGCATTCGTTCTTCGTCAGAACCGGCGATCGCGCGCCCGCGGCCATCATGACGTCGTTGGCGGAACGCCGCCGCACGCTCGCTTAGGCCTTTTTTCTCGCCTTCGTTTTCAACGAAAGACCAAGGCGCAGGGCCATGCGCTTGATCGCATCGGGCGATCGTCCGAGCTGTTTCGCCGCCTCCTCCAATGAAGCCGAAGACTTAGCCAACTCCATCAGCCGGCGGTCTTCCTTGAACGACCAGGGCTTGCGCGCCATAACCGAAATCATCCTCTCGTCGCGACAAGGACAAAGCCGCCAAGCGGACCCATGTCGCTCGACGGCTTTGCTTGGGTGGGGCCGAGCTTGGGGGAGCCCGGTGAGACGATGGGATAAGTGATTAGTGAGAATTCGCAACAAACAACGCGGATTAAGCTAACCGCTCAACCTTAACGCGTCTAATCCGGCTTTGTCGCTCCGTACTATCACGGAGGTGTCAATGCTGATCAGCGGCGGCCGTTACCGCGCTTTGAATGGCTGGAAGCCGAATTGTCGGGCGCCGGTTCTGAAGGCTGCATGGACTGCGTGAACCCCGATTAACATCCGGCCGGATCCAACTTCAATCAGTGAGACGTTTTGTCATTCCCCGGCCCGCGGCTGTCCGGCAACGACCAAACTTCAATCAGCTCCTTGCACAAATTTCGTCATCGGCTGGCAACACTTTCAGCGGTGCCGATCTTGAAGTCGTCACAACGACAAGATGAAATGCAATGGGAGGAACGCGCCGAAAAAATGGGACGTTCAAATGTTGGCAATTGTGATTTTGGGTTCGATCTTCGCGGGCGGTTTTGCTTGCGGCTATGGTGCGAGGGCGTGGCGCTCACGCAAGCGATCGGCAAGATATCGTCTCTATGCGCCCTATACTCCCGCAACAGGGGCGGGACGAAGTCGGTCGCCCTCCTAATGATGGTATTTCGCGCCTGGCCTGTTTGCCGAGCGATCTCTGTAGCATTATCGAAATAACCATGTGCGGTTAGGTTAACTTGTCGCAATTCTTGAGAGCCTAGCCAATGCCACCTAGAACATCTCGATTCACGGCGGAAGCTTAGCCGCCCCGATTTTTCCGGGGCCCCGCGTTAGGGTAGGCGTAAATGACGTATCTGATTGCATTGCTAGGCGCGATAATTTGCATCGTTATTTTGATGGTTTTCGTTCGCGCCTATGATCGACACCTGAAAGATCTTCCAGGTCCTTGGATCATGGACGAGGCTCATTCGAATGACTGAAAGGCACAACGCGCCCCGCAGGTATTTCGTTGATGCGCAAGGGAAGCGGGTGCTGATAGGGCTGTCGCTTCCGGAAACGGCGGAGTTCGAAGCGCTGGACATCACATCGGGAGAGACGGTTCAAATCGGTCCGGGCGATGGGGCCGCCGCGGCGCACGAAGCTCGATGGCTTGAGCTTTATTCGAAACACGAAGGAGCCTGGCGGGCGTGGATCGTACAAAGCCAGGCGGAGCAGCCACAAGATTCAAGCTTTGTTAACTATGTCTGACCGATGTTAGCGGTCCAAATCTCGAACGTGGGATGGCCCAAATGTTTCAGCTGTTCCTGAGAGCGCGCGCACACAATTTTCTCAGCTCCCGCCGTGAGGACAAAGGCTTCAAGGCCCGTACCATCGAGCGCGATGCGGAGACGGACCGCGTTCGAATCGATGCCGTCATGGTCGCGATCGATACGGCATTGCGCGATGCGGAGAGGGAGCAGGTCGGCCTCGGACGACGTGTTGATGACGCACTCGCGCGTGCATCCGTCACCTTCGGAAACGGCACCGATGAATATCTCGAACGGGAGCCGATCGACAGTCATCATCAAGATCTCTTTGCCGCCGACATCTCCAACGGCCAGCGGCGGCTCAAGGAATTGGCAAACACCATCGCTCATCTGAGGTTTATCAGGACCGCGATGCTCACGCGCTTTCCGAACCTGAAGCCGCCGCAGCTCAATAGCTAGGATCGAGGGTTTGGCTCGGCACCCTTCCGTCTGCTAAACGCAGCAGGTTTGGGCACGATGGATATCTCGGTCCGAAAAGCATAATCTCTCGCTGAACAGCTTTGCCACGGGACAATTCGGGCGCCGCTTTGCCGTTTGGCTCTTCTGCCGGTTTTGATATGGTCCCGTCCAGCGTTCTCGGACGGATTGAAGGAGCGAGCCAGGTGATCTCCAGAAATTTGCAAAGGTCTATGGGATTGGCATTTGTTTTGGCTATTGGCGCGCCAGTAACGGCGTCGGCCGTCACTGTAGAAGTAGCGCGTGCATGCGACGCAGCTTTGGCCAAGGCCTTTCCTCCAAAGCAAATCGGCAATCCCGCTGCCGGCAGCGCAGGGACAGCCAAGGAGCGGCGCGATTATTTCAGCAAATGCGTCACGAACAACGGCAAGGTCGATGATGCGCCCGCGGATGCGCCTAAAGACGCCAAGGCCAAGAAATAAACGGAACGCGTCGCGCCACTTTAGCGTCGCGGCGGGCAGGGGGAGTAGAATGCGCCGTTCGTTGCATTGATGCGTTCGACGCATTGGTTGGGATCAGTCGGCATCCCGGCCACCGTGAAGTCATAGCCCATACCTTTGACGACCACGACGTAGCGACCCGGCGAAAGCGTAAAGCCGTCCTGCTCCGGCTGCAGCGATAGCATTCTCGGCTGATCCTCGACCGGACCTACTTTGTAAGGGAAGGACATGCTGCGGATGACCCAGGTGTCGCCGGCAGAGACCATGGCCGCTTTCCCGGTTGCATCGACGCCCATCGCTCGGGAGACTTTTGCGACTACTCGAACCTCGGTCCCGGTTGTATCGACACCACCGTCGGGCCTGAAAACAATGAAGCTGACATCTCCGCTTGTCAGGGTCGTCGCGCTCGGTGTGGTGATTGCTGCTGAGATCGCGACACGACGATCCGGAATCTTCCCGGGGACCGGCTTGAGCTCCTGGAGCTGGCCCTGGCTCAGGGCGTAGACGCCGAAGGTCGTTGGCAACGGCATCGAGGGTTGCGCAGGCGTCACCGGCTCCTTCGGTTGATCCGGTGTCCGTTCGACGCTCTCACCGCTCGATGGAGTCACAGCCCCGGTGGGGTGAGGCTCGGGGCTTGTGGAGGTGCGCTTGGACAGCGTCGCGGACTGCCACAATGCGAGGGATTGTGTCCTCAACCGCGGCCAATAAGTAACCGCCGCGCTGGCACCGGCAATGACGACCAGGATGGCGGCTAATCGGATGAGGGAGTTGAGGATGCCGCTTCGCCGAGATTGGTCGGGCGGGCTTGGCGGTGCGACAGAACCGCGCCCTGTTTCCGCAGGCTTCGGGACGGGCGGCGAGGGCGGAACGGGCGCCGGATGCGGAACGGGCTGAGGAGCCGGGGGACTGGGTGGCGACTGATGCGAAGCGACGTCTATCGCCAACTCCGGCGCTTTGGACAGCGCGTCGCGCTCGCTACGGTCAAATGAAAGCTCAACCTCCCGGATGGCGCGCTCAAGCACTTGCTGGAGCTCGCGGGACTCCCGTGCGTCGCCATGCGTTAATTGTTCCAGAAGCTTGATGCGAGCCAGCTCGTATACGATTTCGCGGATCTGCCGGGGGTCGCTGGATATGTCGCGAATCCGCCCGGACAGGAGACGCACAAACCCGGCCTTGATCGCGTGCGTATTTGGCGCGCCGGCGGCGGTGTCGCTGGGGTCGGTCATCAAGGCCGATCAAGTAACCCGGAACAGGCTGTTTCGCTAGGCTTTTCCGCGTCAAAATCCTATCTCGGCGAAAGCCGCTCTGATCGCCAGCCTTGCAAGAGCCCATGTCGAACAGCTTCGGGGGCTTGCTTTTGGGCAGAAAGCTGTGACAGTTCGATGAGCTCCTCTTTCCGGTATTTTGATCATGCGCGACGGTTTCATAGCACTCACGTTTGTGGCTCTCCTGGTGCAACCTTCTTTTGCACAAGGGACCAAGGACAAAGCCAATTTGACGAGCACCAGTATCGTGACCACCCCTACGAAGAAAACCCAAACGGCCCAGAGCGCCTCACGACCCACAGCCACCCGAAACCTGGCGCCGGGCAAGCTGCCGAGCGGGATGGCGGCTCAGGGGGTCTGGAGAGACGGCAAGTTGATCGCCGTGCCTCGGCAATGACGACCCAAGCAACCGTGAAGGAACGGTGATCGCCTCCCGATGTTCTCGCTTGGGAGACATCTTATGAAACGATTAGTCCTGACCGCGTTTACGCTTCTTGTGACGGCAAGCACGTGGGCCCTCAGCGCTCGGGCCCAGGGGGTCAATGATCCATCGACCCCCGATCGAAATGTAATTATCGTCAATCCCTCGCAGCCCGCGCCGAGCACGGCTACGCGGAATATTCCGAGCCAGATTCAGCCGCCTCTGGTCAGTGGAGGGCGCGCGCGCCCCTATTACGGCAACAGAACGCGGACTAGTGGGTCGAGCAGGCGTTAGTCTGGCTACTGTGCGTTGGGTGTCATTCCGCCGCCGGCGGGGAAGTTGCTGGATTTGAGCGCCATCCCACTGACGCGAAAGCGGACATTTCCTGCCAGATACAGATAGTCCGACGTCGTGCTGCTGACGGTCCGCACCTCGACATAGGTCAGTGTGATCGAACCACGCTTGGGGTTACCTGGGTGATGTCGACAAACCGAGCTCCCGGGAAAAGCTTCTGGTCCAGGCCATAGAAGATCTTTTCCCGCTCTGACCACAGCACGAAGTGACCCCCGGTCTTTTGATCGACGGCTTCGTATTGCGTATGGATCACTTGCGGGTATTCGATCTGGCCTGCTGTCGCAAAGTGAGTGCCTAAAAAGATCACCAGAACCAGGAAAGTAATGTTGCGGACCACTGGTCAATATCCTCGCGAGCTAAAGCACGAAGCTTGCCCGCGATTTGGCTTTCGTGCAATCGGCAAACGTATAGATTGAAGGGAATGGACGAGAAGTTTCCGGCGGTTGCTCGTTCTTCTCGCTCTGCCCTGGAGTTACAGCGTGCCAACCGCGCGACCTCACACCTTTCTAGCTCATGCCAGGCGGCTTGGGCAGCTGGCCGGAGTGGTCCTGACCGTTGCCGGTGCAATCGGCTTCGGTCTCGCCAGTCCGCCCTCGTGTTTTGCGCAGACCGAACCGGAGCCCTCGGTCAGCGACTATCTTCCACCAAGCGAGCCGGAAGTCAGCCGTGACGAGTGGCGTCAGCGCATCGAAGATGCGCGGCGACGAGCCAAGGAGCTCTCGCGCGAGCGGCGGGACCATCCAGAGCTCTATAAACCGGTCCCGGAGGATCCGGACCTTGTCGCGACCGAACGCCTCCTCAACGACGACAGCCTGCAGCGCGGCGACATCGTCTCGACCAAGAAGGGCATGTTCGTCTACCAGGGGCGACCGGATCAACCGCGCCGTGAGCGGGATTTCGTGCCGATCGCACCAAAAGCGACGCGCTGAAAAATTGACTGCAAGCCAGCAGGCTAACTCGCGCTCGAACTTCAGTACCGCCGCAAAATCTGATTGAACTTGGGATCGGTCCCCTGCGTGGTCTCCAGAAGCAGCGACTTGCCTTGCGGCGTGGCCTGCAGGTAGGCAGCGATCAGGAGCTGCTCGTAGCGAGAGCGGTTGGCAAGCGCCGCGCGGACGTCCGATTGCGCCAGCAGCTTGATCTCTTCGTCGGCTGCTGCCGCGTTCGATGTGACGGTTTGGAGCCGTGCGAAGGCGACGGCGATCGGCACCGCGCCGGCCAGGTAAGACATTTTCACTGCAGGCGTCGCCAGCTCACCCGCCTGCGTCTTCAGCGTGCCGAGCGTCAGCCAAAGCGCGGGCCGGATGGGCGATACTTTCAGAGCCGCAACAACGGCATCCTGGGCAGCCTTGTTCTCGGCGGCCCTGCTGTTCACATCGGCTGCAGGACGGTGAAGAAAATCCGCGGCTTTGGCCGCCGCATAATTCGCCAGCAAGTCGCCGTCGAATGAAAGGGGCGCCAGAACGCCCGAAGCGGCTACGTTGACCTTCTCGGGCGGAAACTCGCCCAAGAACAAATCGCTCGCCCGAAAGTTCGACCGCGTGAGATCGCCGTAAAACCCCAATGCTGCGTAAAGCAGCAACATCACTGCGATGCAGGCGCCAATGATGCGAAGCAAGGTCATGCGGCTCATGATGAATTTCGATGCCCGTGTGGAAGGGCGCAGGAGTTGGCCAGCAACTCTGCAAAAGTCCTAAATTGCGAGCAGACTATCGCCCTGGATCGTGAGCAAGGTCAAGTTGCCGGTCGCGTAAGCGCCGGTGTCGATATTGATCCGGTTTGAGCGGATATCCGGGACGCTGACCGGGGTATGGCCGTGGACGATATATTTGCCGAAGCGTCTTTCGGACTCGAGGAATTCCTCGCGGATCCAGAGCAGATCCTCCTCCTTCTGACGTTCCAGGGCTACGCCCGGCTTGACGCCGGCGTGCACAAAGAAGAAGTCGCCACACGCGAAGGACGGGCGGAGCTGCTGAAGAAACGAAAGATGCTCCCGCGGAAGCGCCTGCCTCAACCCTTCGATCAATTCAATCTGCTGCTCCGGCGTCGGATTCATCGTCGGGTTGATGCCGTATGAAACAAGGGTCAGCAGGCCTCCGTAGCGACGCCATTCCTCCAGGCGCGCCGGGTCCTTGAGGACCTCGAGCAGGAACACCTCGTGATTGCCCTTGAGGCACACTGTCTCATGCGACTTCGAGCGCTCGATCAGGAGATCAATCACAGCGCGCGAGTCCGGGCCCCTGTCGACGTAGTCGCCAAGAAAGACCTGAATCGCTCGTTCGGGAGCGGAGCGGGCAAGGTCGGCGTCGATGACAGTTAAGAGCGACTGAAGCAGGTCGGCGCGTCCATGCACATCGCCGATGGCATAGATCCTCACGCCGTCGGGGAGCCGCGGCTTGACGTTCTTACGAAAACGCTTGGAAAGGCCCATCAGCTGGTCGAATCGGGTCTGGCGTCATGAATGGAGGGCATGGTCGCTCATAGCAGAACAAGTTACGCATCGGTATTCTTAATTGTTTCTGACGGAGTCGCAGCGGTTTTGATTAAAGGATCGCTCGGCTTTTGAGCCGGATTTCAAGACGTGTCCCGTAGCGTTTCCCCAACAAGAAATGGGGAGCGCGACATGCGCAAGACTTTAAAGTTCCTGGCGATTGCCGCCGCTCTGTTGGCTGGGGCGGCTCAACACAAGGCCGAGGCCGCCTTTGTCGGTGCGCCGTCGGCGTTGCGCGGCGCCATCCAGTACATCAAGTTCGACCAGCCGACCCTGGCGCCGATGGCTTTCACGCTCTTTTGCCTGAAGTACGAGGGCGAGTGTAAGCCGCGACCGCAGCAAATCGTGTTCAGGGGCGGACGTCTCAAGCTCACGGCCGAGCGCATGGCCCAGCTTCAGGAGGTCAATCGGCGGGTCAACAGCGCGATCCGACCCGAGCCTAATTTGGAGGGGCTGCGCGGCGAGAAGTGGCTGCTGCATCCCACCAGCGGCGACTGCAACGACTACGCCGTGACAAAACGCCACGATCTGATTGCCAAGGGCTTCCCGGCGCGATCGGTGTTGCTCAGCGAGGTCGTGACGACCTGGGGTGAGCATCATCTTGTGGTCGTGGTGCGCACGTTCGCCGGCGATCTCGTGCTGGATAACCTCACCGGGCACATCCTGCCCTGGTCGAAAAAGTCCTATCGGTGGGTCCGCATCCAAATGCCCAAGAACCCGACCTACTGGGCGTCACTGGCTGATCGCGACGTCTAACGACGAACGACTAATGACCCGTGCCGCGTGGGGACTGGGTGATGCTTTGGGACAAGCCGAGTCCCATGATCGTTGACAGGCAAAGGATTGCTGCCGGATGCAGCAGTCCTGAACCAGCGAAGCCCTCAACCAGCGCGAAGACAAGGCAGGCCGCGGCCGCCGCAGGGAAGAACGAGTCGCGGCCGCGCTGCAAAGCCCCCAAAAACAAGCGGCCCAAAGCCAACATGCCCGCCAGCAGCGCGGCGGAAAAACCGATCCATCCGGTATCCGCGAAGATGGCAAAAGCCGTCGAGGGCGCCATCAAAGCCGCGCCGGAATCGCTTTGGTAGATCCTGCCAACGGCAGAAAAGGTGCCTGCCCCCGCACCGAACCACCTGGTGTCGGCCAACATTCGCTCCAGCGCGGCTCTGGTTTCGGCCCCCACCTCCGCGACGAGCCGCAAAAGAATCGGCCCTGCATTCTTTTCGAACAAGAAGCTCAGGACAATGATCGCTCCGACCAGCGCGGCTAAGGACAGCGCGCCTGCGGCCAACGGGGATAGGTCGATCCTTCGAATGACAAGGATCAGCAACATCAACACGAGGCCAAAGGCCGCGGCGATCGCGCTGTTCGTCCCCGACAAGCCAAAAACCGCGACCGCGCTGGCCAGAGCGCCCACAAGGCCGCAAAGGCCGATGGCGACCGACCGAACGACCGAGTGGCGCGTTTCGGCCCGCTCGGCGGCCAGCTGCATGACGGCTATATTAAGCATGACGCCAAGACCGGCCATCGTTGTCGCCAGGTCGGAAGGAACGGCGGTTGCAAGGGCGGATGAGAACGGACGCAAATCCAAGGTCAGAGCCGACACCGCTGTTACCCCGCTCAGCACGAACAGCACCAGTTCGGCACGGCTGCGGTCACGGACCACGACGATGGTCACGCTGAGCAACGAGATCGCTGCGAGGGCTTGAAACAGCGCATTCAGGGTGAGGCCGAGATCCGCCGTCACTGGCCCAAGCGACAGGCCAGCCAGAGCATCGTGGCTGCTCGCCCAGATCGGATGCGCCCAACTCAGCCACAGCGGCACCAGCTGAGCCGCGATACAAAGGGGAATGCCGATCAGGATCCAACGGCCCCAGACCGTGGCACGCAGATAGTGCTCGTAGTCGGCCTTTCGTGCGCTGAAGACCGCTGCAAATAGCCCCAGGGCCGTAGCCGTCATCCCGAGCTGTACGCCGAATTTGGCGCCGGCAATGTCGAGAGCGGATGCAGAAACAAGGCAAACGATGAGGGCAAAATAAGCGAAGGACAAACGTGCGCCTGGAAGGAATCCTGAAAGGGTCAGGCCACCATACAAGCCGGAGGCAAGTTTTCAAACAGAGCTCTGCAGCCAACGCAGGTCCCAACCCCAACCCAACCCCACATTAAGGCAGCGTCGCGTGCGGGGGATCAGACGGACTCTTGATGCGCCAAAGAGGTCAGCGGGCGGTCTTGAGCGGACGGGCAAACACGCGGGCGGCACGACCGGCGGCGAGAGCAAAGCGGGCGGCCGAGCCGAAGAGATAGCCGGCCTGGAGCGCGATAGCCGCGAACGCCACGCCCTTCAGGCCGTCAAGGAAGCCCAGATTGGCCATCCAGCCGACCGGGATCGCGGCGAGCAGCATGACGAATGTCAGCGGCAGGAGCACCAGGACGCGAAAGCGTTGGCCCAGAACTGCGCCCACGAGAAAGCTGAAGATCAAAAGCTCGGTCATCCGAAACACTCCGTGCTCCGGACCTTAGGTTCCCCACCCTAAAAAGACCCTTAAGTCGTATGGCTAAATTTTGTCTATTGGCCGCAACTTGCCGCCAGAGAATTATAGGCTTCACGAAGCCCGCTCAGGGTCACCACGCCTTTGATTTCGGTGTCACTTTCCTTCACCACCACGGAAAGCGAGGGCGTCGTCTGCCACTTACCGGCCGCGAACGCAGAAACTTCGTCGGGTAATAGGACGGCAGCGCCGGCCGCCGCCATGCTGGCCTCGAACGTCTGGGTACCGCCGCCAGTTGAGGAGATCGTCACTCGCGGGTGGCTCCGTGGCGGGAACGGCCGGATCAAGGCGACCAACACGTCGATCTTGCCCTTGGGAGCGCAGCGGACGATCAGGCCGGCGAACTCCGGGTCAGACTGCATCGTCTCGGCTGTCTTGGAAATGGAAGCGAAGCTCTCGCCCTCTTTGGGGCCTTGGGTGCGGGTGAATTTCCAGATCGAGGATGGGGCGGCTACCCGGATCAAAGGTCGGCTGAGGCAAGCCTGCTTTGAAGCCGACCCGCCGGTACATGTGGCCTGCGAGCCCACCAAGAGCAATGCAATTGCGAAAAGCACCAACTTAGACACCATCCATCGTTACGCGCTCAGTTTTAGCAGATGCCTGGACGGCTGGGGAGCGCCGGTTCCATAGGCGGCTGCCTAATTAAGGCGAGCACAGAATATAACAAATGGTCACAAAGGGTTAATGCGGGTTCCGATTAGTTGCGCGGGCGCAACACTCCCGGTCCGATCGCACTGTCAAACGGCCATTTGGGCTGCGAAGGCTTGTCGCAGTTCGCCGCGCACCGTACCAATTGAGTCAATTGGGGAACCACCGGGCGCCTTCATGCATGCATTTGCGACGACTCGTGTTTTGACGCTGGCGCTTTTGAGCGTGGGCTTGGCGCTTGGGGGTTGTTCGACCAACCCAGGGTCGGGACCCCTGACCGACGACGTCAACAACCACATCCAGACGGACAGCGCGCCAGCTTACGAGTTGGTCCCTCTCAATCCTGCCACGGTAAAGATCCTACACACACATGAGCCGAAGGGGCTCGCGGGCGTATTTACCGACCGTCGCCCGCCGGCGAGCATCGTGTTCGGCATCGGCGACGTTGTCAGCGTTACCATCTTCGAAGCCGCCGCGGGTGGTCTGTTCATTCCGGCGGAAGCCGGCGTCCGTCCGGGCAACTTCGTGACGATTCCGGACCAGGCCGTCGACAATGACGGCTTCATCACGGTGCCGTATGCCGGTCAGGTCAAGGCTGCCGGGCTTACGGCGGTCGCGATTCAACGTGCCATCGTCGAGAAAATTGCCAATCGCGCTATCGAGCCGCAGGTCGTCGTTGCGATGTCGTCGCAGCGGACACAGCTCATCAGCGTGCTCGGCGAGGTCAACGCGCCGGCGCGTTATCCGGCGAGTGCGGCAGGTGCCAAGGACAAGGTCCTAGACGCGATCACGCGCGCCGGCGGCATCAAGGGCCAGGGCTTCGAGACCTGGGTCATGCTGGAGCGTGCCGGCAAGCGAGCGACGGTACCGTTCGAAAACCTGGTCATGAGCCCGGAGAACAACATCTATGTTCGTCCGGACGACAGCGTTTACGTTTATCGCGAACAGCAGAAGTTCTTGGCGTTCGGTGCCAGCGGTCAGAGCGGCGAATTCAACTTCGATGCCTGGCGCATCAACCTCGGCGAAGCGGTCGGCAAGGCCGGCGGTCTTTTGGATGGTCAAGCCGATCCAGCTGCGGTGTATCTGTATCGCCGCGAGCCGCGTGAGGTTGCTGCCCAGCTTGGCATCGACGTCAGCAAGTACACCTCTGAGACGATCCCGGTCATCTTCAACGTGAACTTCCGCGATCCGGGTGGCTTCTTCCTGGCCACCAAGGTCATGATGAAGAATGGCGACGTGCTCTATGTCTCGAATTCGCGCAACGTCGAAACTGCCAAGTTCCTGCAGTTCCTGCGAGTGATCATGGCGACCGGCAGCGATGCCGTGAACCTCTCCAACGACGCCTTGATCTTCCGCAACAACATCAAGCTGGCGCCGTAAGGCCGGAGCCAACCTGATCCGCGAGACGATGGCACCGGGGCTTTGTCCCGGTGCTATTTTCGTTTAGCAATCAAGCGATTCTGCTGCGGCGAGCAGTTTGGAATAGGATCAAGGCGCCACTGAGCGGTGACCCGCCGGGTCATTGGTCACCCCGCAGTGTTGCAAGGGGCTTCATGCGCGTTCGAATATTCTGGCGTCTATTAGCTCTCGTCCCAGTCATCTTCGGGTCTGCACCGCACGGGAAGGCTCGCGGAGCCGCTGCAGAGCTAGGCGTCCGCCACCGGATCGACGTGATGGTCTCCGCCGAGCCTGATGCCCCGAGCCTAACGCGCCTGCGCGGAGCCAAGGGGGAGCTGTCGTTCACCGTCCGGCTGTCGGCGAACTCCAAGGAGAGCAAGTTCTTCGGCATGCTGCGCCCCTCATTCCCGGATATCGTTGTCCCCGATGGCGCAGGCAAACCGCTGGTCCCGCAGACCAAACTTTGGGAGGAGGATCTCTGTCATCAGCGCCGTGGCCTGCCGAAGGTCACCGTGACCCAGCTCGGCGGGCATTTTTCCGAGGGGGAGAGGCGGATCGAGATTTCCGCCGTCAACCGGCACATCGGCGTCCTAGTCCCGCCCGACGAATTAACCCCTGGAATAAAACTCGAGCCGGGGAGTGACAACTTTGGGGTATTCTATGCATTCCGGGCGCAGACCCGGATTAGCCGCTTGAACGTGGATCTGAAGATCTATCCGATCGATTGCTTTCTCTAGAGCTAGAGCAAAGGTCTCCTGGACGACGATGCGCCTTCGACTTCCCCACATCCGCTGGTCCTGGAGCCTTCCGGCTGCCTTCCTTCTTTACTTCGTTGTCGCCGGCGCGCCGTTTCCATTCGGCTCGACCAATGACCTGTCGATCGCGTTCTGGTGTCTCTGTCTCGGTGTTGCGTTGATCTTCGCGCCGACGGGCGATTTGCGCCGGCAGCACGTCTGGCTGCTCGCCGGCGTAGGAGTCATCGTTGCGGGGTACGCCTTCATGCTGCACGAGCAGCTCTCCGATCATCCCTGGCTGGCGCCACTCAATCCAATCTGGAAGCAAGCTTCCGACCTTTTGGGCGTTCCGATCGCGCCTTCGGCCTCGATCGTGAAGAACGAGGCGTTCTTCGCGCTCGGCGCTCCGCTCGCCAACATCCTCGCCATCATTCTCGGCATCACCGTCGGCGCCAGTCGCGAGCGGGCGCGATGGCTGCTCTGGGTAATCGCGATTTCCGGCGCGGCTTATGCGTTCTACGGCATCGCCTCATTTCTGATCGAGCCAACCATGATACTGTGGCGGGACAAGACGGCCTATATGGGCAGCGTCACCGGCACCTTCATCAACCGTAACACGGCGGCAACTTACTTCGGCTCTTGCGCGGTGATTTGGATGCTCTTGATCCTTGAGGACGTTCGCCATCGCTTGCCCGAACGGCACATCGAGTGGCGACGTCTGCCGCTCGAGTTGCGTGCGATTCCGCCGCGCGAGGTCCTTTCGCCGCTCGCGGCACTCCTGATCTGCCTCACGGCGATGTTCATGACGACCTCGCGTGCCGGCGTCGGTCTTTCGCTGCTCGCGATGATTGTCTCGACAACCGTTCTCCTTAGAAAGGACTTGCCGCCACGCACTGGCATCTGGATATCGCTCGGCTCCGGTGTCGCCGTTGCGCTTGGCCTCTTGCAATTGCTCGGCGGGCAGGTCTCTAGCCGCTTCGATAGCCAAGGCCTGGTCGACGAGGGCCGCGTAGAGGCCTGGAAATCGACACTTCGGATTATCGCTGACAACCCTTGGTTCGGGACCGGCCTGGGCACCTTTCGATGGGCATTCCCTCCGTATCGAAGCCCAAACATCTCAATCAGCGGGGTTTGGGATCGCGCTCACTCCACACCGCTCGAGTTAGCCTCCGACGTTGGCATCCCCTTGGCACTTTTGATCGCGGCCGGTTGGGTTGGTATGTTGGCTGTTCTCGCAAACGGGGTTTTTAGCCGGCGAAGAGACCTCGTTATACCCTTGGCGGCAGCGGCCACCGCGACGCTCTCCTTGCTTCATTCCTGTCTGGATTTCACGCTCCAAATTTCCGGATACGCTATTCCATTCTTTGCACTTTTCGGTGTCGGGCTGGCTCAATCCTTCCGAACACGCAAAGGGTCACAAGGCTTCCAAAATGAACTTGTAGAGTATACCCGCCGGAGACCAAACCTTGCAGCGAGGGTCGCCGGCGAGTCTCGGAAATCCATAAAAGTGTCTAGATCTGAAGCAGTTGCGTCGTTTACGAAGTCTTTAGAATAAGTAGACGATCCCGTTGTCTTCAGGTACTTTCCTGCACTGCACAGCCATTTTGCCCGAGCTAGGGAAAGCTGATTTCGGAGGTATGTTATGAGCATTATTAGGATTTCACTTCGCTTGGCCGCGGCTGTGGCCCTCGTCGTGACGATTGCATCGGTGGCGAACGCCGCTGTCTATCCGCCGCAGCGTCAGCTGCCGGCCCAGGTCATTTCTGACTTCAAGGGCTCGCCGCAGAGCCTGTTGCAGCAGTATCCGAACGGCGGCCCTCAGATGATCATACGTGTGACCGACCTGGGCGCGTCCGATCCCACCACGCTTCCGGGGCTGATCGCGCTACTCAAGGACCCGGCAACCACGAAGGACCATATGAAGGCGATTGTTGGTGGTCTTGCCCTGGTCGCTCGCATGGCAGCGCAGACTGACCAAGCTTATGGCACTGAGATCCAGAACGCGATAGCTGGTACTCAGAACGCAGATGTGATCGCCGCCTACCAGGCGGCAACTGGTGATGCGGCGATCGCCGCGACCGGCGGCGGCGGTGCCGGTGGTTCGGGCACTGGCGGGGCCACCGGCACAAGCGGGTCCGCAAACGGTGGATCGAGCGGGACGGCTACGACGTTCGGCGGGACGCCCCATACAAATACGGCACCGAGCTTTTCGGGATCCGTCGGCTCGACGGGGACAAGCGTGAGCCCATAGTGACCTTGCGAGTGAGATCAAAGCAGCCGTCGCGGTGACCAGCAACCCCGACTGGAGCGTGTATCAGCGGTACGCCGGATAGCGCCGACCCTCGTTGGTCTGAACCGCGTACCGTTTAGAGCGATGCTCAAACAGCAACGGCTCCGAACCGGCGTTGCTCTGGTTGATAAGACTAAAGCCGCCCCGACGCCGCTGCTTATTAATCTTAGCTATTAAGCTTCGTAAGATTTTCGATGCGCCGACGCGTTTGCGCTGCAACAAGTCTGTTCTGCTCGAGGATGGACCATGTTAATAGTCTTTGCGTGTGAGATAAGTTCTACTCAGCGGATTGTACTTCTTTCTTCCCGTGCGAAGGCCAGCTGCCTCTAGCGATTTGCAAACGGGGTTCGTCTCAGGATTCGGATATGCTTCAATTGAATAGGCCGACTAACGAGATCAACCGGGATTTCCCCGAAGGGGAGCAGAGCTCTTCCCAAGATATAAAATTTTACGTCGACATCGTTCGACGTCAGTTTCCCACGGTGCTTGCCGTCGCAGCGGCGGCGCTCCTCGTATCAATCGTTTATTTGTTTACCGCGGCGCCACTGTTCACCTCAACGGCCTCAATGGTGATTGACACGCGGAAGCTGCAATTGTTTCAACAGCAGTCAGTCTTGGGAGACGTTGCTCTCGACTCGGCGACGGCCGAAACTCAGCTGGAAATTCTAAAATCTGAGAACGTCAGCCTCGCAGTTATCCGGGACCTGCATCTTATCGATGATCAAGAGTTTACGGGGGGCGGTGGAGGTTTGGTGGGGTCCGTTATCGGATGGATTTCAAAGTTATTTTCGGCTGCTAGCGCGTCGTCCGAATTCCAATTGACCCGGCAAGCGTTGGGCCGATTTGAGGCTGGTCGTACGGTTAAGCGACTTGGTCAAACCTATGTGATGGAGATCGGATACACCTCCCGCGATCCAGTAAAAGCGGGGCGCATCGCGAATGCAATCGCGGATGCGTATATCGTTGATCAGCTAGAAGCTAAGTATCAGTCAACAAGACGGGCGAGCGTATGGTTGCAAGATCGTATCAAAGAGCTGCGGACGCAAGCTTCCGCCGCGCAAAGAGCGGTCGTCGATTTCAAAACTGCTAACAAGATCGTCGATACTGGTGGTCGGCTTATGAATGAGCAGCAGCTCGCTGAGGTGAATAGTCAGTTGATTCTAGCGCATGCATCTACCGCCGAGGCCCGGGCCCGGCTTGATCGCTTGAATGACATCCTTAGACAAGATATTCCCGACGCGAACATCGCGGACGCACTCAAGAACGATACGATCGTGAAGCTGCGCGCTCAGTATGTTGATATGGCCTCTAAGGAGTCCATTTGGTCAATGAAATATGGCTCCGACCATCTCGCTGCTGTGAATCTTCGCAGGCAAATGGCGGAAATCAAAAAGAATATCACAGACGAGCTCAAACGCATCCAAGAGTCTTACAAGAGCGATTACGATATTGCGGGTACACGAGAGGAGAGCATCAAAACGAGTTTGAACAATGTTGTGTCTGAATCACAACTGACCAATCAAGCTCAGGTGCAGTTGCGGGAACTGGAGAGCAATGCGCAGTCTTATCAGGCGATGTATGACAATTTCCTGCAGAAATATATGGAATCGGTGCAGCAACAGTCATTCCCAATCACCGAGGCACGCGTAATAACGTCGGCAAGCGCATCCTTAGCTAAAACATACCCAAAGACTTTTGTTGTGCTCGCTGGGGGGCTTCTGTCGGGCCTTCTGCTTGGCCTCGGTGCAGCCCTTGCGCGCGAACTCACAGACAATGTTTTCCGAACAACTTCTAGGGTTCAAGAAAAGCTGGGAGCGAGTTGTGTTGCCATTGTTCCTGCTATCTATGGCGGACGGCCGTCCCGGAAGTTGCTCGGAGCAAACAAATCCCCCGACGGCGAAAGTTTACTCCGCTACGTCGTGGACCATCCGCTCTCAAGGTTTTCAGAGGCCATCCGCTCTTTAAAGGTAAGTCTGGATCTTTACTCGATTGCGCGAGAAAACCGCGTCATTGCGGTGACCTCTGCCTTGCCCAATGAAGGGAAGAGCACCCTTTCGATCAATCTCGCCCAGTTGATGGCTCATGGTGGCGCTCGCGTCGTCCTCGTTGACGCTGATCTTCGTAATCCATCCTTGTCGCGCGCACTCCTGCCCAACGCGAAAATTGGCTTACTCGAAGTAATTGCGCAGAAAGCGCGATTGGAAGATGCGTGGACGATTGACCCCGAAACAGCCCTGGCTGTGCTGCCAGCGGTCGTTACCGCGAAGCTACTTCACACTAACGAAATACTAGCATCGAAAGCCATGCGCGAGTTGATTGCAATTCTGCGGTCGCAGTTTGACTACGTTGTGCTGGATCTTCCCCCGATGGCTCCGGTGGTTGATGTGCGAGTTACATCATCGTTCGTCGACTCATACGTGTTTGTGGTCGAATGGGGTAAGACGAAGACGGATGTTGTCATGCACAATCTCCGTACCGCGCCCGCTATCCATGAGAAGCTTCTGGGCGTAGTGCTGAACAAGGCTGATACAAATCTAATGTCGCGATACGAGTCATATCACGGCAGATATTATTATCAGAAGTATTACTCCCGATACGGCTACGTAGAGTGAGAAGTCAGCGTTCCTTCACGCTTCAGTGTTTGCTGCTCGGCTTCGGCGTTTTTGGGGTGACCTGGTCGATGTCCGTGTTGCCCGATGAATGGAAGCGTCGGGGAGAGCTAGAGGTTGCTGCACAGCTTCTCCGAGGCAATACTTACCGGCCTCGTGACATCGAGAAGATTTTTACCTGGATCGACGTTGTCAAAAATGTAACTGATCCCGAACTCGCGCGAGCACAAGCAGTCATCCTTCTGTATTCGTCGGAATTCAGTGCAACTGAATTGGGTGGCAGTAAGAGCGAAGAAAGAAAGCTTACAGCAGAGCGAGCGGTCAGCTATTCGTTAGCCCAAAATCCGGATGATTCATTTCTGTGGCTCAACCTCTACCTGCTCCAGAACGCGAACAGTGGGTTTGCGGCCGAGCATGCAACTCTCCTACAGCAATCCTACGCCACGGGACCAAGAGAGGGATGGATAGCGATATCAAGAAATCGTCGAGCATTGGCCATTTTACCGATTCTCGACGCGACGAACCAGCAGCTGGCTGTATCAGAATTCGCTGCGCTTGTCGGCGCGGGGCTATTTGAGGTGGCTCAAGCAAGCTTGACGGGAGCCGGATGGATGCACCGCGAACGACTTCTTGCTGCGTTAGAACGACTTGACCTGCCGGCTCGTGAAATGTTCGCGAGAGCTTTGTGGAATAGTGGCATCAATGTCGAAGTCCCCGGAGTATCGACTCCAGATCAGCCTTGGCGGCGTAACTGAATGAGAATCTTCTTTCCGATGTTGGCGCGAACTTATCTAGTTGTAGCTTTCTTTGGGGTTGCTTTGTTCGGGTTGGACGGAAAGCTGGTGGCGCAAGCCCAGCTTGGTAATCTTCGTTCACAATTCCAGGATCCGGCCGAAGGCTTTGGGTCGGCCCCTGTGAGAGACGCGCTCAATCGCCCTTGTCTCGAAGCGGTTGGAGTTTCTCGTCCGCACACCGTAAACCCGGACCTGGTCGATCATTTGGTTAGATTAGAGAATCGATGCCCTCGAATCTTAAAGCTAAAAGTCTGCTATTTTACTGACGATCATTGTAAGGCTTTCGACTTGGGATCTTACAAGACCGAGGACGTGTTTCTCGGAATGATGACGAAAGTTTCGCATTTCAAGTTCTTCATTTTCCAGAAGTAACTAGCGTGCGTGTCGTTTGCATATTTTATGGGGTACGCGAGGAACGCTCATGAAGAGGGAGATGCTGGCCAATAATATTGCGAGCGCCGGCAGCATCTTCTGGCGAATCATCGGTCAGTTGATCTTGCCGCCTGCTCTGTTGGCTTGGTGGGGGAGCGATAGGTACGGTGAGTGGCTTTTCATCACGTCGCTTCCCACGTTGCTCGCAGTCGCTGATCTTGGATTTGCCGATGCGGCGGCCTCCCAGATGACGATGGAAATCGCCAGGGGACAACGGTCCGAGGCTATACGGATATTTCAAACCATATTGGCAATGACCCTCTTCGTTTGCGTCGGTCTTATCGCGGCCGCAACGCCGGTGCTCTATCTTGATCATTTCGAGATTGGGCGCGTGCGGCTTAACGCGGACGCGCTGGCGGCACTCTATCTTGTCGCTTGTTATTCCTCGTTGCTTATAGTCTCAAGGCTATTCCTCGCCTCGCTAAGAGCTGGCCAGCACTACGCGGAATCCACCCTAGTCTACGATGCTATTCAGTTCCTTGAGGGCGTCGCGATTTTGTGGGCAGCCTATGAAGGAAAGTCGTTTTTCGTTTGCGCTCTCCTTTATGTATGCATTCGTGTCGGGAATATCGGGTATTTGATTTTCTTGATCTCCCGACGGATGAGCTGGCTGTCCTGGGGCTTCGAGGCCTTTGATTTGGGCACCTTCCGGCAATTGTTCGCGCCAGCGCTTGCGGCCATGGCTATGCCAATCGCGCTTGCCCTGAACTTTCAAGGTATGATCTGGATCGCGGGAAGCACGATGGGTCCGGCGGCCGCCGCGGTCTTGGCTACCGTACGTACAGCCAGCCGGGTCGTGATCCAACTCGTCGGCATTTTCAGCCGCGCTGCCATGCCGATCTATTCCGCTAGCGTCGCCGTTAACAACCAACGCTCCCGCGACGTCATCGACCGGATCATGCGGCTTCTGCTGCTCTTTCTCCTACTTCCTGGCTGTCTTGCATTCGGATTATTTGGACGTGATTTAGTGGGCATCTGGACGCACGGTCATCTCAATCCGCCATCGACATTTGTATGGTTGACCGCTATCGGCGCGTTGTTTCATGGCTGCTGGGCGTTCTCCGCAAACCTTCTGGTGTCCATCAACCGGCACGTCAGGTTCGGTTTTGCGGTCGTCGTCGTCACTTGCATAATTACTCCCATGGCATGGCCGGCGGCCAAGCTTTTCGGGCTTGACGGGATTGCTGTTACTCTCATCGTGCTGGAGGTCGCCACACTGCTGGCCTTCGCGGCGTTGAATGATCGGCCCAATCGGACGCGCTATCAAATATGGCCGTTGGTTCGATCGTGATAGTAACGTTTGACCAGATCGACTTGGCGCTGCTCTCGCCTGAAGTTGTCATTGTCGGCGGCGGAGCGGTCGGCCTAATGGCGGCGGTGTATCTGGCGTCACGGAGTGTCAGAGTTTTGGTGCTCGAGGCCGGACCAGAGCAGTTGGATCAGGAATCCCAAGCAATCTTCCATGCGGCGGTGTCGCGGGGCCGCAATCATGCGGGCCTGCACCAGGGACGTTTCCGCGCACTTGGGGGGACAACCAACTTCTGGGGCGGGCAGCTGGTCCGCTTCGATCGTACTGTGTTTACAGTGCGTCCCTGGCTGGGGCATTCAGCTTGGCCCATCAAGCTCGAAGACATCGAGCAGTTCTACGGCGAATGTGAAAGTCTGCTTGGTCTGCCTCATGGGCTCAGCGACGATCGCTCAGTGATCAAGCAACTGCAGACACCCGCTGAGTACCGTGATGACGATCTCGAATATTTCTACACGCGTTGGCTGACCGAGAAGAACCTTCGCTTCCGTTTCGCTCGCTTTCTCGAAGGCAATGCCAACATCACCGTTGTCACGAATGCCCCGGTCACCAGTCTGCGAATCGGCGCGAACAGCGAAATCGCCGCAGTAACGGTTGGATTCGGTTCCAAGGCGGTCGATGTTGCCGCGCGCCTTCTCGTCCTCGCCAACGGCACGATCGAAATGATCCGCCTGCTGCAGCATCAGACCGCGGACGGTCACGCGCCACCGTGGGCTGCCAATCCCTGGCTAGGTCGCGGTTTCATGGACCATTTGGAGGGAACGATCGCGAGCATCGTGCCACTCGAAAAGAGTCTGTTCAGGAGTCTCTTCGACAATGTTTTCCTGCAAGGCATGAAGCTTCAGCCGCGCCTGAAATTGTCCGAGGCGCGTCAGCTCGAGGACGAACTTCTCGGCGCGGCAATCCACGTCAAGTTCGAGGCGCAGGAGCATGTACAGAATGCAAAGATCTTCCTGGCCGGCCTGCTGAAGGGGCGTTTGTCCAACCCGCGGAGGATGACCTCGGAAATCTGGGCGGCTGTACGTCTCGGGTTTCCTATGGCTTGGCATTATCTTGTGAACCAGCGGATCTGGTCGCCGATGAACGGCAACATCCAGCTTCGCGTCATGCTGGAGCATGTGCCGCTGCCCAGCAGCACGATCACGCTTTCGGAGGTCTGTGACAAATATGGAATGCGGATACCTGAACTGAGCTGGGCCGTATCCGGCGAAACGGAGATTAGAACCATCCAGGCCGCCGCGGCGCTCTCAAAGAGATATTTCGAGAGTCGCGGGATCGCAAAGGTCGCCATTCCGGAGCAGGTGCTGGCCGGCGGGCCAGAGCTGCTCGCCTCCTTCGTGGATACGTTTCATCAGATGGGCGGAGCACGGATGGGCGTCTCGGAATCCGATGGCGTGGTCGATCCAATGTGCCGCGTGTTCGGCTGCGAGAACCTCTATGTCATGGGTGCCGCGGTATTCCCAACCTCGGGTTTTGCCAATCCTACCTTCACGGCCATGGCGCTGGCGCTACGCACGGCCGAGACGATCAGGCGACAGGTGCAGCGATGACTTTGACGGACGTCAAGGCAGAACGGGCTGTGGAGCGGATCGGCTTTGGTTGTTCGCACATCACCGCGGGGTTCGAGGCACGAGCCAATCTGCGCCTGCTGCGCCTGGCCTATGATCTCGGTGTCCGGCATTTCGATACGGCCCCGATGTACGGCCACGGCACATCCGAGGAGGTGCTGGCGACCGCCTTCCGGGGCGAGCGCCACAATATCTCCATTGCGACCAAGGTCGGCATTCCCCACGGCGAGCTGAGCTCCAGAAGGCAGCTCCTGCGCCTGGTCGCCACTCCGCTACGTCGATGGACTCCGGGACTATCGAAGCTTGCGGCCAAGCGAATCTACTCCGCGCCGGTCCAAACGGATTTCTCAGCATCATCGATCGATCGATCGATCGAGAAGTCGCTGGCGAAGCTCAAGACCGACTACATCGATCTCCTGCTGCTCCACGAGGTGCGACCGCGGGACGTCTCGGATGAACTGCTCGACAAGCTTCATAAGCTCGTCCGCCAGGGAAAGGTACGGCGGCTGGGAATAGGGACGAGTGTCGAAAGCATGAAGCAGATCAGGGCTGCTGGCCTGGACGTCGAGGTGTATCAACGGCCTTGGTCAGTCCGCGTGGCCGATGAGGACCTGTTCGCTGATCGCTACCAGATATTCCATGGAAGCATCCTGGGCGCGATCGAAGCCGTCGGTGACAGGGTCCGGGCGGATGCACGCTGCCGGGAAGGGCTGCAAGAGCTCTGCCGCATCGAGATCGGATCCCCTGACGACATCGCCAAGGTTCTGCTGTTGGCGGCAATTGCGGCAAATCCCCGCGGCCTCGTTCTCTTCAGTTCGCGGGCTAGGAGCAGGGTCGCGTCCTATCTGCAATTTGCGCAACGCGTCGATCCCAAAGCAGGGGCCGAGGTGTTGGCTACGCTCCGGACCTGCCTTGGTGTGCAGGACGATATGCCGCCGCGCAGTGCGGCTTCCCATTGATAGTCAGAACAAGAAACGGACGATGGTCGGAAACGTCGACATAGAGCTGAAACCTCGCGATCGCGTCTATATCTACGCCGCGCGCGACCCGATCCATTATTCGGGGTCTCCGTACTACTTCATGCAGAATCTGCGCGAGGTGGTCGGGGATCGCGATGGGTCGTTCATCCGGCCGATCCCGCTCAAGAGGATCACTGAAATCCCGTTCAGCTATCTGCGCTGGGGAATGAAGGCCGGAACATTCGAGAAGTCGGCATTCTTCTTTTCGAAGGACTATCATGAGGCGAGCGTCCGGGGCGCGTCCATCGGCATATCGAGCGGCACGAGCATCATCAGCTTCACCAGCCTGATGGCACCTTCGTTGTGGCGCGCGATAGAGGCTGCAGACGATTGCCGACTCTACGTCTATCGAGACGCCACGTACCTCCAACTCCTTGAGAAATTCAAATACGCAAGGACTCTGACAGATAAGGCGAGAGAAGAGCTCATCGAGAATGAGACCAGGTTATATACACGGGCACGTCGTGTGTTCGTCTACGATCAGGTGATCCGGGGCACTCTGATCGAGCGATACGGGGTCGACGAAAAGAAGATCTTCGTGACGGGTCGCGGGTTGAACATGTCCAGGGCCGACTTCGAGCTCGCCTGCGCGATGCGCGATAGACGCCCGGTCCAGCCCGCTGGGCCGATGGTCTTGACGATCATAGGCCGGGACGCCGCGCGCAAAGGGGTCCCGCAGATCATTGAAGCGATGGACGCTCTGTCCGGCGCCGAGCAAGCGCGGATCAGGCTACGCGTTGTTGGTCCTGATCCAGGGGCGATACCTAAACGCAGCTATGTCGATGCGCTCGGGTTTGTCTCGAACAAGCGCAGGCTGCTGGAGATCATCGCGAGCTCCGACGTTGGCGTGTTGATGTCGTCGGCAGAGGGCGGCGTTCCCGGAAGCCTCCGCGAATTTACCTCTCTGGGTGTTCCCTGCTGGGTCGCGTGGCTGCCTCAATACGAGGGGGGCCTCGACCAGCAAGTGATCTTCAAGGAGGGATTTCCGCTCGTCCCGCCCCATATGACCAAGACCCTGCGAACGATCTTATCGCATGCCAAAACCGATCTTGTGGCCAAGGGAAGGGCAGGCTTCGGGTACGTCGGATGGCTGGATCAGGCTGCTACGGTTCATAGGTGGATGCAGCTCGACCGATGATTGCGATTGATCTATGATATGGCATCCCTGCTCCTGCAGGTGAGGTCATCGGGCTCATTCGGAAGCTGGATATAACGTAAAAGATGCGCTCTATCCTGATCTCGCACCGGGGCAACTGCCGTTGGGTGATATCATTTGTAGACCCATTGATTAGTGGCACTTTGATTTCATTGTGTAGACCACTAACGAAGCGGGCTCCGTCAATAGACCAGTGAACGTTTGTCAAGTAGCCTAGTCGAGAAGAATGTGTAGCGTGTTGTTGGTCCCCCCAGCTTGGCTATCTGAATTCGCAGTAGCTCCTCGAAAAGTGCCGCGAGGGCCCTCTTGGCTTCGTCGGTCCCCGCTGGGTAAACTCCATCCGGTCTGATCGCGATGTCTCCATCTTGGTTCTCATTGAAGCATTTCAACGGAACGTTCGAGCTAACGAACGGAACGTTCGAGCTAACGCGCGAAATCTAACGGCCGGCTTGATAGTTATTCACTCCCTTTGAGGAGGCCGCCGAAGCCTTGGGCGTATCTCCTCATTCGGGCACGAACGCGCGCACTCTGTGTATGTAGAGTTCGTACGGGAGTTTTAGTTTGTGGGCATCGGCATTCATGATGATATAAAAATGCTGCTTTTTGGCAATCTCGGGCACGGATACGCCTGACGCGACGTATTGAATTTTGTCGTCATACCAGAACGTAATCCTGAGATGTTCGGGGTCGAATCCAGCTCCGAAGCGGTGTCGTTGGGTACGATCGATTTTTTCGTTGCGCAGATTGGGGGTGCTTCGTACCCGCTGGTAGTTCGGCCAAATTCCAGACCAGGATAGCGCCGTCGCCATTGGACCCGGCGTGAAGCCCCCCTCATCTACGTCGATTTCAAGCCAGCGCTCAAAGCCGCGTTCATCTGGTGGGTAGTTATCCTCTTGTCGTTGATTATGCTCAATCGGCATCAACCACACGGCCGGAAAATGGTCGTCGTGATCGTCTGAAAGGGAAACCTCGAATTCTACGAAGAAGCCTTTGTCACCCGCGAGCAAAGGTAGAGAACCCTCGACCATCGTCTTGGGTACGCTAGTCACAGCGCCTCCCTGAGCAATCACCAAGGTACCGTCCGGGCTCTCGCTGTAGAGCGACGGCTTTGGAGTCGATCTAGTCCACCAATGTCCGTTGTATAGCTTTGCTGCCGTTCCGTGTCCTGAAAGCGAGATGTCAGCGAGACGCGGATAGAAATCGAAGGCGACTTTTGTGTACTTAAGCGTAACCGCGCCGATTGGTGGCGGTCGATCGTCGTGCGCGATCGCAGGCTGCGGTAGTGACGTCAGAAGAACAAAGCAGACCGCTGATTTTATCTGCAAGAATTGATTCCGCTGGCTGCAAATCATGTCGAAGTATCAAGTTCTTTGTTGATTGCGGCATCGGCTTTAGCCGCAGCGTGCTCGCCAGTAAAATTGTTCTCCGGAGTTGCACCATATCGCTGGTTACCCTTGATTGAAGCTTTCGATGCAATGACCAGAAGCATCAATGAAAACGGATTGCCGATTGCGATGAGATATCTATTGAAAATGGACTGGAACATCGCGAAGAGAAGTGTGTAGAACGCAAATCGATGAAACGAACTTCCGCTTCCCTGTTTGCGATAAGATCTGGCTAATACGCTCAAGAAGCTGATCAATATCGCCGCCGTCAGGAAGACACCTGACTCCACGGCGAGGTTAATGTAGGAACTCTCGACAGGGAAGCCCATGTTTCCGGCAGTTCTCAGGCCGCTACCAATGAATATCTCCCAGCTTCTGTTGGAGATATAATCAATCCCGCGAGCCCAGATCTCGAAGCGTCCGGTCCCTCCCGATTGAAGCCCTCGCTGCTTTGAATCAAGATCCAGCATTTCGAACGCATAGGCTACGATGCTATCCCAGTAGAAGAACGACAGGATGATGAACGCCGTGCCAATGATGATTAGATAGATTGTCGAACGTTGGCCCCTGAGGATCTCTATTGATACGTACACCGCGAGCGTCAGCGCGACAGCCAAGAGGCCACCGCGAGCCGATGCAACGAGCATCACGGCGAGGCAGAAGCCGATAATTGCTGTGGTAATCAAATAGTTATATCGCCACTTCAGCAGCCCAGAATTTGCGGCCATGACGATGAAGCCGCCGTAGTTGAAGCCGGCAAGGTTCGGGTGCATTCCAAACGGAGCTTCGCGCAGTTCCCAGCGCTTGAGTTGCCCTGGCATCAAACCGGCAATCAAAGTGTCTCCGAAAACGATAGCCACAAGAGCAAGCACGGCTATCGTGGAAATACGTATGCACATGATCAATTCTTCTGCTGTCGTGCGCCGGGCGATGATCATCGCGGACAGGTAGGTGACCAGGAAAAGCGTCGTGTGCATCAGCGAATAGCTGTCTTGGGAAAGGGCCGCCGCACTGTAGGACACAGGCACCGAAATCAGCACGACAGTATCGAAAGGTGTGATCTCCAGCGTGAGGTCGGTGCCGGTGACAAAGAACATGGCTCCCGAGAGGACGAAAAGCATTACGCCGAGCGCCTGGAAAGCGACTGCATTGCTATCATCGTTTGAAAACATCAATACGACGGCAGCTGCGCAAAGAACCAGATGTCGCAGGCCGAAAGACACAGAGCTGGAGCTGCTTCGGTAGGGCGAGGGCCAAACCTTGCGAGGAAGCAATTTCTGCTGCGGGTCAATTGGTGCTGAAGAAGTCATGGTTCGGCGACAAATGAATTCGGGCGAGCTTTCCCATTAAAAACGTGATCAAAAATGTTAAGCAGATACGCGACACCGGCGCGCTGGGTCAGATGCTTGTCGGCCCATTCGGCTCTGGCCTTACGGCAGGTTTCGTTCAGCAATCCGCTATCGATGATATCCTCAATTGCCTGGGCAATGTCAGCCCCCGATAGCCTGTCGACGATGCGCCCCCGTGCTGGATCCGCCAGGCACATTGAAGCGCCCACCTTATTGGAGGAAACGACGGCCGCGCCGGCCAAAAGTGCCTCGCTGACGACGGCCCCCCACCCGTCGTCCATGGTGATAGAGGGCAGCACCATTATATCCGTATTAGACAGCAAATATGGAACTTCTTCCATCTTGATCGCGCCCAGGAATTGAAGATTTGCATGCGTGCGTTGGGCATCCTCCACCCGAGAAGACCAGGTCCCAAATCCCGCTACGTAGAACTTCGCCTTGCTGGTGATCTTGCTGAGGGCGGCCAAGAACAAGTGAATGCCTTTGAGCTCCTCCAATCGCCCCAGGAATGTAACGACTGGCTCGGCGTTGGTCGCTACGTTGAAGCTGGCGTCGGACACGGCGCGTTTGCTTAAAAAGTAGGCGAATGGGAAAATGCGTGCTTTCGGATAGCCAGTTAGCCGAAACCACCTTGGGCCGTGAGCTCCGATCGCGAGGATGAAGCTCGCATGTCGACGGAGCGAGGCCTCTGTCAGCCAAGAGTGGCCCAGGCGCGCAACGCCGGATACCCCCTCCAGCACGCGGGGTTCGTGTAGAATGCCAAACCTGCGCTGATGCTTTATGACGGCTCGTAGTCCGCTTACAATGCATGGGACCCAATGCATGCCCGAGAAAATGTGGATTGAGTCACTGGGACAGTTCGCAACAATCTCGTCAATCTGTTCGGCCGTTGGGGCGATCAAGACAGGGATTTCGTTCCCAACTTCGACTTGCCATCCCTCCCGTTGGCGGCCGGCGTGGAGGTCCGCTTGGGCGATATAGGTTGCACGCGCAATCCTTGGGTGGCGCAGCAATTCTTCGTATAGGGGCAATTTGTGGGGCGATACTTCGGGCTCCCAGAGGTAAACAGTGTACTTAGCCGTCATGAATCGCGAGCCAATCCAGAAAGTATAGAGTTTCTATTTAAGAGCAGTGCTTTATGACTGAAAGCAATTGATCAGTTTATTCTTAAGACGGCCGAGCATCGAAGGCCGTCTGTCTCGATCTGTCAGCGAACTAGGGCCAACAACGGCTTCGATCCCCTGGATTCAAGTAATGATTTCGGCCTCATCTTGTATCATGGCCCAGGTGCCGGATAAATGGCGGAAATCATCAGTTGGCTGGCGCCATTTGGACCGGCTTTGTTGGTGTCGGAATTGCTTTCGAAGTTCGGCCGCTGGTTCGGTTCTGCCGCGCGTCCGGTAACCCAAGTAACTATATCCTCCCATGTGCCGTGGCGGGGGATTGCCCGGCTTGGCGCTATTGAGCAGTTTGTCTAGATTGGGGAAGCGGTTGCCGCAGGGAGCGACGAGCGATATGGCGATCATCGACGCAAAGATCTCAAAACCCTTGGATGGTGGGGCAAGCTTTTCGTTGTCAAATCGCCTGCAACGGGCGATGTGGAATGTGGTCTGGCTACTGCTGGCATCGTGGACGCCGGCACCAATGCACAGATGGAGGCGTGCCTTGCTCCGACTGTTCGGTGCAAAAATGGGACAGCGCACCGACGTTCGTGGAAGCGCGCGCGTTTGGTTTCCTCCACATCTGATGATGGAAGAGAGGTGCATTTTGGCAGAGGGCGTAAACTGTTACAACATGGCGCCGATTACCATTCGATCTGGTGCGATCATCTCTCAACGAGCCCATCTTTGCGCTGGCGGGCATGACATTGACGATCCGAATTTCCAGCTTGTGGCCAAACCCATTGTCATCGAGAGAAACTGTTGGGTGGCGGCCGAGGCTTTCATAGGACCGGGGGTCAAGATGGGCGAGGGAGCAATATTGGGCGCCCGTGGCGTGACATTCAAGGACCTTGAACCTCGAATGGTATATGTTGGCAATCCGGCGGTGCCGAAGCGTGCCCGCGGGGGGCATGATGATCTTGAGTCATAATCCCATGCGGGTTCGATCGGACGCTAGTCCCAAGTTCAGTGTGATCACCGTCACCTTTAATAATGCTCCAGGTCTTTCGAAGACCTTGGAAACGGTGCTTCAGCAAACCTACGACAACTTTGAGTGGATAGTCGTCGATGGAAAATCCACCGACGGAACGGCTGCGTTGCTGGAGCAGCTTGATGACAAGCGCGTCAAATTCATCTCGGAAAAAGATCGCGGAATATTTGATGCCATGAATAAGGGTATCAAAATGTCGTCCGGCGACTACTGCATTTTTATGAATGCGGGCGACTGCTTCTTCGATCAGTCCGTCCTCCAAAGCGTGAGTCATCTCATCAATGATGGCCGCCCGACGATTGTATACGGTGATGCTTGCGAGACGGACGGGCAGCAGCGGTGGCAGAAGCCAGCCCGAGCGCCCAAAGCGAATTTCTACGTGATGTTCACCCATCATCAGGCCATATTTTACCTGCGGAGTGCGTTAGGCTGCGGATACGATCTCTCGTACAAGTTTTCATCTGATTGGGCGCTGACGACGCGAATGCTAAGCGATCCGAAGGTATCGACATTGCGGTACCCTGCCAACGTTTGTCTGTTCGAGAGGGGCGGAGTTTCTCAAGGGGACACTCATCGGCGGCAAATCAACGCGGAGCATTGGCGCATATACGTCGAAGAAAGCAAAATGAACCGAGCCATGGCAGCGTTCTTGTGGATTGCCAAGGTAGGCACAAATTCTGTTCGCCGGATTTTCCCGGGCTTATACGACGCGCTGCGCTATTCGTGATCTTTGGACGGTAGAGAGATGCCGGTTCGCAAGGACGGTTGATGCAGACAGCGGTTTTGGAGAGAAGGGCAGCCTGGGCGATCGGCGCCCTCCCGCAATTGAAACCAAGGTGAACCGGTCTCCGAAGTCTCAAAGCTCAAAACCGTGATCTCGTTTGAGTACTCGTTTGAATTCTTCAATGCCGGAATGGGCAACTAGCTTGCGCGCTTCGATGATCTTTAGGTCGACCAGATATCTGTACCAGAGGGTCTGGAAGAGGTTGAACGAGAGGCCCTGCTTTCCGTCCAGAAAGCCCATTCGGAAGATGTAGCGATAAACGAACAGCGCGAGCGCGCGATACAGCAGTGGAGCCCGATTGTAGACCGATCGTTTCTTGAAGCGCTTGGCCTTGGCTTCCCCTGTCGTGGCCAAGGAAGCATCTTCCTGAAAAAATTTGTGCTCGGCGTTCAGGAAGTCGATCATCTCCCTGATCGCATAGCGATTATGCTTGTCGACCCAGAAGCTGACGTCCTTTTTGTTGTCATCGATCAGCGCGCCGGGAAGCGCGGTGGTGTCGCCATGCGAGAGCACGGTGTGCTCGTCCATCCAGCGACTTTCGATGCGGCCGCAATTGGTTCGCCAGATTTTGAGCAGCTGTTGGGGCGATACGCCGCCATGCCGAATGACGCGCCCGCCGAACGTGATGTATCGTGTGACGGACAATCCGGTAACGTTGCTCTGGAACTCTGGGAGCTGCATGGCGATGGCGGACGAGAGTTCCGAATCGATATGCTCGTCGGCATCGATGCGCATCGTCCAGGCCGATGCAATTTCGCAGTTATCTAAAGCCCAATTGAACTGATCTGCGTAGTTGCGGAACGCGTGCTGATACACATCCGCGCCGGCGGACTTCGCCAATTCCACCGTTCCGTCAGAGGAAAACGAGTCAACGACCACGACCCGGGACGCGCAGCCGCGAAGGCTTTTGATGCACCGGGTTATGTGCAGCGCTTCATCCTTCGTGAGAATGATGGCGGTGAGTAGTGCATCCGTCATGGAGATATCACTGTATGCTTCTTCGCTTCGCACTTCTAATTACTGCAGGAAAGGCGAGGAACGATCGGAGCGCAAATCCCGACTTATCAATTTTGTCGACAAGCTGCTGAGCTGACTCCTCCTGTGAATATCCTTGCTAGTCCGCAAATGTGTTGTGACGGATGTACAAGCGTCAAGAGAGACGGGAGAAACCCGGTCACAGTAAACGTCTCTTTCGCTGATTAGACATAGCGCTCAGTAGGATTGAGATTGCCGGAATCCTCGAACGGCGGTAAGCGCGATGATGCGTATGTCAAGGGCCAAGCTCCAGTTGTTGATGTACCACAGGTCATGCTCCACTCGCTTCTCCATCAGCTCGAGCGCCCGGGTTTCTCCGCGGTAACCGTTGATCTGGGCCCATCCGGTAATGCCAGGCTTCACATGATGGCGGAAGGCGTAGTTGCCGATGATCTGCTCGTACTCGGAATTGTGGGCGGCGGCATGTGGGCGCGGGCCGACCAGCGACATATCGCCTTTAAGCACGTTGAAGATCTGTGGCAGCTCGTCAATCGAGGTCTTGCGCAACCATTTGCCGATAGCCGTCACGCGAGGATCGTTTCTCGTGGCCTGCACGACGGTGAGGCCATCCTCGAAAACTCGCATGGTCCGGAACTTGTAGATGAGGAAGGCGCGGCCGCTGAATCCATTGCGAGTCTGGCGGAAGAATACCGGCCCGGGCGAGGTACATTTGATCAGTAGTGCGGCGATCAGCATGATCGGCGCAAATATGACTAGGGCGACCGCGGCGCCGCCTGCGTCGAGCACGCGTTTCAACGCGCGCTCCTTCCAGCTAAGCGGCGCCCGCCGGAGTTCGGCGGTCAAGGTATTCCCGGCGTTGACGAGCGGGTAACGCAGAAAATGTGACACGTTTGAATCCGGAACGAGATGGACCGGAATCGGAAGGATCTTCAGCCCGTCTAGGATACTGTCAATTGCGTGCTGCCGGCTCCAGTTCATCAACAAGAATATATGCTCGATCTTATTTTCCCGCGCATAGGAGATTAGGTCGTCGAAAGAAGGACCAATTTGCGACATCAGGAGTGGAGAGCCCAAATCCTTGGCGCGGATCTCTATCGTTCTCACGATGCGGTGGCCGTGCTGCCGCAGCTCCATCATCGCGGCGGAAGAGGCTGGAAGCCCACACTCCGCGATAACGACTGCCTTGCTGTTGGCAAACGCGCCAGCTCGCAGCGATCTCGTCGTCCAGCGCGCGGCGGCGATCTTCCAAAACGAGAGCGTGACGAGACCGAAGAGATAGAACGAGATTGTCGTGCCACGAGAAAATTCGTCGCTGACCTTCATGGTAAAGGCGATAGCCAGGAGTGAGGCGAAAACTCCGGTCCATGTGGTTAGCGTAATCCGCCATGAACGCGGCAAGTTGGTAATAGTCTTCAGCCCATAGCCGTGCTGGACCGTGACCAGGAGCCCGAAATTGATCGCCACCAGCAGGCTCGCCGAGGCATAAACGTCGATATTGCCAACGGCTCCGACGCTGAGGAGGTGGTATATTACCGTGCAGCCGATGCCGCAAGCCATGATCAGCACGCCATCCGCGGTCATCATCAACCGTTCGACCACAGCGGGCCGCAGCCAGCTCGGCCCTGACCGTGCACGCGTTGGAAGGGGGGCGTCCGAGATTCGGACGTTCGGCTCCCGATTGGGAAGCGGGCTGGAATGGAAGGATGCAATCGTCATGGTTCTGAAATCCGTGCGCCTTCGAAATTTGCCTATCAGTATCGCCAGTGCATTCGAGCAAAATGGTAGTTAAGACAATGCTCAGAGAAAAATAACCTTAACCCTACCAGTGTATCTCGACCCATCCAATACCTCAACCCTTGCGCGCATCGCGCAGACGAACGGACTAGCCAGGTGGCTCGAACGCGCTCGCACCGAAAAACAAAAACCAAATACCAGCGACCCGCGCTGTTCGCTCTCTCGACCATGGCGGCCGCTGGCCTCGTCATTCTAGCGCTGCGACCCGAGCCGTTGCCGGTCGAAGTACACCCACCCCCGGCAGCGCAGCTCGCCTTCCTTGTGGACGGCGCTTTTGGGGCACGCTTCGCCGGAGAAATGATTGCCCAACGTGAAGCCTTCTTTCCTTCCAACATTGCGCTACGTGCCGACCCGGATGATCCGGATTTCGTCGCAACCGTTGCACGTGAACATGCCATTGGCGTGACCAGCGGCCACAAATTCCTGCTGGGCTCCTGGCGCGGCGTCCCGGTGACTGCTTTCGCGGCAAGCTTTCTGGACACTTCCATCGTGATCTTCAGCTTGGAAAGCTCTGGCCTGCGTCGCCCCGCCGACCTCGTCGGCAAGCGGCTGGGCTACCGTAAAGGGAGCGAGGGCGAAGTAGTGGTCGATGCTATGATGGCGCAGCTCGGCTTGCCGCGCAGCCGAATCACCAAGGTCCCGGATCGCGACACGTTCGACGTACTGCGTGCCGGTGAGGTGGACGCTGTCATTGGCTTGATCGGCCAGGAGCCACGACCATCCGAGCCTGACTTTATTCGACTTAACGTGATCAGGCCGCAAGATTACGCCATCCACGTACCGGGAATGGTCTATTTCGCGAGCTCTGACCTTGTTCATGATCGTCCCTCAGCCGTGGCGGGGGTGCTGGCAGGTCTCATCAAAGGGTGGCAGTTCACCTACGCCGACTATGCACGCAGCGTGCCGGTTCTCGTTGGTATTGCCCCTGACAGGCTTAATGTGGATCGTTTGAAGTTCGAGCTCGAGCAGCAGCGAAGTCTCGTTCTGCCGACGGGGGGCCGGATCGCCGACTACGACGAAAGTCGTTGGAGAACCCTGCGCGATATCCTCATTTTTGCAAAGCTCGCCGAGGAGACGGTGCCTCTATCTCAGTCGATCAATTACCAACTATTGAAAGACGTCTATCGTCGTTCGCCTGATCTGGCTGCTCCAGGGGCTTTCGGTGGGGCGAAGTAGGGCTAAGAAGCCACACTTGGCCGCGATATCATCCCAGGACGTCCGATCTGCGCATCGGATCGGTTGCCTTTCTCTCCAGCGAATTGGTATTGTAGTTGTGAGATTTGAGGCTGATTTCCGGGTTCTATTCTACAAGCAACCCATTTTGGGCTTTTGAGATTAGGTTCGTCGGCGCAAAGGAGCTTTAAGGATGCACAACACGTTTGCGCGGGTCGGTTTTTTGGCAATTGCCGCATTCCTGGGTGCGGCGAATGGTGCCAAGGCGGGCATGCAAATGCCTGCAAGCGCGACCCTCCTGACAGGAGAGAGCCAGGCGACGCCCGCAACTTTCTGGGCCCAGCCCTACCCATACCGTTATGTGCCGCAGCGCCACTGCCCGCTCGTGCGTGTTGAGACGCCGTACGGCTGGTACATGGATCGCGTCTGCGCGCCGGAAGGCCCCATCCTGCGTCGCGCTTACTGATCAGCCTCACCGACTAGCTAACCTGGATAAAGCAAGCAGTCGTGCGATTGGCACGGCTGCTTTGTCTATTTTTGTGTCAATGGTCTGCCACCGGATTGCGCAACCAGGGGCTGTTCACCAAAAAAGCGACTTGACGCTAACTTGGGCTGCTGTCCGATAAAGATTGTGTTAACAAGTTGGTATGCTGCACTGCACGGTGGTGGAGTGTGCAGAGTGGCTCTGCAGTGGATTTTTCTGTAAAAATAGAGAGAAGGCTCGGGTAGTCATATGACGGGGGCATCAACGTACAATATTTCCGGAAAGCGCGTCTTTGTAGCCGGCCATCGCGGCATGGTCGGCTCTGCCGTCGTTCGGCGCCTTGCATCTGAGAATTGCACCATTCTTTTCGCCGATCGACATGAGGTGGATCTCACCAAGGAGGAGCCAACAATCCGATGGCTCGAGGCCAAGCGGCCTGAGGTCGTGGTTCACGCGGCCGCAAAGGTTGGAGGCATTGCCGCCAACAGCAACTTTCCTGTCGACTTTCTCTGTGACAATCTTTCGATCGAACTAAACGTCATCCGCGCCAGCCATGCCGTCGGCGTGCAGCGCCTCTTGTTTTTGGGATCATCATGCATTTACCCAAAGCATGCCAAGCAGCCGATCAGCGAAGATGAACTGCTCACCGGACCGCTTGAGCCTACTAATGAGTGGTATGCGATCGCGAAGATCGCTGGCCTCAAAATGTGTCAAGCGTACCGCCGCCAATTCGGTGATGACTTCTTCTCTGCGATGCCTACCAATCTTTATGGTCGTGGCGACAATTACCATCCCGATCATAGCCATGTGCCGGCGGCACTAATCCGACGGTTTCACGAAGCGAAGCTGGAGCAAGCTCCGACGGTGACTGTCTGGGGGACCGGAACGCCGCTGCGTGAATTTCTGAATGTCGATGATTTTGCTGACGCGTGTGTCTTCCTCCTAAAGAATTATTCAAGCGATAAGCCGATCAATGTCGGTAGCGGCGACGAGTTATCGATCGCCGATTTTGCGAGAACGATTGCAGACGTGGTGGGCTATCAGGGCAAGCTTGTCTTCGACACGTCCAAGCCCGACGGTACGCCACGTAAGCTGCTCGATAGCTCGCGGGTCCGGGCTCTTGGTTGGCGACCGAATACTCCTCTTCGCACTGGCCTCTCCGTTGCATATCAGGATTTTCTGAAAGGCTACGGCCGTCATCTGGAGGTTCGCGCCACCAGCTGAGCTCAACTATTCTGTCTGCAATAATTTCAGTTCTCAAAACTTACTTGGATTGCTCCTTTATGCGTGTTCTTTTGGTCGGCATCAATTATGCCCCCGATCTGATCGGAGTGGCGAAATACAATACCGAGCTCTGTGAAAGCCTCGTCGCCGAAGGTCACGACGTCAGGGTGATCACTGCTCCACCTTATTATCCGGGCTGGAAGATTCCGTCAGACTTCCGCAACTCCTACTATCGATCGAGGCATATTGATGGCGTTCGGGTGACGCGGACGCCGATCTATGTGCCTGGACGTCCGTCGGGGGCGAAGAGGCTCATTCATCACGCCTCTTTCGCACTCTCGAGCGCGGTGCCGGTCCTCGTAAATACTCTCTCCTGGCGACCAGATGTGATGGTCGCGGTTGCCCCTTCTCTAATGTCGGCTGCGTTCGTCTCAGTCGTTGCGCATCGCATCGGTGCCAAGTCATGGCTTCACGTTCAGGACTTCGAGGTGGATGCGGCGTTCGAACTTGGTCTGCTGCGCAACAATTCCTTGCGCAAATGGATGCTCAGGACGGAAGCTACGATCTTAAGGTCGTTTGATCACGTTTCGACTATTTCTCGACCGATGGTGGACCGCCTAATTGTAAAGGGCGTCGGTCTCGACAAAGCGGTCGAGGTCAGAAATTGGATTGACACCCGCGCGATCTGCCCCGCCTCGCGGATAACGACATATCGCGAGCAGCTGAAGCTGGGTGAGAGCGACATCGTTGGGCTTTACTCCGGAACGATGTCGAACAAGCAAGGTCTTGAATTCGTAATCGCGGCCGCTATCGGGCTAGAACAAAGCCATCCGCATATTCACTTCATTCTCGCGGGCGATGGTCCCGATAAGATGAGGCTTGAGCAAATGGCCGTTGGGCACTCCAATATCCATTTTTTCGGCCTTCAGCCGAAGGAAAGCTTCAACGAGTTAATGGCAACCGCCGATTTTCATCTGATCCCACAGAAGGCCAAGGCGGCCGATCTGGTGTTGCCTTCCAAACTTGGCGCCATCTTCGCGTCCGCTCGGCCAGTAATCGCAATGGCCGAAGAGGGTACGGGGCTGGCGGCAGAAGTAACTGGCGCCGGTCTCGTGATTCCACCTGGAGACGCCTCCGCTCTTCAAGTCGCAATTTGCGAGCTAAGCGAGGCATCCGCCCTCCGCCAGCATTACGGCGCTGAAGGAAGAAGGCGCGCTCTTGAGCGCTGGGACCGACAGACAATTGTTCATCGGTGGTCAGAAATAATGGAGGGCGATCGCAAGCCGGCCGGGCAGAAAAGTATCGGAGCTACAAGCGCGAACGATAACATTGGGCCTCCAATGGAGGATGCAGTTCGTTTGCCTTGAAAGCCAGACTGAGTTGCGTGTTGGCAAAAAACCGCCAGAAGTGAGCGCCCGCGGATGGGCGCCCGCCTCCTTCCATTCATTGTTGTCGTTGATCCATCCTGTCCTTACTCGTGACGCGGAAAGTATCGGAATCCGTGCTGCTTAATCAATTCGTCTCGCTTTGCCGATTCGAGGTCTTCCTTCATCATTTCCTGAACTAGCGCCTCGAATGAGGTCGTCGGCTCCCATCCGAGCTTCTGTTTCGCTTTTGTGGGATCTCCCAAGAGAGTGGCAACCTCGGTGGGGCGGAAATAACGAGGGTCGACGGAGACGATGCATTTGCCGGTAGAAGTATCATAACCCTTCTCATCGACACCGCTGCCTTCCCAGCGGATCCTTATACCGACTTCGCTAGCGGCTATGTTGACGAAATCTCTCACGGAGTGCTGCACGCCGGTAGCGATGACGAAATCTTCCGGCTTTTCCTGCTGCAGCATCAACCACTGCATCTCGACATAGTCGCGCGCGTGTCCCCAGTCGCGTAGCGCGTCGAGATTGCCAAGATAAAGTCGTTCCTGCAGGCCCAAATGGATGCGTGCAAGAGCACGCGTGATCTTTCGGGTGACGAACGTCTCGCCGCGAACGGGAGATTCGTGATTGAAGAGGATGCCGTTGCAGGCATACATGCCATAAGCTTCGCGGTAATTAACCGTGATCCAGTAAGCATAGAGCTTGGCGACCGCGTAGGGTGAACGCGGATAGAAAGGAGTAGTCTCCTTTTGCGGGATTTCCTGGACGAGGCCGTACAGCTCAGATGTCGACGCCTGATAAAACCTGGTTGTCTTTTCCAGCCCAACGATCCGCATCGCCTCAAGAATTCGAAGCGTCCCCAAGCCGTCGGAGTTCGCCGTGTACTCGGGTTCCTCGAAGGAGACGGCGACGTGGCTTTGTGCGGCGAGATTGTAGATCTCATCCGGCTGAACCTGACCAACAATACGTATAAGGCTCGAAGAGTCCGTCAGGTCCCCGTAATGAAGGCGGAACGGCGGATTTGGCTCGTGGGGGTCCAAATAGAGATGATCGATACGATCGGTGTTGAAGAGAGAGGTCCGGCGCTTGATGCCGTGTACTTCGTATCCCTTGCCCAAGAGCAATTCAGCGAGATAAGCGCCGTCTTGGCCGGTGACGCCAGTAATGAGTGCACGTTTTTTTGTCATAATGATCTCTGAGTTGGATTCCCCGGTCGTACTCGAAAACGGAGGGAATTGGGAGACGACCGGCGCCAAAAAAGCAAGCTTTGATTAATAGCGCTCAGATTTGCGGAATAGGCAATCGGTAGCCTTATCAAGGTAATTACGAATTTTCGCGTCTTGCCGCCAATCCGAATAGTATACCCTTCGACGTTTATTGCGTTGGAATTTATAAGGAGCTGCAGATTTGGACAAACGCATTATCCCCCTGATCATGTGCGGCGGTGCCGGAACGCGGCTGTGGCCGGCTTCGCGCGAGGTGCGCCCCAAGCAGTTCCTGCCGCTGTTCGGCACGCGCTCGACCTTCCAGGACACGCTGCTCCGCGTCTCCGAGGCCTCGCTGTTCGATCGCCCGATCGTCATCACCAATGCTTCCTACCGTTTCATGGTGCTGGAGCAGCTCGCCGAAATCGGCATCGAGGCCGACGTGATCCTCGAGCCGATGCGGCGCGATTCCGGTCCTGCGATCGCAGCCGGCGCGGTGTTCGCGCAGAACCGCGCCAGTGAGGCGATCGTGCTCGCGCTCGCCGCCGACCACGTGGTGCAGGACAATGCCGCGTTCGTCGCGGCGTGCCGCCAGGGCCTCACCGCCGCGAGCGCCGGGCGCATCGTCACCTTCGGCGTCAAGC
>NZ_JBIXJX010000017.1:0-153475 GCF_052871955.1 Bradyrhizobium sp. CAR08
GGCGCGGTGCACGCGGCTATCACGCAACCATGGTCCAATGGCCAAGTGGAAGCTCAGATCACCAAGCTCAAGCTGGTCAAACGGCAAATGTACGGGCGCGCTAAGCTCGATCTCCTTCAGGCTAGGCGATTGGCGCGCCATAAAAACAATCACGATCATCGAATATGCGTCAGAGCCAATATTGCAGGCCGAATGACAGGCAACACCGGCAGCCGAACGGTCGGCGTTCACGAGGTCGTCCAGAGATTTGCCGGGCCGGACTGCATCGGCGTCTGTATCGAAGAACCTTTCTCCGGACAGTTCTCCAGCGTCAAAGCTCTCTTCCCCATGCTCGGAGCTGCCGTACTCGCCTGCGAGCTGGCGGGCTCCCATGGTCGGCGATCCACCTCAGCAAACTGAAAATCCCCGCCACCGGCAAAGGCAACGCGAAGAAGCGGGACATGCAAGCGGCTGCGAAAACTCGTTGGGGCAAAGACCTTGGCGAAGATGAAGCCGACGCTGCCGGGGCCGGGGCATAAGCGCTGGACTGTGACCTGTTCACAGCAGCCCGTTTGAGACATTGCGATGGGCACTTAAGATGTCCGCTCATCGGGGCCGACGGGAAATCGTCGCGGGAGCACTAACCGACGCCATTGAGCAAGGAGCGGCTCATTGGTTCCCACTTGTGGCCCTAAGCCGAAGATCGTTTCAGCCGCCGTGATGTCCGCTGTAGTCGGTTAGCTCGACGCCGAGCTACGCTTGTCTCGCCAGCCGCTTTCGAGCCGTTGCGCGTTAAGCGCGGTCCAAATCGACAAGATATGCTAGAACCAAGTTTTCGGTCTGGGCTTGGATAGCGGCGTTGCGATAGATGACAATCTCGGCTTCGTCAGCTCTGCGAACTGTCAACTTCGCCGTGGAGGAGCAAAGCGGCACGCCGTTCGATGTCATCGTAATCAGGTCTTCACGAACCCAACCCTCTTTGCATAGCTCGAGTGCCTCTGGGAAGTTCTTCGCCTCGAAGGCGAACGTAGCTTTGCTGTCAACGTCCATTACGAACACCGAGCCTAAGAAAACAGTCATTGGCACTCGCTTTTCATCGGCATCGGGCGGCCGGAGCCATATGGTCACACACATTAGTTTAAGGCGCAATGATACGAACCGGACGATTAAGTCGAGTCAGCGGCGGGTTCGCGGCGGGCCTAAGATTGCTTAGCCGATGGTCGCTCGAACCCGTGTCATGTCGGCTGTCAGAGGCAAACCCGACGACAATCCAGCATCGCGGCTACCGCTGCTGTTGACCCGAAGCGGACTCCAGGACATCGCGCTGCCCCTGAGAGAGCAAAATAGGATCGACGGGCGAGGTCGACAGTTGGCATCCGCGCGCAATTGACACGGAGAGTTCGAGATGCCCCTTACCCCAGACCCATCCGGCGACTTCGAGGAGGCGCCGCCTGAAGCCGTTCTATTCGCGATGTTCAGCGGCGGTGACCGTATCACTTGCCGGGTCGAATGGACCACCTTACGCGAACGTGCCGCCGCCGACGGCGCCGATCCGAATGACATCGCCGGACGTTCAAAAACCATCGGTCTACCATCGAGCAGATCGCCAGCGACCTGTACGACGGCGGCAAGAAATCCCAGTGGTTCGCACTGAGCAGCTTGTGCCGGCCCGCGGACCGGGCGCGCCTTGCGATTTTTGAGGATCAGAGAGAAGCCGGGGGCGGCGATGAAACTGTTGACTGAATACCTAGAGCGCGCCGTGAGCCTGGAAAAATTGGCGGCGGGCGAGCAGGATTCGACCTTCAAAACCCAACTGTTGAACCAGGCGGCGGCCTATCGAAAGCTGGCGGCAAAGCGCGCCATGGAATATGGACTGCCGCCACCCAGTCCGCCAGAAGAGCCGCCGCATCGCTGAGGGAGTAGACCGCAAAGGGCGTTGTGGCTATTTTCGGCTCATGAGCCAAGAGGATGCAAACGGTTCCGCGAGCAGGCGGATGAGTGCCGCCAACAGGCGGCGACAGCGGTCAGCCTAGACGCCGCCGAAGTATGGTTGCGGCTCGCGGGCGACTGGATGAAGCTCGCCGAAGCCGCCGAGAAACGCGGAAGCCAATTTTGACAGAGATCCCGGCGGCACCGGGTTGGACGGAGAGAGCAAGAATTTCACGATGCCATCAGCGAAGGTCGCCAAGTACCTGGAGCGGGCCGACTTCTATCGCCGGCTCAAAGAGCAGATGTCACATCCGCCCACCCGCCACCTCTACGAGCAGATGGAAAGCAGCTACCGTTTGCTCGCCCAGAGCCAAGAACAGCTGGAACGGTCAGAGCAGCCCGTCGAAAATCTGGACCGTCGTAAAACTCCGCGCCCCTGAGGCGAGCGGCCGCTGCCGTGAAGGGGGCGGACGGATGGTCCGCTATTGAACCGAAGCGGAATGCGCATCCAAATGGCTCCCGTGCTTAGGCGAGCTAGGCAAATGCGAAAATTAACGGGCGGCTGTATCAATTGATACGACTAGGGAGATCGACGCCTGTACAACTAGCCTCAAGTCGGAGCGCGGCTTATGGACAGCCGAAGCGATCCCGGCGAATGGCGACTCAACGGTCCATTCGAGGGCTTGGCCATGGGTATCGAACGAATGCACACAGCGAAGTACTGGCGGATGCGCGCCGAGGAATTTCGCACCAAAGCCGACTGCTGCGAATTCCCGCAGACCAGAAATACGCTCCGCCAAGTTGCGAATAACTATGAGCAGCTGGCCCGGAGCGTCGAACAGATAGTCACCGTCACTGAGCTGGATGAGCGCACTTCAGAAGCTCGCCGAGTGGCGCGGGAATACGCTGACGACCCGCGGGCTATCATGCGCCAACAGCGGCATCGGATGACTTAACACCATCCCACCCCGCGGCTCTCCCGTTAAGCCGCAAGCAACGGCCGCTCGTGGCCCTTACCCCTGGCCTAGCCGCGCGGACTCCTGAGGGCAGTAAACCAGCATCCCTGAGGGAGTGCATTGGGCCGGTTCTGCCCTTAGCGGACCTGTGCTGCACGCCGTTGCATGGGCAGCTATTGACCCGTAGCAGACGTTTGTCGGATTCGGCTTCGTGCCGCGTTAACACAACCCGGTTATACGAGCCACCACGCTCCGAACGGATCGCCTTTCTTGCGAGGCATTGACCCAATGAAACGCATTTTTACGTTTCTCATAGTCGGGCCGCTGCTTATGGGCGGCGTGCTCGACTTTCTGTTTGGGTCGACGAGTGCTCTTGGTTGGTTGGTTGGGCTCCCGTTCTTGAGTGTTTTGGTTGCGTTTCCAAGTGCGCTTGTCGATTACTCTCTGGAAGGGCGGCGCTGGCAGCTCGCTCTCGTTACAGCGTCCGGCGTTGTTGGATCGTCTCTCGCGGGCTTCTCTTCCCAAAGCCATCTGCTTTTGATCGCCGCTGCTGGAGGTGTCTCGATGGCGTTCTTGGATGACCAATCAGAGCTGGTCCCCGGAACACAGGGCGTGATCAGGGCCGCCTCCTTTGCATTCACTTCCGCTTGTGATGCTGTGGACGGCTCCTCCACGGGCACGAGAGTGCCAAACAATGGGCGCCGTTTAAGGCTCCCACGATTCGGAGGAGCAGCCTATGCAGTCAATTTCAACGATTGGTCTGGATATCGCGAAGTCGGTCTTTCAAGTGCATGGGGTTGATACAGCCGGCAAGGTGATCATACGCCGTCAGCTCAAGCGCCGTTTCGTGCTGTCCTTCTTTGAGAAGTTGCCGCCGTGCCTAGTCGGGATCGAGGCTTGCGCTTCATCGCACCATTGGTCCCGCGAGCTGCAGGCGTTGGGGCATACGGTGCGACTGATGCCACCGGCCTATGTGAAGCCCTACGTCAAGCGGCAGAAGAACGACAGCACCGACGCAGAGGCTATTTGCGAGGCGGTCACAAGGCCCAACATGCGGTTCGTGCCGACCAAGACGATCGAGCAACAGAGCTGTCTGATGCTTCATCGCGTGCGCCATCTCTTCGTTCGCCAGCAGACTGCCGTCATCAACTCGATCCGCGCATATCTGGCCGAGTTCGGGATTGTTGCCCCCGTCGGGCGCAGGGGTGTGGAACAGCTGTTGGAAGTCGTCGCCGATCCAGCCGACCGCCGGGTCCCGGAGGTGGCCCGCGCGTGTCTTGCGGCTCTCGGCGGTCAGTTGCGGGGACTGAAGGCTCAGATCCTGGAGTTCGATAAGGGCATTATTGCCTGGCATCGATCAAACGCGACGAGCAAGCGACTGGATGCGATCCCTGGCGTCGGTCCAGCACTGCCAACGGCGCTAGTCGCAAGCGTTGCCGATGCCAAGACCTTCCGATCGGGGCGGGACTTCTCGGCTTGGGTCGGGCTCGTGCCGAAGGCTGCGCGCCATTTGCCCTCTGCCCGCACGGCCTCGAGCTGATCAGGGTTGGTTAAAAGACCGTAAAGCACTGTCAGCAGGGCGTCCCGCGGCTCATTGATGCCGCCGCCCCGCGAGCGCTGGAAACTGTCGAGCGGCAACTTAAAAGAACGCGAATGAGTCAGAGGCCATGACCCAACCTGAAGCCGTGCAATTCTGCTAGGTTTCGAAATCCGGGCGTATAGCCCGTGCGGGAGGCGGCGGTGACAAACTGGGAGGTCTCCAACGATCCATCTGGCAAGCCGCCATCCGATAACAGGCAGCCGGACGAAGCAGAATCCGATCAGGAGCGACCGGGGAAGCGGCCATCTGATCGCAGTTTAAGGATCCGCTTGCGGGCACGATTGCAGTTGATCGGCGGCGCGCTCGCCTCAATTGCGGCTGTGGGTGCTATCGCGGGTGGCCTCGTCGGGTACTGGACTGTTTGGAAGACGCTACGCACAGACGTCTTTCCGGAAAGCCAGAAAACGCAGAAAGAGGCTACGGCCCGGCCCGACATTGCTCCCCGTTTGTCTCTCGTTGTCCTGCCATTCGCAAACCTCAACAACGATGCAGAGCAGGACTATTTCGCCGACGGCATTACGACCGATCTGACGACCGACCTCGCGCAAATGCCCGATACATTCGTGATCGGACGCGGGACGGCTTTCACCTATAGGAATAAGCAGGTCGATCTCAAGACGCTCGGCAAGGACCTTGGTATCCGATGGGCGGTGCAGGGCGCCGTGCAACGGGCTGGAGATCGGGTTCGGATGAACGTGTCGCTTGCAGACCTTTCGACCGGTCGTGACGTCTGGTCGGATCGTTTTGACGGCGATCGGATGAATCTTGCCGCCCTGCAGGACCAGGTGACGGCGCGGCTTGCCCGCTCTCTCAACGTTGAACTCATCCAGGCCGAAAGTCGTCGCAGTTTGATGGACCAGCCCGCGAATCCAGATGCCGTGGATTTCACGATGCGCGGGTGGGCAAAAGTCTATGGACCTCAGAGCAACGTAACGATCACCGAGGCAAAGGACTTGTTTGAGGCCGCGCTGCATCTCGATCCGGACCACGTTGATGCGATGCTCGGTAAAGCGTGGTGCATAGCGAGCGGCATACTCAGCGGCTGGTCAACTGCCGTGACGGAAGACAAAAAGATCGCCACCAGCTTAATTGATAAAGTTCTTTCAAAGCGGCCGACGAGCGCGAATGCGCACATAACCAAAGGAAACATTTTACTCTATGGAGATCCCGAGGGAGCGTTATCTGAATTCGACGCCGCTTTGGAAGCCGACCCAAATTCGCCGCTTGCATACGCAACAAAAGGAATTGCACTTGTCACAGCGGGACGCGCGCACGAATCCTTCGACCCAGTTCAGATTGCTTTACGCCTAAGTCCCAAAGATCCGGCGCGTAGCACCTGGCATTTCTTCCTGTGCCATGCTCACGCCCATGTGCAGCAATACAACGAGGCCATTGAGGAATGCAGGCGCTCGATCAATCTGAACAAATTATACTGGATGCCGTATGTGGATCTGATTTCAGCTTATGGAGCCACCGGCCAACTTGAAATGACCTCCCAAGTGACGACCGAATTGGATGCAATCTTGCCGGACTTCACGGTCCAATGGTTCCGTCAAATAGGCTACGCACGTTCGAGCAATGCGCAGTTTCGCCGTGAGTACGACAGCATCCTTGATGGACTTAGAAAGGCTGGCGTCCGCGAGCAATGAGATCACCAGGATCCTTCGTTGCTTGCTTACCAGCAGAGTGTTCTCTGGCCCTGAGCCGAAAAGCACTGGAGCCGCGGTGACGTCCGCTGTCGCTGGTGAGTCAGACGCCGAGCAGCCTTAGCTCAACAAGCGCCCGTCCCCAAAACCGACATCAGTGCCGCGCTCGACGGCATTCACCAATACCTTTTCCCCACTCGCGCCAAGGCTATGTGCAAGCTGGCGGGGGGCTGTCCGAGTGTGGTGCTTGCTCGCCGATAGCGTTCCCACATTGCCTTTCCGTCTAGATCTTCAACCAGCTCAAGTCCAACACAGGCGAGATCGTTGATGATTTCATCCGGATAGAATCCCGAAATCCAAGGTTCGCCGGTCTGCGCTACCAGGTTAGCATTCTCGTTGTGTGGTGATTGCGATGTGTTCTGGGCGAACTCGGCTTGGTCCATATAGGTGAATACAAGTTCGCTTCCCGGAGCACCGCAAGTTGCCACTGCACGCAAGGTTGCCAGATTGGCTTGGCGTGTCAGGTACACCGAAACGCCGAGCCACGAGAAGAATGCTTTCTTGTCTTTCTGGAAGCAAGAGCAAGCCAAAGCAGACACCAAATCGTCGTTCGTGAGGTCGGCAGCGATGAAATGTACAGACGGCGGAAGCGACATGCCGCATTCTTTAATACGCTGGATCTTCATCGTTTGCGTCGCCGGATGGTCTATCTCGAAGATCGTCAGGGCGTAGGAAAAAGCGGGCCGGCGAAGCGCGAAGCTATCCAACCCGGCGCCGATAAGGACATACTGACTGATGCCCCTGATTGTCGCCTCGCGCAGCGCGTCCTCTGCATAGCGAGAGCGGATTACCACTCCAGGCAGTGCGGTATTGGCGAGCAGGAAGTCGTCCAACACTGTATTGGTTCCCTGCAGGGCACGGGCACGCGCGTCTTTATCCATGCGGGCCAATACACGCTCAGTCATCCTTTCGCGTTCAGCTTCGGGAACGAGTCGATCGCCCCAGGGATCGTCGAAAAGGGGAGACGGGTCGAACCGCGAATGCAGCGCTCTCATCAGCGACGTTGCGAGTGCGGTGCGGCTGGGCAATGACTCCATCATCCCGATCCTTCCTGGGACGGCTTGTCTCGCTGAGTACTAGGGCGATCTGGCGCGTACGGACGATAGACTAGAATAGGCGATGGTTAAAGCTGCCCATCGACTGAACAGAGCAGCAACAACTTGCGCACCAGCCGCACTGAAGGCTTCGGAAGGAAACGCGATTGAGAGCGCTGCATAAGTCTGGACATGGCCTGAAGCCGGCAAACATCAATGACCGATTGAGTCGGCTTTAAAGCGGACTTGATGAATCTATCAGTTCGCGCCCAAGTACAAATCAGGTCGGCCTTTCTTTTTCAACGCCAGCCTACGACGGCACCAATTTAGCCAAGCCCACAAAAAGCTGGACGCGCTACCGGCTCGCACGAACCGATAGCAACGGAGTGAGCCAGCATGCAAGCCTTAACAGCATGGCGTCGAATCGCATGCGTTTTTCTACCTTTTGCTGCTGGATATTATCTCTCGTACGTGTTTCGAACGATCAACGCTTTGATTGGCGGTCAGCTGAGCTCGGATATCGGTCTGGAGACTGCCGATCTCGGGTTGCTTACGTCGGTCTATTTCCTTGTCTTTGCGGCGGTCCAGATTCCCATCGGGATATCGTTGGACCGCTTTGGTCCGCGCCGCATTCAGAGTGTTCTGCTCCTGGTCGCAGCGGCGGGGGCCGCACTGTTCGCGGTAGCGACTGGTTTCCTGTCACTTTTGATCGCGCGTGCCATGCTCGGGCTTGGCGTGGCCGCGGCGCTGATGGCAGGACTGAAGTCCATCGTCCTTTGGTTTCCCAAGGAACGAGTTGCCTTGCTCAACGGCTACATGATCATGCTGGGATCGCTGGGAGCTGTGACCGCTACGGCCCCCGCCGAATACCTGCTCCGTTGGATGAACTGGCGGCAGCTCTTTGAGATCCTGGCGTTCGCTACCGGAGCGACGGCAATTCTAATCTACGTCGTGGTGCCTGAGCGCATCATGGGCCGATCTACCATTCGCAATACCCTTAGCTCTGTTTTGGGCGATCCGCGTTTCTGGCGAATTGCCCCATTGTCAGCCGCTTGCATCGGATCGGCCTGGTCTCTGCAAGGGTTGTGGGCATCGCCATGGCTAACCGACGTGGAGAGATTCGACCATCCGAGGCTTGTTGGACAGCTGTTCACGATGTCCATCGTTCTTTGCGGCGGCGCCTGGTCGTTCGGGACATTGGTCCATTGCATCCGACAAAGACGGGCTGGAGTAGAGATCATCGTGGCCGCGATCGCAGGGCTATTCATCGCGGCCCAGCTATCCTTGATCCTTCGCTTGCCCTTGCCATCAATCTTGCCGTGGTCAGTGATCGCAATCGCTGGAACCGCGACTGTGGTCAGCTTCGCGGCAATCGCTGAATACTTTCCGCCGGAACTCACCGGTCGTGCCAACGGCGCCTTGAATGTGCTGCACTTCGGTTGGGCATTTGTTTCCCAATGCGGGACCGGCCTCATCTTGCAGCAGTGGCCAGTGGTGGATGGCCACAGGACCGTCTTTGCCTATCAAGCCGCGTTCGGTCTCAATCTGGTGGTGCAGATCGCCGCGTTTGTCTGGTTCGCTCTACCATGGCTTGGATCCTTCGGGCGGCGGATGGGTTCAAACCCGCTCCGTTTGCCCGCTAGCGTTTCCGACGCAGTCGAAACGTTCATGCCGTGCGAACAATTGCTCGTGGTCATGCCGGCGAATACCGATTCGGAGTGGTGAGGCACGTCCGCAGTAAGCTTGCCGACGAATAGCATCAATATTCAGCAGCGCTCCGGTTAGCTCCGCGGTGCGAATATGAGTTTTTGATCTTTCTTTTCCTACGCCAATCTACGCTTACCGTAAGCGCTTGTTGCGCCAAATCCATTGGTGCGTTTTCTAATCAACCGATCCGAGAACGCTCCAGACGTTCTCATTCGGTGGGGACGGCAGTGGCAATCAAATCTATTCAATCGGAAGCGAATTCGCGCGGTGCGCGAATGCTCCGCAGCGCACTTGGCGCGGCAATCGCAGGCTACCTGGAAGACGATACGATCGTCGAAGTCATGCTCAATCCCGATGGGCGGCTTTGGATTGACCGATTGTCGAGTGGGTTGGTTGACACTGGCGAAACCTTGTCGACGGCGGACGGCGAGCGCATCGTTCGTCTGGTGGCCCACCATGTAGGCGCGGAGGTGCACGCAAGCTCACCACGCGTCTCGGCTGAACTTCCCGGAACCGGCGAGCGTTTTGAGGGCCTGTTGCCTCCGGTCGTTGCTGCCCCCGCTTTCTCCATCCGCAAGCCCGCGGTCGCCGTCTTCACGCTCGACGACTACGTCGCCGCCGGGATCATGAGCTCCGGGCAAGCCGACGCCCTGAGGAGTGCGGTCGCCACTCGCAAGAATATCCTGGTGGCCGGTGGCACATCGACCGGCAAGACCACCTTGACCAACGCGCTTCTGGCCGAGGTAGCGAAGACCGCTGACCGCGTCGTCCTGATCGAAGATACGCGCGAACTTCAATGCAAGGCGCCCAATCTCGTAGCGCTACGGACCAAGGACGGCGTAGCCACTTTATCCGACCTTGTCCGCTCCTCGCTTCGACTGCGTCCTGACCGCATCCCGATCGGCGAGGTCCGCGGCGCCGAAGCTCTCGACCTCCTGAAGGCGTGGGGCACCGGTCACCCCGGCGGAATCGGCACCATTCATTCGGGTAGTGCGCTCGGCGCTCTGCGGAGGCTCGAGCAGCTCATCCAGGAAGCGGTCATCACGGTTCCGCGCGCCCTGATCGCCGAAACCATCAACCTCGTCGCCGTGCTCGGGGGGCGCGGTGCTGACCGTCGCCTCGCTGAACTCGCCCTTGTTACAGGGCTTGGCGCCGCCGGCGACTACAGCCTTTCACCAGCAGGAGACTGACATGCGTCCACGATTCCGTATTCCCCGAGAAGCTGCTTTGCTGGCGATTGCCAGCCAGGTTGTACTGACGACAGCGCCCGCATGGGCGGCCGGCTCGAACATGCCATGGGAGCAGCCGCTCAACCAGATCCTGCAATCGGTCGAAGGCCCCGTCGCCAAGATCATCGCCGTTATCATCATCGTCGTAACCGGCCTTACCCTCGCTTTCGGCGATTCATCCGGCGGATTTCGCAGGCTGATCCAGATCGTGTTCGGTCTGTCGATCGCATTCGCCGCCTCGAGCTTCTTCCTGTCGTTCTTCTCGTTCGGCGGCGGCGTGGTGATCTGATGGACGAGGCGGTCGCAGGTTTTGTCGTGCCGGTTCACCGTGCGCTTACCGAGCCGATCCTGATGGGCGGTGCGCCGCGGGCGGTCGCCATCGTCAACGGCACGTTGGCGGCCGCCCTTGGACTCGGACTGCGGCTCTGGATCGCAGGTCTTGTCCTCTGGTTCATCGGCCACATGGCCGCCGTCTGGGCTGCCAGGCGCGATCCCGCCTTTGTGGATGTCGTGCGGCGCCATCTGCGCATTCCCGGTCATCTCAACCTCTGAGTTCTCGGTCATGATGAACCTTGCCGAATATCGCCATTCCAATGCGCGTCTTGCCGATTTCCTGCCTTGGGCCGCCCTCGTCGACAAGGGCATCATCCTGAACAAGGATGGCTCGTTCCAGCGGACAGCGAAGTTCCGTGGACCCGACCTCGATAGCGCGGTGCCAGCTGAACTTGTCGCGGTCGCCGGTCGTCTGAACAACGCACTTCGCCGCCTGGGATCCGGCTGGGCCGTGTTCGTTGAGGCGCAGCGCCATTTTGCCGGCAGCTATCCTCCGAGCACATTTCCGGATGTCGCATCCGCGCTGGTCGACGCCGAGCGCAGGGCCCAGTTCGAGGAGGCCGGCGCCCACTACGAGTCCAGCTACTTCCTGACTTTCCTCTATCTGCCTCCGGAGGAGGGCGCAGCCAAGGCAGAGCGACTGCTCTATGAAGGGCGCGATCGGACCGTTGGAGCCGATGCTCGCGAGGTACTTCGCGGCTTTATCGATCAAACCAGCCGCGTACTCGGGCTTCTGGAAGGATTCATGCCCGAATGCGCATGGCTCGATGATCAGGCCACGCTGACCTACCTGCACTCGACGATCTCGACCAAGCGTCATCGGGTTCGCGTGCCCGAAATTCCCATGTACATCGATGCGTTGTTGGCGGACCAGCCGCTGACCGGCGGTCTCGAGCCGATGTTGGGCTCGGCGAATTTGCGAGTCCTCACGATCGTCGGCTTCCCGGGGGCAACGACGCCGGGAATTTTGGATGACCTCAATCGCCTGCCATTCTCGTACCGCTGGTCGACCCGGGCGATCATGCTCGACAAGACCGATGCCACCAAGCTTTTGACCAAGATCCGCCGCCAGTGGTTCGCCAAGCGAAAGTCGATTGGCGCCATCCTCAAGGAGGTCATGACCAATGAGGCGTCGACGCTGCTCGATACCGACGCCCACAACAAGGCACTCGATGCCGACGCGGCGCTGCAGGAACTGGGATCGGACCAGATCGGACAGGCCTTTGTCACGGCAACGATCACCGTCTGGGACGGTGCTGCCAATGTTGCGGATGAAAAGCTCCGCCTGGTCGAGAAGGTCGTTCAGGGCCGCGATTTCACCTGCATGATCGAGACAGTGAACGCCGTGGAAGCCTGGCTCGGCAGTCTCCCCGGGCATGTCTATGCCAATGTGCGGCAGCCGCCGGTGTCGACCCTCAACCTCGCCCATATGATTCCGATGTCGGCTGTATGGGCGGGCGAGGCGCGGGATCTGCATTTTGGCGCTCCGCCGCTGCTGTTCGGCAAGACCGAGGGATCCACCCCGTTCCGGTTTTCGCTCCACGTTGGTGACGTCGGCCATACCCTGGTGGTGGGGCCGACAGGTGCTGGCAAGTCGGTCCTGCTCGCCCTCATGGCAATGCAGTTCCGTCGTTACCCGAACTCCCAGGTGTTTGCGTTCGACTTCGGTGGTTCGATCCGGGCGGCCGCACTTGCCATGGGTGGCGATTGGCATGATCTCGGTGGTGCCTTGTCTGACGGAGGCGATCAACCCGTCGCGTTGCAGCCGCTGGCCTGGATCGACGATCCTTCGGAGCGCGGATGGGCCACCGAATGGATTGGTGCGATCCTGGCACGCGAAAAGGTCGAGATCACCCCAGAGGTCAAGGACCATCTGTGGTCGGCGCTGACGTCTCTCGCGTCAGCGCCGAGGGAGGAACGCACCCTGACGGGCCTGTCGGTCCTCCTGCAATCGAACTCCCTGAAACGCGCCCTGCAACCCTATTGCCTCGGTGGCTCGTCCGGGCGCCTGCTTGATGCTGAGTTCGAGCGCCTTGGCGAGTCCTCGGTCCAGGCGTTCGAGACGGAAGGGTTGATCGGAACGAGCGCGGCCCCGGCCGTGCTGGCCTATCTCTTTCATCGTATCGGGGACCGCCTCGACGGCCGGCCAACACTCCTCATTGTCGATGAAGGTTGGCTTGCCCTCGACGATGAGGATTTTGCCGGCCAACTTCGCGAATGGCTGAAGACGCTTCGCAAGAAGAACGCCTCCGTGATCTTCGCCACCCAATCGCTGTCGGACATCGATGGTTCGGCGATCGCCCCCGCGATCATCGAAAGCTGCCCAACACGCTTGTTGCTGCCGAACGAACGGGCCATCGAACCGCAGATCACTGCGATCTACCGCCGCTTCGGACTCAACAACCGCCAGATCGAGCTTCTGGCACGGGCAACGCCCAAGCGTGACTACTACTGCCAATCTCGCCGCGGCAACCGGATGTTCGAACTTGGACTTGGCGAAGTTGCGCTCGCATTCACAGCGGCCTCATCCAAGACAGACCAGGCGTCCATTGCACAGCTCCTCGCCGAGCATGGACCTGACGGGTTCGTACCGGTCTGGCTTCAGCACCGCGGCGCCGCCTGGGCCACGGACCTAATTCCCGGTCTCATCAATCTGGAGAAGTCGCAATGAGACGCCTTGGTCTATTTGCCGCGGCCAGCACCATCGCCCTGACGCTTTGCGTCACGGCATCCGCACGAGCGCAGTGGATCGTCTTCGATCCCAACAACTACGTGCAAAACGTGCTGACCGCCGCGCGCGAGCTGCAGCAGATCAGCAACCAGATCACCTCATTGCAGAACGAAGCGCAGATGCTGATCAACCAGGCCAGGAATCTCGCAAGCTTGCCGTACTCCTCGCTCCAGCAACTGCAATCATCGATCCAGCGAACCCAGCAATTGCTGGCCCAGGCCCAGCGCATCGCCTACGACGTTCAACAGATCGACCACGCGTTTTCGACCAGCTATGCGCCGGCGAGCGGCAGCCAGTCCAGCCAGCTGCTGATCGACAACGCTCAATCGCGCTGGCAAAACTCAGTCGCCGCGTTGCAGGACGCGCTCCGGGTCCAGGCCGGCGTTGTTGGCAACCTCGACACCAATCGCATTCAGACATCGGCGCTCGTGACGTCGAGCCAGGGTGCCAGCGGCGCCCTGCAGGCGACCCAGGCCGGCAATCAGATCCTCGCGCTTCAGGCGCAGCAGCTAGCCGATCTCACCGCCACTGTCGCGGCACAAGGTCGGGCCCAGAGCCTTGAAGCGGCGCAGCGCGCTGCAGCCCAGCACCAGGGGCGAGAACAGCTCCGTCGATTTCTGACGCCGGGGCAGGGCTATCAATCCCAGGACGTGCGGATGTTCCACTGATGACAGATACAGGCCCATTCAAAGCGCTATCGCTACTCATGTCGGTCGGGGTGCTGGTCGTCGCAGGCTGCGCGATCAAGCTTCGTGGCGGAGAAAATACCTCTGCGATGCAAACGGCAGAGCAGGCCAAAGACGTTGACCGTTCCGAGCTTGAGCGCTGCCGCACCGTCTCTTCGGAAGATGCCGCCGGCTATCAGCATTGCCAGAAGGTCTGGGCCGAAAACCGCCGTCGCTTCTTTGTCAGACGGGACGGTGCTGCCTCTGCGGTAACCGGCCCGACAGCCGTGCCAAAAGATCAGAGCCGGATGCCGCAAGGATATCCGGCCGCCAGGGCGCCCGAGGAAGCTAAGCCATGACCGGCACCGGCATCATCGACCAGTTCCTTGAGACGTTCACCCGCTACATCGACAACGGCTTCGGGCTGCTGGGTGGCGAGGTCGGGTATCTCGCGACAACGCTTGCCGCCATCGACATCACGCTTGCCGCGTTATTCTGGAGTTGGGGCACTGACGAGGACATCATCGCGCGTCTCGTAAGGAAAACGCTGTTCGTTGGGATCTTCGCCTATCTCATCGGCAATTGGAACAATCTCGCACGGATCGTCTTCGAGAGCTTTGCCGGCCTCGGGCTGAAGGCATCTGGATCAAGTATTTCAGCGTCAGACTTCCTGCGGCCGGGAAAGATCGCCCAAGTCGGACTCGATGCCGGAAGGCCGATGCTCGATTCGATTTCGAACCTGATGGGCTACATCAGTTTCTTCGAGAATTTCGTCCAGATCGTCGTTCTCCTGTTCGCATGGATCGTGGTTCTGCTGGCCTTCTTCATTCTGGCCATTCAGCTCTTCGTCACGCTGATCGAGTTCAAGCTGACGACGCTGGCCGGCTTCGTGCTCATTCCCTTTGGCTTGTTTGGCAAGACGGCCTTCGCGGCGGAGCGGGTCTTGGGCAACGTCATATCCTCCGGGATCAAGGTTTTGGTCTTGGCCGTCATCGTCGGCATTGGCTCAACCCTGTTCGCGCAGTTCACCGCGGGTTTTGGTGGCGCGCAGCCCACAATCGAAGATGCGATGACGCTGGTGCTCGCGGCCCTGTCCTTGCTGGGCCTCGGTATCTTCGGTCCTGGAATCGCAAACGGCCTGGTCTCCGGCGGGCCGCAGCTCGGCGCCGGCGCCGCGATCGGAACAGGCCTTGCTGCCGGCGGCGTCGTTGCGGCAGGTGCCGGCCTTGCTGCCGGTGGCGCTGGTCTCGCTGGCGGTGCGCTGGCAGGTGCGGGACGCGGCGGAGCTGCCATCGTGAGCGGCGCATCCGCGGCGTATCGAACCGGCGGCCTTGCCGCTGTCGCCGAGGCGGGTGGCTCGGCTGCAATGAGCCCGTTACGTCGAGCCGCGGCCGCATTCGCCGGCGGCGGGCAAGCGGGTGAGCCGGCCGCGAGCACGGGCACAGAGGGGCAACCCGATTGGGCGCGGCGCATCAAGCGCGCCCAGACCATTCGGCACGGCGCGTCGGCGGCCGGCCACGCGGTGCGCTCCGGCGATCATGGCGGCAGCGGTTCTTCTGTCGATCTCTCCGAAGGAGAGCGCTGACAGCCAGGCGAACGCCAATCTGCCGCTCGGTCAGCAGCGGCCATCAAACGGCGCACCGCGTCACTCGAAGCCAATCACGCATCTCAGGGGCAACATCTATGTTCAGACGACCTTCCGTTCACTACGGGCGCATGCCCGAACCGGTCACACCCTACCAAAAAGCAGCACAGGTCTGGGACGAACGCATTGGATCGGCGCGCGTGCAGGCCAAGAACTGGCGCTTGATGGCGTTCGGTTGCCTCATGCTCTCGGGCGGCCTGGCCGGTGGACTTGTTTGGCAGGCAGCACAAGGATCGATCACGCCATGGGTCGTCGAGGTTGATCGCCTGGGCCAGGCCCAACGTGTCGCTCCAGCCAACATCGACTATCAGCCCACCGACGCCCAGATCGCCTACCATTTGGCGCGGTTTATCGAGGATGTCAGAGGTTTGCCGGCTGACGGCATCGTTCTGCGCCAGAACCGGCTACGAGCCTATGACTTTACGACCGATCGCGGTGCCGCTGCGCTCAACGATTTTGCGCGTAACAATGACCCGTTTGCCAAGCTGGGCAAGGCGCAGATCTCCGTCGATGTGTCGAGCGTCATCCGTGCGTCTTCAGAGAGCTTCCGGGTCGCCTGGATCCAACGCATCTACGAGAATGGCTCGCTGAGTGCGACCGAGCGCTGGACCGCGATTCTCACGGTGGCAATCGAGACGCCGCGAGACGCCGAGCGCCTGCGCAAGAATCCCCTTGGCGTCTACGTCCACGCCATCAACTGGTCAAAGGAGCTGGGTCAGTGATCAAGACGACGCGTGACATGTGTTCAAAAGGGCCGATCCAATACCGCAGGTCCAACTCGAGCAGGTGCAAGCTCGCCGCTTTGAGGCGAGCCCTTTTACCAGCTTTGCTGCTTGGCACATCGGCCCTCGCCGGGTGCGCGACCTACATTCCGCCGGAAATCAGCTATGACGCCGAGGTCCCGCCGTTGCCAGCGCCTCCAGCGGCACTCGATGACCGACCTCAGCCGCTTCACGTTCCGCCGCTCTGGAAACCCGTTCTCGGCGGCAAGTCGGGCGCCAAAGAAGAGGCTGAACCCGTGAGCCGGGTTGAGACCGCAAACAGCGCGGCGCGAGTCGAGCCGCGCAAACGGGGATATTTCAACGCAGCGCAAATCTACGCCTACAGTCCCGGGGCGCTCTATCAGGTTTATGCCGCGCCTGGGCAGATCACGGATATCGCGCTCGAGGAGGGGGAACAGTTGACGGGATCAGGGCCGATCGCGGCTGGAGATACCGTACGCTGGGTCGTGGGCGATACCGAAAGCGGGAACGGCGACACACGACGCGTCCATATCCTGGTCAAGCCAACCCGCGCATCGATCGAGACCAATCTTGTCGTCAATACTGACCGGCGCACGTACCTGATTGAGCTCCGCTCCCGCGAGCGGCCATACATGCCATCCGTTGCCTGGTACTATCCGGAAGCAGTACGTGACCGTTCCCATGCAGTCGCTCTGAAACCCGTTCTTCCCGATCCGGCCCAGCGCATCTCCCGCTATGCCATCGAAGGGGACAGTCCTCCCTGGCGGCCGCTCGCCGCATATGACGATGGCCGCAAGGTCTATGTCGAATTCCCGCAAGGCATCGTGCAGGGCGAGATGCCTCCGCTCTTCGTCATCGGTCCGGACGGCAAGACCGAACTCGTCAATTATCGCGCTTACGGCAGCGTATTGATCGTCGATCGGCTGTTTGCAGCCGCTGAACTCCGACTTGGCGGTGAGCACCAGCGGAAGGTCAGAATTGTCAGGACTGACGGGAGGCCGTCGTCATGAACACCCGGAATGGAAACGATCAGAAGCAAGCGGCTCCGCCTGAGACACAAGAGGATCAGTCCAGGAGCTTCCGCTTGAGAGCGGAGCACCCGCGCGTGACACGGTTGTCACGGAAAGTACTGGCGGGAGGGGGCGCGGTCGCCCTGCTTGTCATCGGCGGAGCCGTGCTGTGGTCGCTGCAGAAGAATCGTCCTCGAGACCAGGCGGCCGATGAGCTTTACAGTACCGACCATCACAATGTCGCCGACGGCATTACGACGCTGCCGAAGGACTATGCTGGCATTCCACGCCAGCCAATCCCGCAGCTTGGTCCGCCGCTCCCCGGGGACCTCGGTCGACCGATCCTTGCTGCCCAAGGCCAGTCGCCGCAGCTCGGCGGTGATCCGGAACAGCAGCGCCGGGATCAAGAGACCGAAGCGGCCCGCGTCAGCCATTTGTTCGCTTCGACCAATGGGAGAGAAGTGCGTGAGCCCACGGCTGCAGGTGTAGGGGGCGATCGCATCGCATCACAAAGCCGGACGAGTGCCAATGACGACGGATTTGCGCAGAACGGTCAGGACCGCAAGCTTGCCTTCGTGAACGCCTCTGTGGACCGCCGCACAGTCAGCCCTGATCGCGTCACCAAGCCAGCTTCACCATATATCGTGCAGGCTGGGACGGTTATTCCGGGAGCCCTGATCACCGGAATCCGATCGGACCTGCCAGGCCAAATTACGGCGCAGGTCACCGAGAATGTCTATGACACGCCGACTGGCCGCTTTCTGCTTGTGCCTCAGGGAGCGCGTCTGATCGGGATCTACGATAGTCAGGTCACTTTCGGCCAGTCACGTGTCCTGCTCGTCTGGACCCGGCTGATCATGCCAAATGGACGTTCTATCGTTCTCGAGCGGCAGCCTGGCGCTGACACCGCAGGATATGCGGGCCTTGAAGACCAGGTCGACAACCACTGGGGTGAGCTCTTCAAGGCTGCGGCGCTTTCGACGTTCCTGGCGGTCGGGACCGAACTGGGTGCCGGCTCAGATACCAACAACAACGACAGCGCCATCATCCAGGCATTGCGACACGGCGCCTCGGACTCATTGAACCAGACCGGGCAGCAGGTGGTTCGGCGCAGTCTCAATATACAGCCCACCCTAACAGTGCGACCTGGTTTCCCGGTTCGCGTTGTCGTCAATCGCGACCTCATACTTGCACCTTACGGAGGATAGGGGATGCCCAAGCTAAAAATAGGAGCGCTGCCAGATGATAAGCCGGTCAAGGTCACCACTGAGCTTCCAGCGTCAGTTCATCGGGATCTCGTCGTCTATGCAGAGGTCCTCGCACGCGAAAATGGGCAGCGCATCGATCCGGCAAAGCTGATCGCGCCCATGCTCGCGCGCTTTATGGCTACGGACCGCGGATTTGCAAAAGCGAGACGAGCCGGTCATTCCCCAAGGGCTGGCGGAGGTGAGGGATAGCGTTCTGCTAACAGATTGAGGAAACGCTCCAGAGCCGGATTCTCATTGTCGTCGCGCCAATGCGCATAGAAGTCCACCCGGCTTGGTCCCGTTCCGTCCTGCAACTCCCGGTACACAAGGCCAGCGAAACTTGCACCAATATCCGATTCCATCACCAGACTGAGCCCCATGCCCATACTCGTCAGACTCTTGATGATGCCACGGCTTACGTCATGGCGCTCTACCTTGGGGCGATCGTCAGGTAGCACGAGCTTCGAGATCAAGAGATCCTCAAACTCCCGACCAGGATCATACTGACTTAGAAGGATCTTTTCGTTACGCAAATCGGTCCAATAGATGATTTCGCGTGCTGCCAGGCAGTGATCCCGAGGCAGCGAGATCAGGATACGTTCGCTCCAGAGCAGTAGTGATCTGGTGTCTTTCGAATGCAGACGTCGAGGGCTAACGACAACGTCGACAGTTCCGTTACGGAGGGCAGTCATCAGACGGAAGCGAGAGCGTTCCATCGTTGCCAATTCGAGCCGTGGTAGCAGCTTCTTGAACTCCCCTATCGTCGCGCGCAAATTGCCCGCCGACATCGATGTGAAGAAGCCGATGACAAGATGGCCCGTGTCGCCGCGACCACTTGATCGCCCGGTGTCAACGAGCATGTCTACCTGCTCAAGGATCAGCCGCGCAATTCGTAGAACTGCTCGACCCGCGAGAGTAGGTTTGATTCCCCCGCTTGAGCGGTCAAATAGTGAAGCCCCGACCAGGTACTCGAGCTGTGCGATAGAACGGCTCAGAACGTTGTGCTTGACCGAAAGCGCTTCGGCGGCCCGCCGAAAGCTCCCGTACTCACAAGCGGCAACGGCCAAACGAAGCTGTTGTAGGTCGATGGCTTTTCGGGCCGCCCGGCGATCGTTCGTTCTTCCGATTTCGGTCATGTTAATAGCTCGGCGGGAAGCCGCAAGACGTGACGTCCCCGCTCCATGCGGGGACGTATGTCTGGGTTGTTAGCTGGATGATGGACGGCTCTAGGCTGCCGCGAAGACTAGCGGAGTCCAAAGAGCCGGGGTGGAAAGGCCGCCGGCTTTGCGAAGGCTGGCCAGAGCCTCGCGCGAAATGTCGAGATAACCCGCTACGGCCAGGGTGTTGCCGATTGCGGCAGGATTACCAATGCGTCGCAGCGGCCAACCGGCTCGTCGAAGGATTCTCTCCATTCGGACATCTGTGACGGTAACGATATCAGTGAGTTGTCGTGAGAGCCCGAACTCGACCATTCCTGCAAACAGCTCGTAAGCGGCGCGAGTTATACCGTGATCTCCTTTCGGTGCGTCGGCAGCAATGTCTATCGCGAACCTGCTGCTTTCCCATACGAAGGAAGTTGAGGGCGCCGGTTGGCCTTCAAGAAGCGCTGAGAATGTGTCTCGAAGCATGGTTGGGCCAAGCGTGGGCAGGAGGCGAACGGAACCTTGTACCTGGCCGCTGTCAGATACCTGTATCAGGTAGGTGGGATGGAGTGCGTCGAAGTCGTCAATTTCCATGCCGCCGCTCGTCTGGACGTCCCAATCCATTCGCGACTTGAACACGCGGTATCGCAACTGATGCATCGCGACCAGGGTGCTGGAAAATTCCCCATAACAAGGCTCGGTGATGAGTTGGATCATGGCTTCCTCCCAGTGTTGTCGGAAACTATGGTGGAAGCGTTGGCAAGTTCATCACCTGTAGTTGTGGGAGGCCATTGTCTTAATTTTGCTCTTCTCTTTTTACAGCCGCTAGTCGGAGTGCTGCCTGGACGACGGTCTTTACGCCAAGCTTTTCTTTTGCGCTATCCAGGTAGGACGCCGCCGTATGCCGGGAAATGCCGAGGATCCGCCCGATTTCCCAAGCGCTCTTTCCCTGGGAGGCCCATTCCAGGCATTCCAACTCCCGCGGCGATAAAGGTACTCCGGCGATGTAGCGCTCCTTCGCGAGCCTGCGGCGAACGTGAGCGTGGAAGAACATTGCCATGAGCTGAAGAACTCGCGCGTCGGACTTGACGCGCCCATCGAAGACCGGATTGCGCTTTTCGGCGGCGAAAGTCAGCGCTGCTACGGGGCCACGACCGTCGTGAATGGGTACGGTAAAGCCGACCCGGAGTCCAAATTGAGCAGCTTCGTCGAGAAGCTTCTTTTGAACGCGTGTCTGCCTAACCGATTGCAATCCAACACCCCACTGGAAAGGCTCAGGGGTCCGAAGCGCTTGTTCGATGACAGGATCAATGCGCTCATATCGGCTCTGCAGGTAGTGAGAGGTCCATCTCTCTGGATAGGATGAGATCAGACGTGGGGCGCCTTCGATCCGGCTCGGAAGCGAAAGATAGGCAAAGCAGGTTAGTTCAAGAGCTGTCGCTGTCTTGGACAGGGCTTCCGAAAAATCGGCAGCGTCTTTTGCTGTCGCCAGTAGGTCGATGAAGTTTTGAAAGATGCGATGCATCGTTGCGCTGAGTATCCAGGGTCAAGGTTGCGCAAATATCGATCTGGTAGCCATGGCGTAAGTAATGGCCGAGCACCGAGCCCCAGTCGCCTCCCTACGCGACCCAGTGCTCATATCCGAGCCGCTGATGCATCAGGACCGCCCAGGCGCGCGCGATGCGCCCCGGGTTCCAGCCCGGCCCGGCAGGTTTGTCGGAGAAACCGTAGCCAAGGATGGAAGGCACAACCAGGTGGAATGGCACCTTGCGGCACATGGACTTCGAAGGGCGCGAGGCTGTCGGGCGCGGGCGCCAGCACAAGCGCAGAACGCGCATCGGCACCGTCGGCAACAAGCGACCGAGCGTCGGACAAGAGAGCAGAGGCAGGCATGTTGAACTCCGGATGGTCCCCGCCAGGTTTGGTATCTGACACGCCCATTGCGATAGAAATTCTGGGGCGTCCGCTAGTCGGGCCGGACCATCTCGAACATGGTGTCGACGGTCATCTCGAAATAGTCGCCGCGTCGGCCGGCGCGTGCGATCGGGCGCGCGAGCTCGGTGAGATAGACACCGTCCCTGATGAAAGCCTTGTCGATATGGACAGCGACGACTTCGCCAAGCGTCAGCCAAGCCGCCGCGGGTTCACCCGTCGTCCCCTTGAGTTGGATGATGTCCGCGACCTTGCACTCGAACGACACCGGGCTTTCCGCCACGCGCGGCACGCTCACGAACCGGCTCGGCGCTTGCGTCAGTCCGGCAATCGCGAACTCGTCGACCTCACGGCCGACATGGAGGGCGGTCGTGTTCATCTGCCGCGCCAGATCCATGGTTGCGAGATTCCAGCAGAATTCGCCGGTGTCCCGGACGTTCGCAACCGTGTCCTTCCAGCCGGTCGAGGAGAAGCCGACGAGCGCCGGCGTGTAGCAAAAGGCGTTGAAGAAGCTGTACGGCGCGAGATTGGCGTTGCCATTCGCATCGCGCGACGAAATCCAGCCGATCGGCCGGGGCGCGACGATGGCGTTGAAGGGATCGTGCTTCAGCCCGTGCCCCTTCGACGGCTCGTAGAAATGGATATCCTGCGACGTCGCACTGGTTGCCTTCGGCTCCATGATTCACTTGTCCTGCCAGAATTGATCGTAGCTGGGCTTGCGCCGTTCATCGAAGGATCGCAGTCCCTCACGCCATTCGGCCGGCGGGACATCCTCGGGCGACGACAGCACGCGCGCCCAATCCGTCTCGCCGTGATGGGCGAGGTTGCGTTTCGCGGCAGCGATGGCGCCCGGTGGCGCCGACTGCACGATGCCGAGCGCGAGATCGATCGCGCTGGAAAGGACGTCAGCCGTGGGGACCACGAGATTGGCCAATCCCCACTCGACGGCCTGGGCTGCACTCAGCCGGCGGCGCGTCAATATCAGTTCGGCCGCGCGCCGCGTACCCACCGCCCGGTGGAGGCGCGCCAGCGCGGTGTTCGGAATGACACCGTGCCCCAATTCCGGAAGAGCGACGTAGCTCTCCGTTCCCATCACGGCAAGATCGCAGGACAGCGTCAGCTCAAATCCGCCGCCCAGAGCGCCGCCCTGGACCGCCGCGACGGTGGGACGCCTCTCCTCGGCCAAGGCGCGAAACAGCAGGGCGGGATCGGTCGGATCGTGAGCTCCGCTCATCCATCCGGCCTTCAAATCGTCGATGTTGGCGCCCGCGCAGAACACCGGACCGTTCGCGGCGATCACGATGGCTCGCGCCTTCTCGTCGCGAGACCGCTCGATCAGTTCATTCAGCATCGCGACCGAAGCCCGGGACAGGGCATTGCGCCGCTGCACGTCGTTCAAGGTGAAAACGGCGATGTCGCCGTGGCGGCTGTAAAGCACCGGCATGGTCAGGCTCTTGCTAAACTGGAGGATCGCCGAGCAGGTGCCGCCGGATCTCGTCCGAAACCGTGTATGGCTTACCCGCCTGGAGTAGCACGCAGGATGCCGTCGCGGACGCCACGCATGTCCCGGCGCGGAAGACGCCTTGCAGGACTTCGAAAGACGAGCGGCCGATATACGTGACGGTTGAGCCGATATTGATCTCGCCCGGATAGAAGATCTCGGCATGGAATTCGGTGGTCAGCCGACCGACCACGACGTTGAGTCCATCCATCAGACGACTGATTGCGGGATCCGCAAACAGGTCCATGCGACCGCCTTCCAGGAAGCTGGCGATCGCAGCGTTGTTAACGTGACGGAATTGATCGGTGTCTGCGTTGCGCAGTTTTTCCAGACTCCAGAACCGGAAGTGCTCCGGCGTCAGCCTTGGCATTGAAGGGGCGCGCGAAACCGGATCCTCGCTCATCCGACGCTCCCTCACTCGCGCGGGCGGGAGTGCTCGGTGGCCTCGTGCTCGATCCGGTAATAGATCTCCTCGGCCATCGGCTGACGCATTTCCTCGATGATGTGCCCGACGAGACCGACCGCGCGAGCCGCCACGGCGAGGCCGCGGCACATCTTCCAGGGCAGCTTGAATTCCGAGGCGATGGCTGCCATCGCGCCGGTGACGTTGAGCGGGAGCGGCCGGCCATATTGCTGGCTTGCCTCCGCGCCGATGTTCTCCATCAGCTCCACGTAGCGACCGGCAAAACCGGTTTCGCGGGCGACCTTGAACAGGGCCGGTGTGCGCGGATCGATCGGCTTGTGGAAGGGATGGCCGACACCCGGAATGATCTCCCGCCGGCTCCGGTGGGCGCTGACGATGTCGGTCGCCAGCCGCTTCAGATCGACGGACGCCTGCGGGTCGGGCAAGGCCTCCTGGAGCATCTTCGCCGCGTTGTCCAGCGAGCCGACGAACACCGAGCCGAGTCCCAGCAATCCCGCGGCGACCGAAGCCTGCACGGCTTCCGGCGCGCCGCAATGGGTCATCCGCGTGGCGAGGGACGAGGGCGTAATGCCATGCTCCACCAAGATCACCATCATGGCATTGAACATGCGCGCTTCGTGCGCATTCGGAAGGCGTGCGAAAATCTCGAGGAACGCCATCTGTCCGAAGTCGACGGTGCCGACGATCTCGGTGCAGAGGTCGAGCCCGTGGACCTTGATTTGCGTAGGAGTCGCCCAGGCGATGTCGGATTTGATCTCGTGCCGTTTCATGTCAACCTCGTCAGGTGATGGGAGCGGAGCTGAGGAGTTGGGTGGCGTGCTCCCTCAGGGCCGCCTTGCGAATCTTGGTGCCGTTCGGGCCGTCGATGACCGGAAACGCGTCCAGCTGGACGATGCGACGTGGGACCTTGTAGTTGGCGATGCCTTCGCGGCAGTAGGCGAGCAGCTCGGTCTCGCCGAGCTGGCGGTCGGCGCGAACAAAGGCCACCGCAACGTCGCCTTCGCCCTCGACGCGCACGCCAACGACCTGAGCAGCCGACACGTCCGGATGCCGGCAGAGGAACGTCTCGATCTCGCTTGGATCGACCAGATAGCCGCGCAGGCGCAGGCCGTCGCCGATGCGCGACAGGTAAACGAAGGCGTCCTGGTCCGCGTATGCGAAATCGCCGGTTCGATACCAGCCGTCGGAGGTGAACGAGCGCGCGGTTGCGGCCTCGTTGTTCAGATAGAAGGGCATCACATTGTAGCCCCGGATCTGCAACTCACCGATCGCGCCGGGCGAGACCGGCGTTGCGCTGTCGAGCTCGACGATACGAAACGCCATCTCGCCAGAGAGCAAACGACCACCAGGCAGCGACCTGGCTTCGATCGGTTCGGAGGGCGAGCGCGCGGCCATCAGGGCAAAACCTTCGGACGAGCCGTACACGCTCACGAGACGCAAGCCCCATCGATCTTCGGCCGTCCTCATCACCCGATCGGTCAGGCCTGCAAAATCAGCAAAACCTCCGGCGCGCAGCGTCGAGAGTTTCGCCGCAGGCACGTTGAAGACGGCATCGAGCAGCCCGTCGGAGCCGAACACATGGGTCGCCCCGTGCCGCTCGATCGCCGCTGCGGCTTCGCCGGCCTTGAAGACCGGCAGGAGAATGCAGGCTCCGCCGCGCGCAAGCGTCGCGATGGCCTGGACAAATCCGAGGACGCCGTAGAGGGGCAATGCACATAGCGTCTTGTCGCCGGGATGGATGTCGAACGCTGAAGCGACGATGTGGCCGTGGGTGCGGCAGCTGTGCTGGTCGTGAACTGCAAGCTTCGGCGCGCCGGTCGTTCCGGACGTGCTGAACGTGCACAGCAGATCCTGCGGTCGGCCAACAGCTTCGATATGACCATCGGAGCCCGCATGGAAACGGCTCGGGTCGGCGATCTCGATGACGTGCGCGAGCGTGGGCACCTCGAGCTGGATGTCGCGCACGATCTGCGCGAAGGCCACATCGAGGAAGTTGGCCGCCGCCACGACGGCTTTCGCGCGGGACAACGCGATGACATGAAGCGCTTCGGCGCGCCGGTATCGCGTGCTGATCGGAACGACCAAAATCCCCTGATGCGCGGCGGCAAACAGGAATTGCAGCCAGGTCGGGCCATCCGGGATCCAGAGCGCGATCACGTCGCCGCGCGTCAAGCCGAGGCTGCTCAGAAAGGCCGCCGCGCGGTTCGAGGCTTCGGCCAGTTCCCTGCGCGTGGCGACATAGTCGCCGAGATAGATCGCCGGCGCATCGGCATGGTCATCGAGCAGCCCGAAAAAAGGGCTTGGTGCTCCACTCATTGTGATCCCCTCCGTCAGTTGGAAAGAGCCTGGCGAGCGATTTGAATTCGCTGCATCTCGGATGTGCCTTCACCCAGCCGGAACGCGCGGGCGTCCCGATAGAAACGCTCGATAGGGAGCTCGCACATGTAGCCCATCCCGCCGAAGATCTGGAGGCAGCGATCGACGACCCGGCATCCCATCTCGCTGGCGTAAAGCTTGGCCCTGGACACCGCGATCCGTGCGGTCGGATCCTCCTGGTCGCACAGCGTGGCGGCGCGATAGATCAGCGCACGCGTCGCTTCGATCTCGACATCGTTGTCCGCGATCATGAACTGAATGGCCTGATGGCCAGCGAGCTGCGCGCCGAAGGCGCGGCGCTCCTTCGCGTAGGCGACGGACATGTCATGCGCGCGCTGTGCCAATCCCAGCGACCGGCAGGCCGAAAGGATTCTGTCGTGGTTGATCGAGGCCATCATGACCAGGAAGCCGTCGCCGGGACGTCCGAGGACGTCGGCATCCGAAACGAAGCAGTCCTCAAGCGAGAAGCCGTTCAGATGATAGCCGTGCCACCCCATCTTCTTGTAGCGCGTCATGCCGACCAGCCCCGGATTGCTGCGCTTTACGATGAACGTGGTCAGCCGCCCCTTGAGCGAGGCGGCGGCATCGGTCACGGCCAGCACGATCACGTAGTCGCAGGTCTCGACGTTGGAGATAAATTGCTTCGCGCCTTCGAGGCGCCAGCCGCCATCGACCTTCACCGCCTTGGTGCGGATCGCGCCCAGATCCGAGCCGGCATCCGGTTCGGTGAGGGCATATGTCATTGTCACGCGGCCGGACACGAGATCGGGAAGAACGCGGTCGCGCTGCTCCTCGTTGAGGTGGACCAGCGAGAGCGGCAGGAAGCCGACGACCTCGGACAGCGGAACGGAGGTGTGGGTGACCTCTTCCAGGATGGCGACCTGCGCCGCGACCGGAAGGCCGTAGCCGCCAAGCTCGGGCGGAAGATTGAAGCCGTAGATCCCGAGCTCCGAGGCTTCGCTGCGCAGCTTGGCGAGGAGATCGGGTGACACGTTGTCGTCGGTCTCGATCTGCTGCTCGAGCGACTCCAGACGGTTGCGGACAAATCCCCGCACTGTCTGGCGGAGCATTGTCATTTCATGCGAGGCAAGGTCGATCATCGGCATCTCCGAAAACGATTTCGTAAATAACCTAGACGCCAGCGAACTCCTGTGTCAAGTGTTGGCGGCAAGAGGCGTGAATGAAGCAGCGGATCAACATCGTAGAACTCGCCCGACATTTGGGGTTGGCCGTGTCGACGGTTTCGAAGGCCATCAATGACCGCGGCGACGTGAGTGATGCGACCAAGCGCCGAGTGCTGGAAGCGGCGGAAAAGTTTGGCTTTTCGCCCGATCCGGCGGGACGGCGGCTGCGCACGCAAACGTCGGAGACCATCGGCTTCGTGCTGTCGCCGCCGCAGACCCATTTCGCGCATCCATTCTTCCTCGATTTGCTGATGGGGATCGATCAGAATCTCAGTCAGACCCCGTTTCAGCTCATTATCGTCGCGGGGCGGACGCTGGAGACAGAGCTCGAGAGCTTCCGCCGCCTGGTCGAGCGGCAGCGCGTCGATGGAGTGATGTTCGGCCGCACGCGCCGCGACGATCCCCGGATCCGCTATCTCCAGGAGCGCAATGTGCCGTTTGTCGCGCTTGGTCGGAGCGAGACCAGCAAGCCGTTTCCCTTCGTGGACATCGACCGGACAGTCGCCGGACGCAATGGAACCGCGCGTTTCGTAGGGTTTGGGCATCGCCGGATCGGGCTCCTGAGCACGCCGGGATACCTCATGATCAGCCATCTCTTGCAGGAAGGCTATCGCGCGGCATTGAAAGCAGCGAAATTGCCGTTCGATCCCGATCTCGTGGTCGAAACCAGCACCAGTGAAGAGGGCGGGCTTGCCGGCGCCCGCCAACTCCTCGCCATGAGCGATCCGCCGACGGCGATCATGTGCGGTCATGACCTGATTGCCACCGGCGCGATGCAGGCGATCGCGGAGACGGGCAGACGCCCGGGCGTCGATATTCCGGTGATCGGGTGCGACAATCACCCGCTCGGACCCTATCTCAATCCGCCCCTGACCACGTTCTCCGCGCCGACGTTCGAGGCGGGGCGTCGCATGGTCGACCTGCTTCTTGCCGCCATGGACGGACGTTCGCCCAAGGAATTGCAGGAAATCTGGTCCCCCGAGCTGATTCTGCGGTCGTCCCACGGCGGCCAATTGGTCGCAGCCAGCGAAGTCTGAAAGCCCGCATCTGTCGCTTGACAAGCCGGGCCGGCGCGACCTAGATTACGAAATCGTTTTCGTAAATCGGGAGTTTGCGATGTGGCCTCTGCGGAAAGTCGCGGTACTTGCGTTTTCGATGCTTCTCGCGCCCGCCGGGCAGGCGTCCGCTGAGGATCTTCGCATCGGAGCACTCTTCCCCCTGAGCGGCGCGAATGCCGATTACGGTGATCTCTACATGGGGGCGACCGAGCTCGCGGTCTCCCACCTCAACGACTCGAAGGTGCTCGGCGGAAAGCTTTCGATCGCCTACGAGGACAGTCAGGCGCTCCCGCAGCAGGGCGTGATCGCTATGAACAAGCTCGTGAACGTCGAAAAGGTTAGCTACGTGCTCTCCGCGTTCACCGGCGTGTCCAAGGCGATCTCCACGACGGCGACACGCAGCCATACGGTTGCCGTCAATGGCGGCGGGGTCGGGCCCGACCTTGCCGAGCTTGGCGAGTATTTTTGGAACGTCATCCCGCTGGCTAATTTCGAGGTGCGGGCGATGGCGCCCTACCTCGTTCAGAAGCGGGGGTTGAAGCGGTTTGTCCTCGTCTATGTCGACGATCCGCTCGGTCAGTCGATCAAGCGCGAGCTCGAATCCAGCCTGCCTTCGCTCGGCGCGACGCTTGCCGAGGCGCTGTCCGTGCCGTCGAACGCGCAGCAGTTCAGCGGGGTCGCGGCGCGGGTGCGCGATGCCAAGCCGGATGTCGTCTACATCGCCTCCTTCGGTGCGCAGCAGTCGCAGATCATCAAGCAGCTGCGCGACAACGGTGTTACGCAGCAGATCGCCAGCTATTCCGGGTTCGCGATTCCCGCCATCGCCAGCCTTCCCGAGGCCAAGGGAGCGCTGTTCACCACGCAGCGCATCGACTGGAATTCCGACGATCCGGTGACCAAGCGCTTCACGCGGGAATATCAGACCAAGACCAACAGGGCGCCGACCGCCTATGCCGCGAACTACTACAACGCGGTGATCCTGTACGGCGCCCTGGCGTCTGCCTTGCAGAAGGCGGGCTTGCCGATCACGGGCGAGAACCTCTTGGCGAAGCGACGTGAGATCGGATCGTTCGATCTGGTCGGCGGGCGTGTCACCTTCGAGAAGGACGGCACGATCCGGTCGGCGATGCAAATCAACGAAGTGGATGGCGAGCCGGCCATCGTCGAGACCGTTGCGGCTCACTAGCTCCGGCGCCTGTGCGAGGACCCATGCTGTTACTCCAGCTCATCATCAACGGGATCCAAGTCGGGGCGCTCTACGGCCTGACCGCGGTCGGCTTCTCGCTGATCTTCGGCGCCACGAAGATCTTCCATTTCGCTCACGGTGCGAGCTTCGCGATCAGCGCGTACGTGTTTTACTACCTCTATGCGGTTCTCCTGATCTGGTGGCCGATCGCGATCCTCGCCGCCTGCATCGTGGTCGTGGTGTTCGGAGTTGCTCTGGATCGTTATGTCTACGGCCCGATCCAGAGTTCCGACGGATCGTTCTTTACGATCTTCGTCGGCTCCTTCGGTGTCGCGGTCGTCATTCAGAACCTGATCGGGACCGTCTTCGGGCGCGGCTTCATTTCCGTGCCTTCGGCCCTGAGCAAGAGCGTCGAGCTCCTGTCCGGACTCTATGTGGCTCCCACGGCGGGGATTGCCGTGGTCATCGCGGTGGCGTGCTTCGTTGCGCTCCAGCTGTTTCTTGGCAGGACCAATATCGGGATCGCGCTCCGCGCGCTTTCCGAGAGCCCCGCGCTGGTGCGGACCTTTGGCCTGAACCCGAAGGCCGTCTCGACATGCGCGTTCGCGCTCGGGTCCCTGCTCGTCGTCCCCGCCGCTGTGCTCACCAGCATGACGTCAGGGCTCAATGCGGCGATCGGCGGCCGCGTCATGCTGATCAGCGTCGCCGCGACCATCGTCGGCGGTGTCGGGAGCCTGCGCGGCGCCGCCTGCGCGGGGCTGCTGCTGGGCATTGCGGAAAATCTGGCGTTGTGGCGGTTCGATCCGCAGTGGAGCGAGGCGGTCACCTTCCTCATTCTGTTCGCGTTCATCGTGTTGCGTCCGTCGGGCTTCTTCGGCCGCGCCGTGACTAGCTGAGGGTCTGCATCGTGATCGCTTATCTCGTAAACCTTGCAACGCTGGTCTGTATCAACGCCATTCTGGCGATCACCCTGAATTTCATCATGGGATATGCGGGCATCTTCTCGCTTGCCCATGCGGTGTTCTTCGGTGTCGGCGCGTATGTCGCGGCATTCATTGCCTTGCAATGGACGGATTCGCTGCTGCTTCAGCTGCCGGCCGCGATGCTCATCGCCGGGGTGATCTCCGCGGCGCTGGCCCTGCCAGCCCTGAGGGTACGTGGCGACTATTTCGTGGCGGCTTCGCTCGGCTTCCAGGTCCTCGCCGCAACCGTGTTCTCGGAGTGGAAGTCGGTCACGGGCGGCATCGGCGGGCTTGTCGGCATCCCGCCGGCGAGCATTGCGGGATACTCCTTCGGCGATCCCGTCCAGTTCCTCGCCCTTGCCGGCGTGACACTGGCCCTGGTGGTCGTCCTCACCACAGCGATCGTTCGTTCGAGTTTCGGCCGCAGCCTCAAGGCCATCAGGGACAGCGAGTCGGCCGCGCTGGCGTTCGGGAAGAACGTCGCGCTGATCAAGACAATCTCGGTGTTCTACTCGACCGCGATCTGCGCCGTGGCGGGCGTTCTGTATGCCGACTATCTCAGCTTCATCAACGTCGAGAGTTTTACCATCGATGCCTCGACGCTCTTCATGGCCATGGTGATCGTCGGCGGCATTGGAACGGTGTGGGGGCCGATCGTCGGCGCGGTTCTTCTCACACTGCTGCCGGCCGCGTTGACCTATTTGCCATTCCTGCCGCGGACCGAGATCGGATCCGTGCAGCAGATGATCTATGGCCTGGCGATGGTCTTGTTGATGATCTTCAAGCCGGACGGCCTGATGGGCGCAAAGCAAGGGGAGGCGTGACGTGCTGCAAGTGTCGAAATCGCCAGTCCCCCCGGCGACGCTTCTGGAGATCGCCAATCTCACCAAGAGCTTTGACGGTGTGAAAGCGGTCGAGGATGTCTCGCTGAATCTGCGCGAAGGGATCATCACTACGCTGGTCGGCCCGAATGGCGCCGGCAAGACCACGCTGTTCAACCTGATCACCGGACATCTGCGGCCGACCTCGGGCGACATCCGCTGGCAGGGCCAATCGATCGTCGGTACCGCGCCGTGGAAGATCGCGCGTCTCGGCGTCGCCCGGACCTTCCAGGATCTGCGCCTTTTCTCCCACACGACGGTGTTCGAGAACGTCCTCACGGTGATGGAGAAGAGCGCCTGGTTCTGGCAGTCCGAGGCAGGAAGCAGCGCGGAGCGGCACGTGCGCGTGCACGAAATCCTCAATGCGACTGGGTTGCTGCACAAGGCCGGCGTGCGCGCGAACGATCTGGCCTATGCGGAGCGCAAGTTCCTGAGCATGGCGCGGATCATGGCCACCAAGGCCAAGATGTGGCTTCTCGACGAGCCGGCGTCGGGGCTCGATCCCAGGTCCTACGAACGCTTCGTGGCGCTGCTGCGCAGCGAGGTTCGTCGCGGCATCACGATCTGCATCATCGAGCACAACCTCGAGATCGTCGTGAGCATCTCCGACCGGATCAGCTTCCTCGATCAGGGGCGGCTCCTCGCCGACGGCGAGCCCGAAGAAATCCTTGGAAATCCAGAGTTGTCATCCATCTATTTCGGCGAACGCAACTCATGACCGATGCTCTCATCAGCGTTGATAATCTCCGCGTCGGCTACGGCGGCCGCGTCGTGCTCGACAATCTCAGCCTCGAGATCCGTAAGAACGAGGTGCTTTGCCTCGTCGGCCACAACGGTGCCGGCAAGTCGACCTTGCTGAACGCGCTGTTCGGCGTGGTCTCCCGCCAGGGCGGCGAGATATCGGTCGACGGCCAGCGCCTCAATCAACCGGAACCGAAGAAGATGGCGGCCCTGGGGATCGGTCTCGTGCCCGAAGGCCGCGGCATTTTCCCGGGTCTGACGGTCGACGAGATCTTTCGCCTGGCGATGTGGGCAACCGACGTGCCGCAGCGGGAGCAGCCCGAGCGCATCGAGTGGGTGATGTCGATCCTGCCGCGCATCAAGACGTTCTACGCGCGCCGCGCGGGCACGCTGTCGGGTGGACAGCAGCAGATGGTCAGCATCGCACGCGCGCTGCTGAGCCGTCCGCGTTGTCTGCTGATGGATGAGCCGTCGATCGGACTGGCGCCGAAGCTGTTCCAGGACCTGCTCCAGCCGATCCGGCAGCTCCAGCAGCAGCTTGGGCTGTCGATCCTGCTGGTGGAGCAGAACGTGAAGGAAGCGTTCAAGATATCCGACCGCGTCCTGGTGATGCGCTCGGGCGCGATCATCCACGAGACCTGTCCCGACGCGTTGGCGGACAACAAAGTCCTCATGCAGTTCTACTGAACTGAGTGCAGACATCGAAGGCAGTACCATGCAGCAGAGTATCGTATTCGCAAACAGTGACCGGATGCGTCCGCCCGCCGGCCATTATTCCCACACCTGCACTGCCGCGGGCCTCGTGTTCGTGTCCGGGCAGCTTCCGGTCGACGTGAACGGCAAGCCCCTGAGCGATCAGCCGTTCGCGCGGCAGGCCGAACAAGTGCTCGCCAACCTCGATGCCTGCCTGGAAGCCGCGGGGACCGACCGAAGCCGGCTGCTTCAGGTGCGCATCTTCGTGACCGACATGAATTTCTGGCCCGCCTTCAACCAGATTTACGCCGATTGGATCGGCGACGTCCGGCCGGCGAGGCTGGTCGCCGGCGTGGCGTCCCTGCATTTCGGATTGCTGCTGGAGATCGAAGCCGTCGCGCTCGCGCCGGCCTGAACGGCAGCCCTTTCACGACAAACCGACCGGCGAAAGAATGACATACGCTCTCAAGATCAACGGCACACCGCACACCGTGGATGTCGACGGCGACACCCCCTTGCTTTGGGTGCTTCGCGATGTCCTCAAGCTGACCGGCACGAAGTTCGGATGCGGGATGGCGCTGTGCGGCGCATGCACGGTTCACATCGACGGTGTCGCGACCCGCTCGTGCATCACCACCGTCGACAGCATCGGCGACTCCGCGGTGACGACCATCGAAGCCGTGAGCCTTACCGCGCTTGGCCGCAAGGTCCAGCAGGCCTGGCTCGACCTCGACGTGGTCCAGTGCGGCTACTGCCAGTCGGGGCAGATCATGTCCGCCGCGGCGCTGCTGGCCAGCACGCCGCATCCGACCGATGCAGAGATCAACGACGCCATGTCCGGCAATGTCTGCCGATGCGGCACCTACAATCGTATTCGCGATGCCATCAAGCAGGCGGCGGAAAGGAAGCAGCCATGATGGAACTCGAAATCGAGGCGCTCCCGGAGTCTGTCGTGAGCCGCGATCCGGCGCAACTCTCGCGCCGAAGCCTGCTCAAGGTCGGAGCGACTGCGCTGGGTGGCATGGCCCTGACGGTCGCGCTGCCGTCTTTATCGAAGGCCACAGGCGAGGAGAGCGCCCTGGCTCTCAACGCGTTCGTCCGCATCGAGCCGGATGGTCGGATACACCTGACCATCCCCAGCGTCGAGATGGGGCAGGGGATCTATACCGCCATGTCGCAGCTGCTGGCGGAGGAGCTCGAGGTCGGCCTTGATGCCGTCATGGTCGAACATGCGGCGCCGAACGATGTCCTCTATGCCAATCCGATTCCGATTCTGCGCCAGCAAACCACCGGTGCGTCGGCCTCGATGCGCGGCTTCTGGCGGCCGTTGAGGCTAGCAGGTGCTGCGGCGCGCTTGATGCTGGTCGCAGCAGCGGCGAAACAGTGGAACGTGGCCGCGTCCGCCTGCAGCGTGAAGAACGGCGTCGTCTTCGATCCCTCGGGTACGAAGTCGCTGCCCTATCGTGATCTGCTGCGGTCTGCGGCCTCCGAGAGGCCGCCGGCGCCGGATCAGATCAAGCTCAAGTCGTCCGAACAGTTCAAGTTGATCGGAAAGTCGGCGAAGCGGATCGAGGCTTCGGACAAGGTCTCCGGTCGAACCCGGTTCGGCATGGACGTCAACCTGCCCGGCATGAGGGTTGCCGCGCTCGCGATTTCGCCCGTCACGGGCGGTCGGCCCAAAGACGTGAACAATGCTGCCGCGCTCGCGACGAAGGGCGTGCGCCAGGTCGTCACGATCGACCGGGCGGTTGCCATCGTTGCCGACCACATGGGGGCGGCGAAGAAGGGCCTGGTGGCCGCCACCATCGCGTGGGACGACGGCCCCAATGCGTCCGTCGACAGCAAGATGCTGGTCGAGCAGCTCAAGCGGGCATCCGAAAGTCCCGGCGCCGTGGCGCGGCAAGAAGGACATTTCGAAACGGCGTTCGCGGGTGCCGCGCGGCGCATCGAGGCGACCTACGAGCTGCCGTTCCTGGCACATGCGGCCATGGAGCCCGTGAACTGCACCGTGCATGTCCGCAAGGATTCTTGCGAGATCTGGGTCGGAACGCAGATCCCGACCGTCACGCAAGCCGCGGTCGCGGCTCTGCTCGGCATTTCCAAGGACGCTGTGGTCATCCACAACCAGTATATCGGCGGCGGCTTTGGCCGCCGGCTCGAGCCGGATGGAACGCTGCTCGCCGTCGAGATCGGCAAGCAGGTCGACGGTCCCGTCAAAGTGATCTGGAGCCGCGAAGAGGATATCCAGCACGACATCTATCGTCCCTATTACTATGACCGAATCTCGGCCGGCCTCGATGCCGCGGGACAGCCGGTTGCCTGGCATCATCGGGTGTGCGGCTCTTCGATCATCGCGCGCGCCGTGCCCGCGCTGTTCAAGGACGGTCTCGATTTCGATGCCGTCGAGGGCGCCGCCGAGCCGCCTTATGCCCTGTCCAACATTCTGGTCGACTATGTCCGGGCCGAGCCGCCCGGCGTCACGACCGGATTCTGGCGCGGCGTGGGACCGGCGCACAATGTCTTCGTCGTCGAGAGTTTTGTGGATGAGCTCGCCGCCGCGGCAGGCAAGGATCCCGTCGACTACCGCAGGACTCTTCTCGGGCACGATCCTCGCGCTCTCGCCGTTCTGAATCTCGCGGCGGAGAAGGCCGGTTGGGGCAAGCCGATGCCCGCCGGAAAAGGCCGCGGCGTGGCCGTCCAGTTCGCGTTCGGGAGCTATATGTCGCTCGTGGCTGACGTCGCCGTCGACGACAAGGGCACGGTCAAGGTCGAACGCATCGTCTGCGCGGTGGACTGCGGCCTGCCGGTCAATCCGCTCATGATCGACGCGCAGGTGCAGAGCGGGGCGATATTCGGCCTGACCGCGGCGCTGCGCGGAGCGATCACGTTCAAGAACGGGCGCGTCGAGCAATCCAATTTCGACAGCTATTTGCCGATGCGCATCGGGGAAACCCCACGCATCGAGACCTACATCATGCCGAGCACCGCCGAACCCGGCGGGCTCGGCGAGGCGGCGACCGCCATTGTGGCGCCGGCCCTGACGAATGCGATCTTCGCGGCAAGGGGGCGGCGCGTCAGACGTCTGCCGATCGAAGCCGCATGAGGCGGGCGCGACCAGCGCCAGCGATCTCCTGCCGCGCTGCGTGCGTGTCAGGTGGGGCGGCGCGCGCGCTTTCCCTTGGTGTCGGGCTTCGACGCCGTCCGGCCTTTTCCCGGTCCCGCAGGTGTCGCGGTCAACGCCTTGGTCAATCCCTTGGTCGTGCCATCGTCGTCGGCTGCTTCATCATCGACTGGCTCGAGCGTCGTCAGGACGTCGCGCAGGAGATGGGCGAGTTTGTGCTGCTGCCGGTCGTCGAGACATTCAAGCAGCTGCCGGGCTGCGGCGAAGTGCGGCTGGATCACCTCGTCGGCCAAGGCGAACCCCTTGGGCGTGAGCTCGACCAGAACCGAGCGGCGGTCGTCTGGCGCCGGAAGCCGGACGATCAGTCCGGCGCGCTCGACGCGGTCGAGCCGGTTGGTCATGGCGCCGGAGGTCAAAAGACAGGCCTCGCTGAGCTCCGTCGGCCGCATGCGATAGGGCGCGCCACCCCGGCGCAGGGACACGATCACGTCGAAAGTCTCCCAATTCAATCCGTGGGGCTGGAGCCACAGCTCGAACCGGCGGCGCAGATGCTCGCTGATGCGCCAGATCCGGCCGACCGTCTCAAGGTGCGACACGTCGAGGTTCGGCCACTCCCGCGACCATTCGCCGGCAAATTTGTCGATTGCGTCCCGCTTCACGTCCGAGATTCCTTTATATAAAGTATCTTGATATGAAGTATCTTTATGTGATACTTCTTCCCCCAAGTCATAAAGCAACTGGCCGATGCGCTCAACAGGGGCGCTGCACAACAAGGAGGAAAGCGTGATGCTGACGAGGCGCTTCACCATTCTCGGCCTGCTCGGCACGGCCGCAATCCGCCCAACGCGCGTCATCGCGCAAGGCGCCGCGGCACCCATCAAGATCCGCGTCGCTTCGGTGATCTCGTCGGCCTGGCTTCCGCTCTGGGTGGCGAAAGACAAGGCTCTGTTTCTGGAGAAGGGTCTCGACGTCGAGATCATGACGGTCCAGAACCTCTCCACGACGATCGGTGCGCTGGGCCGCCAGCTCGACATTTCGGGTGCCACCGCGATCGACATCGTGAAGGCTGCAGCCGGCGGCCTCGATGTCGTGGGCGTGTGCGGCAACACGCTCGAGACTGCCGCCAACCGGCAGATGCGCCTCATCGCAGGCAGTCAATCCAGCGTCACCTCGATCGGCCAGTTGGCCGGCAAGACGATCGGCACGCCGTCGATCAACGGCGTCGTCCACATCGCGACGCTGCTTGCGCTCAAGCGCGGCGGGGTTGATCCGAAAAGCGTTCGCTTCATCGAGATGATGTTCACCAACATGGGGGACCAGCTCAAGGCGCAACGCGTCGACGCGGTCGAGGAGGTCGAGCCGTTCGTCAGCGCGCTTAACAAGGCGGGCCACGTTGACCTCGGCGACCCGATGCTCCAGGTCGGCGACCCCATTACGTTGACGTGCTGGATGGCGAACGGTACCTGGGCGCGCGCCAATCCCGACGCCATCGCGCGCTATGTCGCCGCCCTCGAGGAGGCGAGAGCCTATATCGCGGGTTACGAGGTCGAAGCGCGCGAGATCCTCGCTAAATGGACCCGTCTGCCGAAGGACGTGATCGAGAGCATCGTGCTGCCGACGTACAGCACCGCTTTGACGGCAAAGCACATTTCGGCGTGGATCGAGGCGATGCGGGAGACCGGGCAACTCTCCGCCGAGTTGAATCCATCCAACCTCGTTCTGAAGTGACCCGGGACGATTGGCGGCGATCATGACAACCCAATCCGCTTTTCAGTGCGAGCGCCTCTGCATCGATCTGCCCGGTGCGCCGGGCGTTCGGCGCATCATCGAGGATCTCGATCTCGAGGTCGGACGAGGCGAGTTCGTCTCGATCCTTGGTGGTTCCGGCACCGGAAAGACCACGCTGCTGCGGACGCTGGCCGGGTTGACGCCGTATAGCTCCGGCCGCGCCGTCTACGAGGGGCGCGAGGTTCGGTCCCCGGCGCCCGGCATGGCCATGGTGTTCCAGGATTACGGGCACGCTCTCTTGATGTGGCGAACCGTGTGGAGAAACGTCGCGCTCGGCGTGGAAGGGCGCTTGCGCGCCCTCGAGCTCGATAACAAGGTTCAGAATGCCATCCGCATGGTTGGCCTTGAGGGATTCAGGGATGAATATCCGTGGCGGCTGTCGGGCGGCATGCAGCAGCGGGTGCAGATCGCCCGGGCGCTTGCCATGGAGCCGAGTGCCCTGTTGATGGACGAGCCGTTCGGCGCACTCGACGCCATGACCAAGGCTTCGCTCCAGGACCAGCTTCTGGCCGTCCAGGCCGAAACCGGCGCGACCGTGCTGTTCGTCACCCACGATATCGATGAGGCGATCTATCTCAGCGATACGATCATCCTCCTGAAGGGCAGTCCGGCCCACATCGCGCGGCGCATCAGCGTCGACCTGCCGCGGCCGCGCGACCAGATCGCGACCAAGGAGCTTCCCGAATATCTGCGGCTGCGTCATCAACTCTACGAGGCGTTTCGCCATGAGATCCATGCTTAGACGCTTGAACGTCTCGCTCAACGCGCCGGCGCTTGCGACCGCCCTGGTCCTTCTCCTCGCGTGGGAGGTCGGCGTCAGGGCCGCCGCGACCCGGTTCGAATTTCTTCCGGCCCCGACGGAGATATGGCAGGCACTCTACGGCGCGATCCGGTCCGGCCAGATCATCGCCGATTCCGCGCACACGGTCGCCTGCGCCCTGGCCGGATGGGCCATTGCGAGCGTGCTTGGTGCGGGCATCGGGCTCGCGCTCGCGTTCTCGCCGATCATGCATCGCTTCTTCAGCACGTCGCTCGAGCTGCTCCGGCCCTTGCCCGCCGTTGCGTTCGTTCCGGTTGCGGTCCTGCTGTTCGGCTTCACCGTCACCACGGAAACCACCGTGATCGTCTTCGCCAGCGTGTGGCCGGTCATCATCAACACCGTCGCAGGGGCGAAGGCCATCCACCCGAGGCTGCTCGATACGGCCGCGACGCTGCATCTGTCGCGAACAGAGCGGCTCGGCAAGCTGATCCTTCCCGCGGTGTTGCCATCGACCATGGTCGGCGCTCGTGTTGCTCTCGGTCTCGCACTCGTCGTCGCTGTCATCGCGGAGATGGTCGGCAATCCGGCCGGGCTCGGCTGGGGGCTGGTGACGGCGCAGGAAGCTCTCCAGCCCGGCCTGATGTTCGGCTATCTCGTCACGACCGGTGCGCTCGGCGTTCTCCTCAACGCGTGCCTGCGAGTGACATTCGCACGGCTGTTCCCCGGCATTCGGGAGCTTCAGCAATCATGACCGCAACGAACGCGCCCACACAGACCGTCGGCGGCTGCAGGGGACGCCACTGGGCCTTCCATGCGGCCGGCAACGTCTGGTCGGCGCTACAAGGACTGCTGCCGGTGATCGCCTTGCTGCTGCTCTGGCAGGTGCTGGGCGATCCACGCTCGCCATATTTTCCGCCGCCGTCGACATGGGCGGCCGCCCTGATCGACCGGACGCGCGCGGGAGATCTTCTCCCCGCGGTGCTGGTGACGTTCCAGTCGGTCGCTGCGGCCCTTGTGCTTGCCACGGCGCTGGGCGTCGGCATCGGTGGGTTGATCGGCGCATCTCCGGGGCTGGCGCGCTGTCTCGGGCCGACGCTGGAATTTTTGCGCACCTTGCCGCCCCCAACCATCGTTCCGGTGGCGGCCTTGATCATCGGCGTCGATGAAAAGATGAAGCTGTTCGTGATCGTGTTCGCGGCGCTCTGGCCCGTTCTGCTCAACACCACCTCGGGCGTGCGGTCGCTGCATCCCACGCTGCTCGAGGCCGCGCGATCCCTGCAGCTCGGCGCGATCGCGCGGGTGACCAAGATTTTCCTCCCCGCCCTGTTGCCGTCGATCCTAACGGGCATGCGCGTCGCCGCGCCGCTGGCGATCATCGTATCGCTGCTTACGGAGATGCTGACGCTGATGCCGGGGCTCGGCGCGCTGCTCCTGATGGCGCAGCGCAATTTCAACGCGGCCGAGGTCTTCGGCCTGCTGGCCGTCGTCGGCTCGTTCGGCTTCGTCATCAACGCGGCGCTTGCCGCTTTCGAATCCTGGGCCTTGATGCCTCAGGGCCGGTCTTAAAGGAAACAGATCATGTCCATCGACCTCGAACGGAAGGGGGCGGTCGCTCTCGTCACGATCAACCGGCCCGACGCCATGAACGCGCTCGATGTCGAGCACGATCGCGCGCTCGCCGAGGTCTGGAAAGAGTACAAGGCGGACCCGGATTTGCTGGTCGCTGTCCTGACCGGTGCGGGCGGTCGTGCGTTCTGTTCCGGCGGCGATCTGAAGACGTATATGCCCTGGCGCCGCGAGCACGCTCTGACTGGCTCGGAAAGCGCCATCAGCTTTGGCGGCATGACACTAGTCGGCGAGATCACCAAGCCGGTCATCGCTGCGATCCAAGGCCATTGCATCGCCGGCGGCCTTGAACTGGCGATGGCGTGCGACATTCGCGTCTGTACGCCAGACTCGCGGTTTGGCCTGGCTGAGGTGCGGTGGGGTGTGCTGCCGGGCGGCGGTGGCACCCAGCGGCTTCCGCGGCTCGTTCCGATGGGCTGCGCCCTGGAGATGATCCTGACCGGCGAGCCGATCGATGCGCCGCGCGCCGAGCGGATTGGCCTCGTGAACCGCGTGGTCGCGGCCGACGCGCTGCTCGATACCGCCTTCGCGATGGCCAAGCGCATCGCGGCGAACGGGCCGCTCGCAGTCAAGGCCGCGAAACGCGCCGTCCAGTACGGATTGGACGGCTCGCTGAAAGAGGGGCTGGCTCTGGAAGGCGCGTTGCAAAAGCAATTGCTTCAATCGGCCGATGCGGAGGAGGGGCTTCGCGCCTTCGCCGAACGGCGGCCTCCGGCCTTTGCGACCGCCGCTGCCACACCGGCCGAAAAGTAAACGACCACAGAGGAAAGGTTCAGTCTCATGTCGACGTCACAAGAAAACAGACCGCGATTTTCGCCGGCCCGCCGCGTCCCGCTCGGGTCGAATGGCGAACTGCTGTTCCTGTCGGGAAGCCTTTGCGTCGACGAGGACGCACGCGACAACATCGAGCTCCAGACCCGCCGCATCTTCGAGCGCATCGCGCGCGTGCTAGGCAAACACGGCGCCTCGCTGTCGGATATCGTGAAGACCACGGCATTTCTAACGGATTTGGCCGATTACGACGGTTTCAACCGGGTTCGCGTCCAAATGTTCGAGGACTGCAAGGACCCCCCGGCCAGCACTGCTGTTGGAGCCGGGTCACTCCTTGGCATCGGGACGCGGGTGGAGATCGAGGCCGTGGCTTTCGTGCCTTCGCGCTAAGGTATCGATGCGGCCTCAGCGTATCCACTGAGGCCGTTTTCTTGTTTTGCGTCGAAGCGAATCAGTCGATCATCGGCTGAGTGCTTCCGATAGAATGAACTGCGGTGCAACTCCGGACCCCCGGGCGGGACGTTCTACTTGGAGCGAACTGTAGCAAGCCTTGCCAGCGCCTCACGGACGCCGGCCCCGTAGTCAGGATCCGCCTTGGCGCAATTGACGATATGGCGTTCCTGGATATGGACCGCCGCCCCGCCGACGGCTCGTGCCGTGTTGTCGAACAGGATCTGCCGCTGCGCCGGGTTCATCTTGCGGAACAGGTCGCCCGGTTGCTGGTAATGGTCGTCGTCGACGCGGTGATCCCAATGGGCCGCCGCCCCGTCGATCTCGAGCGGTGGTTCGTTGAGATCGGGCTGGTCTGTCCACTCGCCGTGGCTGTTCGGAAAGTAGGTCGGCGTCCCGCCCAGATTGCCGTCGGTCCGCATCGCGCCATCGCGGTGGTAGCTGTGATACGGACATTTCGGCGCATTGACCGGGATCAGATGATGGTTGACGCCGAGGCGGTATCGCGCCGCGTCGCCGTAGGAGAATAGCCGCGCCTGCAGCATCTTGTCCGGCGAGAAGCCGATCCCCGGCACCACATGAGCCGGTGAGAAGGAGGCCTGCTCGACCTCGGCGAAGACGTTTTCCGGATTGCGGTTCAACTCGAAATAGCCGACCTCGATCAGTGGAAAGTCCGCCTTCGGCCAGACCTTGGTCAGGTCGAACGGATTGAAGGCAAAAGCCTTCGCCGCTTCGTCGGTCATCACCTGCACGAACAGCGTCCAGCGCGGGAAATCGCCGGCCTCGATGCTCTCGAACAGGTCGCGCTGGTGAGTTTCGCGGTCCTTGCCGATCAGTGCTTCCGCCTCGGCGTCGCTTAGGTTCTCGATGCCCTGCTGCGTGCGGAAGTGAAACTTCACCCAGGTCCGTTCATTTGCGGCATTGATGAAGCTGTAGGTATGGCTTCCGAAGCCGTGCATGTGACGGAAGCTTCTGGGAATGCCGCGCTCGCTCATCACGATGGTGATCTGATGCAGCGCTTCGGGCAGCAGCGTCCAGAAGTCCCAATTGTTGTCGGCGCTTCGCATTCCGGTGCGCGGGTCGCGCTTGATCGCATGATTGAGGTCGGGGAAGCGCAGCGGATCGCGGAAAAAGAACACGGGGGTATTGTTGCCCACCATGTCCCAATTGCCTTCCTCGGTGTAGAACTTCAGCGCAAAGCCGCGGATGTCGCGTTCGGCGTCGGCTGCGCCGCGCTCGCCGGCGACCGTCGAAAAGCGCGCGAACATCGGCGTCTGCTTGCCGACCTCTGAAAAGATTTTCGCCTTGGTATAGCCGGTGATGTCGTGGGTCACCGTCAACGTGCCGAAGGCGCCTGATCCCTTCGCGTGCATGCGCCGCTCCGGGATCACTTCGCGATCGAAATGCGCCAACTTTTCAATCAGCCAGACGTCCTGCAGCAGTGCGGGGCCGCGCCGGCCCGCGGTCATGATGTTGAGGTTGTCGCGGACGGGCGCGCCGGTCGCGTGCGTAAGATGGGATGGCTTGTTACTCATGTGATGTCCTGATCGGAGAGTTGAGAAGAGAGGAGGTTAGGCCGCGCTGCAGCGTCGAAAGGCCGCTCAGCCGTGCCAATGCGAGCCGCGGATGACGCTGCAAAAATTGCCGCGATGGAAATGCGGTTCCTTTTCGGCGATGACGTCGGCCTTGACGTTGCCGAAGGTCGTGTCCGGCCGATGCTTGATGCCGTCGTAGAACGCGTGGATGATATCTTCCTTGAAGTGCGGCGTGCGCGGAAACGCCTTCACCACGGCTTCGCGCTCCTCGTCGGAATAGTCGTTGTACGTGAGCCCGAGGACATCCATCTCGACGCCGGCGGTCACCAGGGCGACGACGGGATGCATATGCTGCGGCACGCCGGGCGTGGTGTGCAGCGCGATCGCGGTCCAGACCGTGTAGGCGTCGGCTTCCGAGATGCCATGGCTGCGCAAGAAATCGCGCGCGGCGTGCGCGCCGTCGACCTCGAACCGTTCGTGCGTGCTGCCATGGCCCGGCATCAGGCCGATGTCGTGAAACATGGCCCCGGCGTAGAGTAACTCGCGGTCGAACTTCAGCCCGCGGTGGACGCCGGCCAGTGCGCCGAAATGATAGACGCGGCTGGAATGGTTGAAGAGCAGGTCCGTCTCGGTATCGCGGATATAGTCGGTGATGGCGCGCGCCAGCTTGCTGTCGGGAATGGCGGCGGCCTCGACGGTCTCTTGCATGATGGTCTCCTGAAAATCTCGGGTCGCCGGCAAGGTAGATCCGGGCTATCATGTCCTCAATTGACGTAATACGGCTAAAACAGACAAATACCGTCTGAGGCGGACATGGAGGCTGACATGGGCGCGAAACTGAAACCGAGGACTGTTGTGATCGTGGCGGTGCCCGGGGTGCAGCTCCTCGACGTCGCGGGCCCTCTCGACGTTTTCGCCGAGGCGAATTCGCAGGCCGGCCGCGAATCCTATTCGCTGCTGGTCGCGGCAGCGGCGCCGGGCCCGATCCGCAGCTCCTCAGGCGTGCGGCTGATGCCGGACCGGATAATCGATCGCGGCTTCCAAGAGAGCATCGACACCTTGCTGATCGCGGGATGCCCGAACACCGCCGACGTGCCGGCGGACCGTACGGTGATCGATTGGCTTCGCCAGCGAGCATCCAGGACCCGGCGCTTCGGGTCGGTATGTTCAGGCGCCTTCTTCCTTGCAGCGGCGGGCCTTCTCGACGGCAAACGAGTGACGACCCATTGGGCGGTTGCGGACCGGCTTGCCGAAAAATTCCCGTTGCTCAGTGTGGACAAGGACGCAATCTACGTCGCCGATGGCAAGCTCCGCACCGCCGCCGGCGTGACCGCGGGGCTCGATCTCGCGCTAGCTCTGGTCGAGGAAGACCTCGGACGCGAGACGGCGATGAAGGTCGCGAGCCAGCTCGTGATGTTCTTCAAGCGCCCGGGCGGGCAGATGCAGTTCACCCGCAAGGGCAAGACCGTCCTAGCCGGCCGCGCCGCACTGCAGGAGCTGCAGCGCTGGGTCGCCGCCAATCCCGGGCAAGATCACAGCGTTGCCAGCCTTGCGGCACGGATGGAACTGAGCCCGCGTCACTTCGCGCGACTGTTCCGTGCCGAAGTCGGCATCACGCCTGCGACTTGGGTCGAGGAAGCCCGCGTCAATGCCGCAAGGCGCCTGCTGGAACTCGGCAACGAGGCGCCCAAGCAAGTGGCCCTGCATTGCGGCTTTGCTGATGCCGACACGTTGCGTCGCGCCTTCGTCCGCCATGTCGGCGTGACGCCGGCGGAGTACCGCAAAAGATATGCAGGGATCGCCAGCGATCCGCCGTAAAGGGGTTCCGAGTGAGCCACCATGCTTCACGTTGTTGATCGCTGCGCGCGGTAGCGGCAGCTCTGTGACACGGTGGTGGCTAGGATTATGCCTGGCGCGAGGGTCTTAATTTCGACGGGGCTAGTGCCTGCGGCGACCGCTTCTGGCGCGCTGGGCCTACGCGCGCCGCCTTTCCCTCGCCCCTTTAAAGCAATGCGAGCAGCCCGTCTCTTAATCAGCTGCTCTGGCCGAACCGCTCACTGGCGGGGCGACGGCGCGACGCTGGTGGCGCAGCGCATCATTCAATAGCCCTCACGACAGGCTCGCCATGCAGAACCGTTAAGGCGGAGATAGGCCAGAGAGACGGACTGTTGGGCTCCGAAAAAAATCGCGGCTATAGTCACCGTTCTCGCTGCAACCGCCGCTCACGGCGAGAAAAATCAAAAGCTTAAAAGATGCTCACTGCGTTGGGGACGCAGGGAGCGGCCTCGGTCAGATCACCACCTGAACGGAATGGTCGCTTTGGTGGAAACGGTCTGGGGACTCGAACCCTCGACAGGCGATCCCACGCGGCGCACTCCATAACGTCTTGTCAAGCGCAGGGGCTCCGGGTGCGTGGACGATTGCTATCCCGCGTTGGGCTTCAACCCTGCCGCCTGGATGCCGGCCACCGCGCACGTCTCGTCATTGTCCGACGTGTCGCCGGAGACGCCGACGGCGCCGAGCAGCGTCGTGCCGTCCATGATCAGCACGCCGCCGGGGACCGGCACCAGCGCGCCCTTCGCCATGGTGTTCACGGCGTCGATGAAATAGGCCTGCTCCTGCGCGCGCTGGAACAGGGCGCGCGAGCCCATGCCCAATGCGAGTGCGCCATAGGCCTTGCCGTGCGCGATCTCGGCGCGCATCAGGCTGGTGCCGTCCTGCGCCGCGGCGATCTTGAGCACGCCGCGGGCGTCCAGGATCGTGACGACGAGCGCCTTCAGCTTCAGCTCGGTGGATTTCGCGAAGGTGGCGTCGAGAATCTTGCGGGCGGTGTCGAGGGTGAGGTCAGCCATGGCTGGTTTCCTTTGCAACGGGAGTGGTTGTGGATTGGGTTTCGGCGCGATCGAGGCTCATCGCCAGCACGCGCGCGACGTGAAGCGCCTCGCGCTGGGCACCATCGCGGATCTGGTGCCGGCAGGAGGTGCCGTCGGCAACGATCAGCGTCGCCTGATCGGCACGGCGCACGGCGGGTAGCAGCGAGAGCTCGGCCATCTCGATCGAGGCATCGTAGGTGTCCGCGCCATAACCGAACGCGCCGGCCATGCCGCAGCAGCTCGACTCGATGGTCTCCACCTTCAGGCGAGGGATGAGGCGCAGCACCTGCTCGACCGGCTTGAACGCACCGAAGGATTTTTGATGGCAATGGCCGTGCACCAGGGCTTTGTCGGCGACGGTGCCGAGCGGCAGTTGCAGCCGGCCGGCCTCGGCCTCGCGCACCAGGAATTCCTCGAAGGTCAGCGCGTGGGCGCCAACGGCCTTGGCGTCGGCGTCCTTGCGCAGCGAGGCGAGCTCGTCGCGCAGCGTCAGCAGGCAGCTCGGCTCAAGCCCGATGATCGGGACGCCGCGCGCGGCAAAGGGGGCGAACGCAGCGACCAGACGATCGAGCTCGGACCTGGCTTCGTCGACAAGGCCCGCGGACAGGAAGGTGCGGCCGCAGCACAGCGGACGGCTGCCGCTTGCGGGTTTCGGCAGATGCACGCGGTAGCCGCCGGCCGCAAGCACGCGCAATGCGGCGTCGAGGTTCTCGCGCTCATAGATGCGATTGAAGGTGTCCGCGAACAGCACCACCTCGCGGCCGGTTTCCGGCCCGACCGCTTCGGCCGGCGGCACGAATACGTCGCTGCGGAAGGCGGGGAGCGCGCGGCGGGCGCTGATGCCGGCAAAGCGCTCGAACAGCTTTCGCAGCAGCGGGCTGCGGTTGCGCAAATTCGTCAGCGGCGCGAAGCGCGACGCGAGGCCGGCATAGCGCGGGAGGTAGCCGACCAGGCGGTCACGCAAGGTCAGGCCATGCGAGGCCGCGCGCGCGGCAAGCACCTCGATCTTCATCTTGGCCATGTCGACGCCGGTTGGGCATTCGTGGCGGCAGGCCTTGCAGGACACGCAGAGCTTTAGCGTCTCCATCATCTCGTCGGAGGAGAGCGCGCCCGCGCCAAGCTGGCCGGAGATCGCGAGCCGCAAGGTGTTCGCGCGGCCTCGCGTCACGTCCTTCTCGTTGCGTGTTGCGCGGTAGGACGGACACATCACGCCGCCCTCGAGCTTGCGGCATGCGCCGTTGTTGTTGCACATCTCGACCGCGCCCTGAAAGCCGCCGCCGGCCCCGGGATAAGCCGACCAGTCGAGTTTTGTCTTGAGCTCAGCGACGCGATACTCAGGCTTGAAGCGAAACAGCGAGCGATCGTCCATCCTGGGAGCGTCGACGATCTTGCCGGGATTGAGCACGCCATCGGGATCGAAGCGTTGCTTCACCTCGCGGAAGTCGGCGACGAGACGCTCGCCGAACATCGTTGCGTGGAATTCGGAGCGCACCAGGCCATCGCCGTGCTCGCCGGAATGCGAGCCCTTGTATTCGCGCACCAGTTCGAAGGCTTCCTCGGCGATGGCCCGCATCGCCTTGACGTCCTTCTCCAGCTTCAAATTCAGCACGGGCCGCACATGCAGGCAGCCTTCGGAGGCGTGGGCATACATCGTGCCGCTGGTGCCGTGCTTGGCAAACACCTCGCTCAGCCGCGCGGTGTAGTCGGCGAGATGTGGTAACGGCACGGCGCAGTCCTCGACGAAGGAGACCGGCTTACCCTCCTGCTTCATCGACATCATGACGTTGAGGCCGGCGGCGCGGAAATCGGCGATCCCGCTCTGCAGCGCGGGCTCGGTGATTTCCACCACGCCGCCCCATTTGCGCTTGTCGTTATTCCAGCCGAAGCCGAGATCGCCCATCAACTCGCCGAGTTGCTTCAGGCGCACGAGGTTGTCCGCCTGATCCTCCTCGGCGAACTCGACCACGAGCACCGCATCCGGATCCCCCTTGATCGCGGTGGAGATGATGGGCCGGAACATCGCGATGTCGCGGCCGAGCGCCAGCATGGTGCGGTCGACCAGCTCGACCGCAATCGGCTTCAGCTTGACCAGATGCTGGGCCGCGTCCATCGCCTCGTAAAAACTGCCGAAATGGCAGATGCCGAGCGCCTTGTTGCGGATGACGGGCCAGAGCTTCAGCTCGACCTTGGTGGTGAAGGCAAGGGTACCCTCGGAGCCGACGAGAAGGTGCGCCATGTTGTTGCGCGCATTGCGCGGCACCAGCGCATCGAGATTGTAGCCGCCGACACGGCGCTGCACTTTTGGGAAACGCGCGGCGATCTCCGCGGCCTCGCGGGCGCCAAGATCGAGCATATCGCGGAACAGGGCGCGGGCGCTGTCGTTCGCATCGAGATCGGAGAGATCGCGCGAGACCTCGCCGAAGCGGCTCAGCGTGCCGTCGGCGAGCGCGGCCTCCATCGACAGCGTGTTGTCGCGCATGGTGCCGTAGCGCAGGCTGCGGCCGCCGCAGGAATTGTTGCCGGCCATGCCGCCGATGGTGGCGCGCGAGGCCGTGGAGACGTCGACTGGAAACCAGAGGCCGTGCTTTTTCAGCTGGCGGTTGAGGTCGTCGAGCACGATGCCGGGCTCGACCACGCAGGTGCGCCCTTCGACGTCGAGCGACAGGATTCGGTTCAGGTGCTTCGAGAGATCGACAACGAGGCCGTCATTGACGGTCTGGCCGCATTGCGAGGTGCCGCCGCCGCGCGGGGTCACCTTCAGTCCCTCGTCGCGCGCGATCGCCAGTGCCTTGAGCGCCTCGTCCATGGTGCGCGGCACCACCACGCCAGTGGGCATGATCTGGTAGAAGGACGCGTCCGTGGCGTAGCGGCCCCGGCTGAAAGCGTCGAACAGGACGTCGCCGGTGACTTCCCGGGCCAGACGTGCCGCAAGGCGGTCCTTTTTGGCCGATTCCTGTGATTTCCCGGGCACTTCCGCCGCCATGGTCCGCTCTTGCCTGTTCGCCGCCCCCGTCTTGCCTCCGGCCACGGCCCTTGGCAAGGCGAGCCCTGCTTCTTGTGCATTGACGGACCCCGCCGGGCGAGGGACAAGCCCGGCGAATAGTGATATTCGAGCGGCTCGCGCAGCCCCCTTGAGGCCGTAGGCCTCGAAGTCAAGCTGGGCTCAAAGCCAAGACAGACTCAAGAGACCGGGAAGGACGCCGATGACCGTGCATACTGGAAGGCATTTTCTCCAGATTCCAGGACCGACCAACGTGCCCGACCGGGTGCTGCGGGCGATGGACATGCCGACGCTGGATCACCGCGGTCCGGAGTTCGCCGAGCTCGGGTTCGCCGTCCTCGCCGGCATGCAGCGGGTGTTCCGCACCAAGCAGCCCGTGATCATCTTCCCCTCGTCCGGCACCGGCGCCTGGGAAGCTGCGATGGTCAACGTGCTCGCGCCCGGCGACAAGGTGCTGATGTGCGAGACCGGCCAGTTCGCCGTGCTGTGGCGCGGCATCGCCGACAAGTTCAAGCTCGACGTCGACTTCATCCCGAGCGACTGGCGCCATGGTGCCGATCTCGCCGAGATCGAGAAGCGCCTTGCCGCCGACAAGCAGCACGCGATCAAGGCGGTCTGCGTCGTCCACAACGAGACCTCGACCGGCTGCGTGACGCCGCCGCTGGAGGTGCGCAAGCTGCTCGACCGGGTCAAGCATCCCGCGCTGCTGATGGTCGACACCATCTCCGGCCTCGGCTCGATGGAGTACGAGCACGATGCCTGGGGCATCGACGTATCGGTCGCGGGTTCACAAAAGGGCCTGATGCTGCCGCCGGGCCTCGGCTTCAACGCCGTCTCGGAGAAGGCGCTCGCGGTGGCCAAAGCCAACCCCGGCATGCGCTCGTATTGGGACTGGCAGGAGGTCATCGGCTTCAACAAGCTCGGCACCTTCCCCTATACGCCGGCCACCAATTTGCTCTACGGCCTGCGCGAGGCGATCAAGATGCTGGAAGAGGAGGGGCTCGAGAACGTCTGGACACGCCACAAGCGCCACAGCGCGGCGACGCGTGCCGCGATCAAGGTCTGGGGCCTGGAGACGCAGTGCGCCGATCCTGCCGCGCATTCGCCGGCGCTGACCGGCGTGCGCGTGCCTGATGGCCACGATGCCGACGCCTTCCGCAAGGTGGTGCTGGAAAACTTCGACATGTCGCTCGGCACCGGCCTGAACAAGGTCAAGGGCAAGGTGTTCCGCATCGGCCATATCGGCCATTTCAACGACCTGATGCTGATGGGGACGCTCGCCGGCGTCGAGATGGGCCTCGATCTTGCAAAGATCCCGCACCGGAGCGGCGGCGTGTTGGCGGCCATGGACGTCCTGAAGGGACGCGACGCGGTGCCGATGACCAAGGCTCAGGTGGCTTAAAGGCTCGGGTGGCCCGAAGGCTCAGCTTGCCTGAGCCAACTTAGAGAAAAGAGAGCGCGCGATGAACGCACCGACGACCGCAAACGAAGACCTGCTCTACTCCGTCACGGACGGCATCGCGCGGATCACCTTCAACCGCCCGCAGGCGCGCAACGCACTGACCTTCGCCATGTACGAGCGCATGGCGGAGATCTGCCAGGAGATCAATGCCGACCGCTCGATCAAGGCGCTGATCCTGACCGGCACCGGCGACAAGGCGTTTGCCTCCGGCACCGACATTTCTCAGTTCCGTGCGTTCAAAACCGCGCAGGATGCGCTCGACTATGAGGCCCGCATCGACCGCGTGCTCGGCACGCTCGAGCAGTGCCGGGTGCCCGTGATTGCGGCGATCGCGGGGGCCTGCACCGGCGGCGGCGCGGGAATTGCGGCGTGCTGCGACCTGCGCATCGGGACTGAAACGACGCGCATCGGGTTTCCGATCGCGCGCACGCTCGGCAACTGCCTGTCGATGTCGAACATCAGCCGCGTCGTCTCGCTGGTCGGCCCCGCCCGCACCAAGGATCTGATCTTCAAGGCGCGCCTCGTCGAGGCACCGGAAGCACTGGCCCTCGGCCTCCTCAACGAAATCGTTCCGGACGTCGAGACGCTGCAGCGCCGCGCCGACGAGACCGCCAGGCTGGTGGCGAGCCATGCCCCGCTGACACTTGAAGCGACCAAGGAGGCAGTGCGCCGCATCCGCCGCACGCTGTCGCGCGAAGAGGGCGAGGATCTGATCCTCAAGGCCTATATGAGCGAGGATTTCCGCGAGGGAATGGACGCCTTCCTCAACAAGCGCACGCCGAACTGGAAGGGCAAGTAGCACATCTGCGGCTTGGCTTCGTCAGCCGAAAGTCATAGGCAGCGGGATACCCGCGTGCTTGAACTCGCTCGCATTAGTCCGCACAATGCGTCGAGAAGCAAAGCTAATAATCCAGGGGACGAAACTCGTGCGAATTCTAGTGAAAGCTGTTGGCGTTGCAGCCGCGCTATCGTTGAGCGCGCCGGCCCTTGCCGGCTGGGAGCCGACCAAGCCGGTCGAGATCGTGGTCGCGGCGGGCGCGGGCGGTGCCTCCGACCAGATGGCGCGGATGATGCAGGCCGCCATCCAGAAGAACAGTCTGATGAAGCAGCCGATCGTGGTCTCGCTCAAGGGCGGGGCTTCCGGCGCGGAAGCACTGATGTACATGAAATCCAGCGAGGGCGATCCCAACAAGGTGCTGATCGCCTATTCGCTGATCTACATGCTGCCACTGTCGGCGAAGATCCCGTTCAACTGGCGTGAGCTGACCCCGGTTTCGGTGATCGCGCTCGACCAGTTCGTGCTGTGGGACAACAGCGCGGGTCCCAAGACGGTGAAGGAGTTCGTCGCAGCCGCAAAGGCGGCGAGCGCGCCGTTCAAGATGGGCGGCACCGGCTCGAAGCGCGAGGATCACGTGCTGACCGTGTTCCTCGAGCAGAAGACCGGCGCGAAATTCTCCTACCTGCCCTACAAGTCCGGCGGCGAGGCCGCGACCCAGCTCGTCGGCAACCACACCGAATCCAACGTCAACAATCCATCCGAAAATCTCGAAGTCTGGCGCGCGGGCCAGGTGCGTCCGCTCTGCGTGTTCGACAAGGAGCGAATCTCCTACACCACCAAGGTGACGGAGACGCAGTCCTGGGCCGACATCCCGACCTGCAAGGAAGAGGGCGTCGATGTGCAGTATCTGATGCTGCGCGCGATGTTCCTGCCCGGCAAGGTCACGGCGGAACAGCAGGCGTTCTACGTCGAGCTGTTCCACAAGGTGACGCAGACCGCGGAATACAAGGACTACATGGAAAAGCAGGCGCTGAAGCCGATCTTCCTCACCGGCAAGGACATGGTGCAATTCCTCGAGGAGGACGATGCAGTCAACAAGTCGCTGATGACGGAAGCCGGATTCGTCGCGAAGTAGCCGCCTCTTCTCCCCCGCCCCGTTCTTGCGGGGCCGCGACGAGCTTCGCTCGCGCTGAGAGGGTTGGGTGAGGGCTCTCTCCGCGAGTCCAATCCTCACCGTCATCGCGGACACTCCCGCTCACCCCAACCTCTCCCCGCAAGCGGGGAGCGGGGGGAATTGAACTTACTCCGTCCCCAACGGCTCATGCCCCAAACCGATCTTGAAATCGTCGTTGACGATCCGACCGCGCCCGAAGACGACTCGCCTTCCGTCGTCTCCTCCGGCACGATCGAGATATTCGTCTGTCTGCTGCTGCTCGCGCTGGCCGCCACGCTCGGCTACGACAATTGGCGCACCGGCGCCTCCTGGGATTCGACCGGGCCGGAGCCCGGCTATTTCCCGTTCTACCTCTCCGTCATTCTCGGCGGTGCCAGCCTCTACGGTCTGATCGTGGCGCTGGTCGCGCACCGCGCGGCACCCGACACCTTCGTCACGCGCGCGCAGGCCCGCCGCGTCATGGCGGTGTTCGTGCCGACGCTGCTGTTCTGCCTGGCGACGCAGTTTCTCGGCCTCTATGTCGCGAGCTTCCTCCTGATCGCCAGCTTCATGCGCCTCGTCGGCAAGATCGCGCTGTGGAAGTCGCTGCTCACCGCTGTCGTATTCACGGCGATCATGTTCGTTACCTTCGACGTCGCCTTCGACGTCATCATGCCGAAAGGGCCGCTCGAAGCGGCCTTCGGCCACTAAGGCGAGCCCGCGATGGAAGCTTTCGGTCTCTTGCTTCACGGCTTTGCGGTCCTGCTGACGTGGAAAACGCTCGTGCTGATGATGGTCGGGCTGGTGCTCGGCATCTTCGTCGGCGTTTTGCCCGGGCTCGGCGGACCCAACGGCGTCGCGATCCTGTTGCCGCTCACCTTCACGATGGATCCGACCTCGGCGATTGTGATGCTGTCCTGCATCTATTGGGGCGCGCTGTTCGGCGGCGCGATCACCTCGATCCTGTTCAACATCCCGGGCGAGGCCTGGTCGGTCGCGACCACCTTCGACGGCTATCCGATGGCGCAGCAGGGCAGGGCGGCGGAGGCGCTGACGGCTGCGTTCACGTCCTCTTTCATCGGCTCACTGGTCGCGGTGCTCCTGATCACCTTCCTCGCCCCGATGATCTCGTCCTTTGCCTTGAAGTTCGGCCCGCCCGAGTTCTTCGCGGTGTATCTGCTGACCTTTTGCTCTTTCGTCGGGCTAGGGCGCGAGGCCAAGCACAAGACCGTCATCTCGATGTCGCTGGGGCTGTTGCTCGCCGGCATCGGCATGGACACGGTGTCAGGCAATCTGCGCATGACCTTCGGCTCCTCCGAGCTTTTGCGCGGCATCAACTTCCTCGTCGCCGTCATCGGCCTGTTCGGCATTAGCGAGATCCTGCTGACGATGGAGGAGCGCCTGGCGCTGCGCGGACACGCGGCGAGCATTTCGCTGCGCGTCGTGCTTGCCGTGTGGAAGGACCTGCCGAAATACTGGGTGACGCTGCTGCGCTCCTCCTTCATCGGCTGCTGGCTTGGCATTACCCCGGGCGGCGCGATCGCGGCCTCTTTCATGGGCTACAATCTCGCCAAGCGTTTCTCCAAGGACCCCGAGAGCTTCGGCAAGGGCCGCATCGAGGGCGTGTTCGCGCCAGAGACGGCGGCGCATGCCTCCGGCACCGCGGCGCTGCTGCCGATGCTGGCGCTCGGCATTCCCGGCTCCGGCACCGCCGCGATCCTGCTCGGCGGGTTGATGGTGTGGGGGCTCAATCCGGGACCGCTGCTGTTCGTCGAGCACAAGGATTTCGTCTGGGGCCTGATCGCCTCGATGTATCTCGGCAATGTCGTCGGCCTTGTGCTGGTGCTGACGACGGTTCCGATCTTCGCTTCGATCCTGCGCGTGCCGTTCGCCGCGGTGGCGCCGATGATCGTGGTGTCATGCGCGATCGGCGCCTATGCGATCCAGAACGCGATGTTCGACATCTGGCTGATGCTCGGCTTCGGCGTCGTCGGCTACGTCTTCAAGAAGATCGGCATTCCGCTGGCTCCGTTCACGCTGGCGCTCGTGCTCGGCAACCGGGCGGAGGATGCCTTCCGTCTGTCGATGATCGGCGCCGGCGGCGACCTCAAGGTGTTCTGGTCGAACGGCCTGGTCGGCTCGATCACGACCTTGGCGATCGTGCTGCTGTTTTGGCCTGTGATCGATCGTCTCCTCGGACATCTGAAATCGAGTAGGCGCTAGAAAACCGCATAAAAGTTCCGAAGAAGTTCCCACTGCTGGTCTTCTACTCGCTTATGGCTTTGCGACTAGCGCGGTTGCCGCGACGAGTGCGGCGAAGGCGGCCTGGGACACGACACCAATCTGCCAGTTCATCTTACGTTTGGTGTGTATCCAGACATGGAAGCGTTGAAGCGTCACGAGCGGTTCTCGCCTGTAGAGGCTATGCACGAACTGGAGCGGGTCGGGCAGCATGCCGGCGGCCGCCCCCAGCGCGATCACCCAAATCGGCGCGCTTTGGTAAAATAGAAGGATCGCCAGGGCGAATCCGGTCGATGCATCGGTCGCAATCGTGAGCAGGTCCATCCACAATCGACGATCCGCCTTCAACAGTCGGTTATCGGCATTCTTGCGAACTGAGATTGCTTGAAGGGGATAGTCCCAGTGTGGAATTGCATCGATCACAAAATGGCTCGCAAATCCCGTGACAGCGACCACGATTGGATGTGAGGGCAACATATAAGCGATGGCGCCGCCAACAATCGCGTGTGTACTTAGAATCATACCGGACCGTACCGCTCGAGCATCCGCCCCACAAAAGCACGGCCTCACCCATAAGCACAAGGCCGTCCCCAGGTGCGTCCCCCAAACACAATTGTGAACTCGCGACCTTTAACGAGGAGCCGGTCAGTAAACGCAGGCTGAACGAGCGTCTTCCGTTTGCTGACCACCTTGTTCCAAAGCGACACGCGCCGGGTACCGGACTGTGCGCGAGCGCGTTCACTAGGCGACCTGAGACGAGCGTGCTTTCGCGTGCTTTTTCATGTCGCTTTTTGCGCGCTCACTTTGAATCTACACGACCCTCGCCGCCCTGAGAGCTACAATTTCTTCTTGATCAAAACCGAATTCTGCGAGTACTTGGTCGGTCTGCTCGCCGAATTCCGGCGGCCGCGCCACCATCCTGCTCGGCGTGCGCGACAGCGTCACGGGCTGGCCGACCAGGCGGATGTCGCGACCCTCGTCATTCGGCACCCCTTGCGCGATGCCGAGATGCTTGACCTGCTCGTCCTCGAACATCTGGTCGATGGCGTAGATCGGCCCGCAGGGCACGCCGGCCTCGTTGAGTTCACGGACCCAAGTCTCGGTGGTCTTCGTCAGGGTACGCTTCTCGATCTCGGCATTGAGCGCGTCGCGGTTCTTGGAGCGGGCCGGCGCGGTCAGATAGTCGGGATGGCTGTAGAGTTCCGGCGCGCCGATCGCCTGCGCGCAGCGCTCCCAGATCCGGCCGCCCGTAGTTGCGATGTTGATGTAGCCGTTCGAGGTCTTGAACACGCCGGTCGGAATGCTGGTCGGGTGGTTGTTGCCGGCCTGGTTTGCCACTTCCTTCTCCATCAGCCAGCGTGCGGCCTGGAAGTCGAGCATGAAGATCTGGGCCTGCAGCAGCGAGGTCTGCACCCACTGGCCCTTGCCCGAGACCTCGCGCTCCAGCAGTGCGGTGAGGATGCCCATGGCACAGAACAGGCCGGCGGTGAGGTCGGCGACCGGAATGCCGACCCGCATCGGCCCTTCCCCCGGCGCGCCGGTGATCGACATCAACCCGCCCATGCCTTGCGCGATCTGATCGAAGCCCGGCCGCTTGTGGTAGGGCCCGTCCTGGCCGAAGCCGGAGATGCTGCCGTAGACGAGGCGCGGATTGATCCTGGCGAGGCCCTCATAATCGATACCGAGCTTCTTCTTCACGTCCGGGCGGAAATTCTCCACGACAACGTCGGCCTTGGCGGCGAGGCGCTTGAACACGGCGAGCCCGCGCTCGTCCTTGAGGTTCAGCGTCATCGCCCGCTTGTTGCGATGCAAATTCTGGAAGTCGGAGCCCCGCCGCGGGCCGCCCGGCTGCTCGCCGCCAGCATCCTCGGTCAGCGCGTCGATCTTGATCACGTTCGCGCCCCAGTCCGCGAGCTGCCGCACGCAGGTGGGCCCGGACCGGACGCGGGTCAGATCGAGCACGGTGAAGCGTGACAGGGCTTCCGAGGCATGCGGAAAGGGCATCTTGATGGGCTCCGGGACAGATTGCGGGCCTACCATAGTGCCGAAAGACCATGCGGCAAGACATCACGCGGCAGGTCAGGGCCGCGCGGATGCCGCCTGTCGAAAATGCAACGCCTGCGGGCGCCTGCGAAGGATCAGCGCGCCAGCCGCTTCAGCTCGGCGCGCGCCCGCTCGGCCAGCGGGTCATCGCCGTGGCGCGCAATGAACAGCTCGAACGCCTCCCGCGTTCCCTTGCGACGGGCGGATTCGTACTCCTCCGCGACCGCAGCCGAGGGGTCGCGGGCCATTGGAACGGTGGGGACGCACCCCGCTGTGACGCCTTGCCTGGCGCTTTCCTTGCCGCACTCATCCGCGTTGGCTTTTCCGACCATGACAGGCTGTCCTCCGAAGGATAGATGGCCCGGCCCGGCGAGCGCCATCAGAGCGCCGAACAGGCCGGCCGGGAGGGAACGTATTTTCATGATTTCACTCGCAACACGGCAGCTAGCCGGAACCGGCATCCTCGTCCTGGCCCGTATGACTACGGGAATTGATGGCTAACACGGTCTTATGGAAGGAGTCCGGACCTCCTCGCCCAAATTAAACCAAACGTTCAACTCTCAAGCTAGAATCGCCTGTCTGGCCCCCGAATCATATGGGCCACCTGCTTCGGAGATTCGCTTTGGCCACCGCGGTCACGGTCACCAAGACCAACAACGCCGACATCGACGGCCTGCTATCGGGCTACAAATGGTCCGGCACGATCACGTACAGCTTTCCCGACTCGCCCAGCGACTACGCCATTCCCTACAGCGGCGGCAGCAGCGAGCCGACGACGTCGGGTTTTGCCTCGGCGCCGAGTCAGACGCAGGCGGCGATCAATTACGCGATCGGACTGATCCTCAGCTACACCAACGCCAACATCCAGTATGCCGGGACGAACGGCGCCGACATCATGGTCGCGCAGTCGCCAGCGGCCAATCCGACATCCTACGCCTATTACCCCGGCAATTACGCGGCCGGCGGCGACATCTGGTTCGGCACCGCCTACAACTATTCGCAGGCGGCGCTCGGCAACTACTATTTCACGACTGCGTTGCACGAGCTCGGACACGCCCTTGGCCTGAAGCACAGTCAGGAAGCGGGCGGCCCCGCCAATGTCGCGGTGCCGAGCGCGCATGACGACACCGAATACACCGTCATGAGCTATCGCAGCTATGTCGGTGCTTCGACCACGAGCGGCTATACGAACGAAGCGTATGGGTATCCGCAGACCTATATGGCCAACGATATTCTCGCGCTACAGACGATGTACGGCGCGGACTACACGACCCAGGGCGGGACCACCGTCTATAGTTGGAGCCCGACCACCGGGCAGGAGTTCATCAACGGCGTCGGCCAGCCGGCCGACAATGGCGGTGCCGGTGGCTCGGCCAATCGCATCTATGAGACGATCTGGGATGGTGGCGGCGTCGATACGTACGACTTGTCGAACTACACGACGAACCTGAGCATCAATCTTAATCCAGGTGCGCCGTCCGTGTTCTCGTCGGTTCAACTGGCCAATCTCGGAAACGGCCATTACGCGTCGGGGAATGTCTACAATTCCTATCTCTACAACAACGACGCGCGGTCCTACATAGACAACGCCACGGGCGGATCAGGCAACGATACCATCATCGGGAACGTCATCGCCAACGTGCTGAACGGCGGGGCCGGCAACGATACGATCACCGGTGGCGGCGGCAACGACACCATCACCGGCGGCACCGGCACCGACACCGCCGTGTACTCGGGGAGCGAAGCCAATTACGCCATCGCTTACAATTCGACGACGCAGACCTTCACCATCGTCGACCAGCGTTCCGGCTCACCTGATGGAACCGATACGGTGACGGGTGTTGAGAATTTTCAGTTCGCGGATGGCACGATCGCAAGCGTCAGCGTGATCAACGTTGCGATCGAGGCGGTCGGGTCGACTAGCCTTGTGCAGACTGGAGACAACTTCTATCTTAAGGCCATCAGCACGGGCAGCGGGCCTGTCCTGAAAATCTACGGCTCGCCGGTCAGTGCCACTGCGTATGGGACCTGGGCGCCCTTCGCAGCCGAGCAGACCGGCAGCGGATACGACGTGGCCTGGAGGGACACGGCGACAGGTCACTACACGATCTGGAGCACGGACAGCAACGGCAACTATACGGCCAATATCGTTCCCGAGGTGACGGGGACGAATGCATCATTTCGATCGCTCGAGACCATCTTCCAGCAAGACCTCAATGGCGATGGCACCATCGGTATTCCGAGCGTCACGCTTGAAGCGCAGGGCGCCACCAAGCTGGTGCAGACGGGAGACAATTTCTATCTCGCGGCCATCAGCACGGGCAGCGGGCCTGTCCTGAAAATCTACGGCTCGCCGGTCAGTGCCACTGCGTATGGGACCTGGGCGCCCTTCGCAGCCGAGCAGACCGGCAGCGGATACGACGTGGCCTGGAGGGACACGGCGACAGGTCACTACACGATTTGGAGCACGGACGGCAACGGCAACTATACGGCCAATATCGTTCCCGAGGTGACGGGGACGAATACGTCGTTTGAGTCGCTTGAGACGACCTTCCAGCAAGACCTCAATGGCGATGGGACCATTGGTATTCTCAGCGTCACTATTGAGGCGCAGGGCGCCACCAAGCTGGTGAAGACGGGAGACAATTTCTATCTCGAGGCCATCAGCACGGGCATCGGGCCTGTCCTGAAGATCTACGGCTCGCCGGTTAACGCCAGTTTGTATGGGACCTGGGCGCCCTTCGCAGTCGAGCAGACCGGCAGCGGATACGACGTGGCCTGGAGGGACATGGTGACAGGTCACTACACGATCTGGAGTACGGACGATAGCGGCAACTACACGGGCAATATCCTTCCCGAGGTGGCGGGGACGAATACGTCGTTTGAGTCGCTCGAGACGACCTTCCAGCAAGACCTCAATGGCGATGGGACCATTGGTATTCCCAGCGCCACTATTGAGGTGCAGGGCGCGACCAAGCTGGTGAAGACGGGAGACAACTTCTATCTTAACGCCATCAGCACGGGCAGCGGGCCTGTCCTGAAGATGTCCGGCTCGCCGGTCAGCGCCAGTTTGTATGGGACCTGGGCGCCCTTCGCAGCCGAGCAGACCGGCAGCGGATACGACGTGGCCTGGAGGGACACGGCGACAGGCCACTACACGGTCTGGAGCACCGACAGCAACGGCAACTACACGGGCAATATCGTTCCCGAGGTGACGGGGACGAATACGTCATTTGAGTCGCTTGAGACTGTCTTCCACCAAGACCTTAATGGAGACGGCACCGTTGGAATTCCTTCGGGTGCGACCATGGCCAGCGCATCATCTGCAACGAAGCTTCTCCTGTCCCATCAGAAAGGTTTTGTTTTCCAACCTGAGATCCAGCCAATTAGTGGTTCCATCAACAGCGCGTCGCCGGCCTTTTTGAACGACCTATCGGGCACTGGATTTCACTTCGAGACGCAAGTGTCCTCCTCTGATTATGGATTTTGGGAAAACCAGGGGAGTGATCCGGCGTTCTCACATATTGATCATTCAGGCCTATCCCACATTACCGAACTTCTGACGCGAAATTTCCTGCTTCACTAGACTAGCACTACTTTGGCAGATTGTTGATTTTGTCTCGTTTTATAGGATTCCCGAATCAATTTTTCAATGATTCATGGGTGGTCGGCTCTTGGAGGGCTGACGATGCCGGGATGGGAAGACGAACCCGAACGCTGGCTGAGGCCGTTCTTGGACCGGCTGGGTCATAAGACCCGACAGCGGATGTGTCCTCTGTATGTTGCGGGACTGATCGGTCCTGGCGATCGCAAGAGCATTCAGCCGATGGCGGAACGCCTTGCCACGAGCAACTACGACCAGTTGCACCATTTCATTGCGGACGGTGTCTGGGACGCGACGCCGCTGGAGACAGAGCTGCTCAACCAGGCGGACCGACTTGTCGACGGCAGCGATGCGGTGTTGGTTATCGATGACACCTCACTGCCGAAGAAGGGTGAGCGCTCGGTCGGTGTTGCGGCTCAATACGCGTCGGCTCTCGGTAAAACGGCAAATTGCCAAACGCTGGTGTCTCTAACGCTTGCGCGCGGCGAAGTGCCATTGATGGTCGCGTTACGTCTCTTTCTGCCCGACAGTTGGACGAGCGACATGTCTCGTTTGAAGCGCGCTCGCGTACCAGTCGAACAGCGAACGCCACGGTCCAAGCCGGAGATTGCTTTAGCCGAGATTGACCGCGCGATGGCAGCCAAGGTGCGCTTTGGATGTGTGCTGGCGGATGCAGGATACGGCCTCATCGCACCGTTTCGACAAGTGCTAACAGAGCGCGGGCTGGCCTGGGCTGTCGGTATCCCTTCGGCACCTGAAAGTGTATCCGGTCGATGTGAAGCTCATTTGGCCGATTACTAAAGTTCGCGGGAAACCACGAAAGCACCACGTGCCCGATATCTTATCGATTGCGGCAGAACAAATGCTGGCCAGCGCCAAATGGAAAACCGTGAGTTGGCGCAGCGGGACGAAAGGTCGGCTAAAAGCCCGATTTGCTGCTCTCCGTGTCCGGACCGCCGACGGCCCTCCGCAGCGGATATGGGATAAAGGTCAGCAGCATCTCCAAGGCGACGAAGCTTGGCTCATTGGCGAGCAACGTGCCTCTGGAGAGAAGAAATACTATCTCGCCAATCTTCCGGCGGCGACGGATCTGCGCACACTAGCCGTCACCATCAAGGCACGGTAGATTTGTGAGCAGGCGCATCAGAATTGAAGGAGGAGCTTGGACTTGATCACTTCGAAGGCGATCATGGCAAGGTCTGCATCGCCACGCCCTGATGACAATGATTGCCTACGCCTTCCTGCAACATCATCGCCTCCCATACGCGGGGCGGAAAAAAAAGAATCAACGGGCCTCCGCCTCAACCAACCATGCCCGCCGTACGTCACGCCATCGTCGATCTCATCCTTCGGCCGCCGTCTCAGCAGTGCCCATATTGCCGAAAGCAAATCGTTGAAAAACAGTGGCGCAAACACATTCTGCCAAAGTAGTGCTAGGGGTGGACTCATAAACTCGTGTCGAGAGACGTGCAGATGCGAGAGCGACCGCGGCGAGGAAGTTGCGGGCGAGCTTATCGAAGGGGTTGCGATGCGTCTGAAATGCTTAAGCTTACAGAAGAACCGCTCGATCAGATTGCGCTGGCGCTAGATGCGCCGGCTGACAGAGCGTTGGATTATTCGCTGGCTGGTGGACGGATACGAGCCCTGGCGCCAGTGGCTCGGATCGTGTTCAGGAGGGCGTCGGCGTCATAGCCACGATCGGCGACGACGTCTCGGCACCTGAGCCCTTGCAGCAGAAATGGCGCAGCACGCAAATCGTGAGCCTCCCCGGGGTGGCATCAGCCGACCGTCATGCCCTTCTCATCGACAGCAGCGTTGATCTTGGTGCTCAGTCCTCCACGAGAACGGCCGATGGCGTGATCTTCGCCCCCTTTTTACCCCCAGCGGCATGCTGATGAGCCTGGATAATCGAACTGCAGATCAGAGCCATCGAATGCGGCGAAAGGTCTGCCAACACCTCGAAAATCTGCACCCAAACACCCGTCTTGGCCCAGCGATTAAAGCGGGTATAGTTGTAGAGGCCGTAGTGTTCCGGAAGATCTCGCCAAGGCGAGCCTGTCCGAAGCACATAAACGATGCCGTTGAGAACCCGCCGATTGTCCACCCGCGCAACGCCGCGCGACTTGTTCGGCAGCAGGACCTTGATCAAGGCGCATTCTCGATCGCTCAGGTAATACCGCGCCATGTCTCCCCTCCAAATCACCGGAGGAGTTCGCGAGCTATGGAGTCCCTTTATGATGGGGTGGACGCCCCGCCGACGGCATCGATGTGCCAAAGTGGAGGTGTTTAGCACCACTTAAGGGAGGCTTCCGTGTCGGAGGTTAGCATAATCGGTCTGGACATCGCCAAGCAGGTTTTCCACGCTCATGGAGCAGACGGGAAAGGGCGAGCTATATTCAGCAAACGGATCAGCCGAGGAAAGCTGCTGGATTTCTTCGCAGCCCAGCCGAGTTGCACGGTAGCGCTGGAGGCATGTGGCGGAGCGCATCACTGGGCCCGTCAGCTCACTCGGCTTGGCCACGAAGTTCGGCTGATCCCTCCCGCCTATGTAAAGCCGTTTGTGAAGCGGCAAAAGAACGACGCGATCGACGCCGAGGCGATCTGCGAAGCAGCGCAGCGGCCGAGCATGCGGTTCGTGGCCGTGAAGAGCGAACAGCAACAGGCGGCGGGTCTGGTGTTTCGGACCCGTCACCTGTTAGTGCGACAGCGAACGCAGCTCATCAACGCGATCCGGGGACATCTCACTGAATATGGTTGGGTCGCACCTAAGGGGCCATCGCACGTGGCGATGCTTATCGATCTGATCGAGGAGGAAGAGATGGCCAGCTCGCTTCCCAAAGCGGCCCACGCCATGTTCCGATTGATGTTGGACCTGCTGACCGACCTCAATGGCAAGATCGCGGATCTCGACCAGGAGATCGCGCGACGTGCTCGCGAGGACGAGGTATCGCGCCGGCTAATGACCGTTCCCGGCATCGGCCCAATCTCCGCCACTGCGATCGCCGCTCTAGCACCGCCGGCCGAGACCTTTGCCAAAGGCCGTGACTTCGCGGCATGGCTCGGTCTCACGCCTCTTCAAAGATCGACAGGCGGCAAGCAGAAGCTCGGTGCGACGTCCAAGATGGACGAACGCACGCTCAGGCGCCTTCTCATCATCGGCAGCAGCGCGGTCGTGCAACAGGCGAGCAAACGCGGTGCGCCAAGGGGATCGTGGCTCGAACAGATGCTGGCTCGCAAACCGCGCATGCTGGTAACGGTCGCGCTCGCCAACAAGATGGCGCGGATCGTCTGGGCGCTACTTATCAAGCAGGAGAATTACAGGGCTCCGGTCGCAGCCAAGGCGTAATCCTGGCCGACCTGAGGTCGTCAGAGATGTAGTCGGTCGAAGGAGAGTATGGCGCAACAGTCGGCGAGACGAGACCGGAAGAACCAGGTGTACTCATCGTGCCTACCGAGCACGCGTTTATGATTTGGTTCCGGTCTGCGAACTCCCATACGGGCCCGCAGCTTCATCGCTGCACCATCAGAGGCCGGACAGATGGCGGCATCCGACTACGTGCCGATCTTCTTCAAAAATCGCTTGCATCTCGTGGGGCGTCCACGAGTACAGGACCTAGTCCAGGCTGACGAGTGCACAGGTCGAGCGCTGCTCGATCCATGTTCCTTGGCGGCGGATCCCCATTTAAAAATGCATGTGTACAGACTCATGCACCCGCGGCGTGCTCCCAGCACGCTGCTACCCATTCGACCGGCGGCCGGGCTGCCGTGGCAGACTCGACGCATTAGGCTAAGCGCTATCAGATGGAGGGAGTGCCGGTGCCTTCTAACCGACACGACAGCGCGTCTGTCACTTCTATGCGATCAGGCATTCCAGCGCGAACAAGCGGAGCGCTAGCAACTGTGCGCTCCTCCCTCGCGCTTCGCTTCAGACACTTTAACAGCCATAGTTGGTGACCTGCGACGGCGATGCTTGGACTACGAGCGACGGAAACCCGTTCCATGACTTAAGTTGGAGATTGCGAGGGATCACGTTGAAAAAGCGAGCCACGTGGGAGCTGCGCTTCCGTCAGGGGAGATCGAGCGTACGCTTGAAATAGGCGATCGTCTCCTTCAGCCCGTCCTCGAGCGCGACCTTCGGCTCCCAGTCCAGCGCCGCCTTTGCCTTGGTGAGGTCGGGCTGGCGCTGGCGCGGATCGTCCTGGGGCAGCGGCTGGAAGATCAGTTGCGAGCGCGAGCCGGTGAGCTTGATCACCTTCTCGGCGAGCTCGCGAATGGTGAACTCCGAATTGTTGCCGATGTTGATCGGTCCGGTGATGTTCTCGCCGGTCGCCATCAGCCGCATGATGGCTTCGACGAGATCGTCGACATAGCAGAACGAGCGGGTCTGCCCGCCGTCGCCGAACACGGTGATCGGCTCGCCCTTGAGCGCCTGGACGATGAAGGACGACACCACGCGCCCGTCATTGGGCTGCATGCGCGGGCCGTAGGTGTTGAAGATGCGCGCGACCTTGATCGGCAGGCCGTGCTGACGCCAATAGTCGAAGAACAGCGTTTCGGCGCAGCGCTTGCCTTCGTCGTAACAGGAGCGGATGCCGATAGGGTTGACGTTGCCCCAATAGTCCTCGGTTTGGGGATGGGTCAGCGGATCGCCATAGACCTCGCTGGTGGAGGCCTGAAAGATGCGCGCCTTGAGCCGCTTGGCGAGGCCAAGCATGTTGATGGCGCCGTGCACCGAGGTCTTGGTAGTCTGCACGGGATCGCGCTGATAGTGGATCGGCGAGGCAGGGCAGGCCAGGTTGAAGATCGCGTCGACCTCGATGTAGAGCGGGAAGGTGACGTCGTGCCGGACCGCTTCGAACAGCGGATTTGCGATCAGATGGGAGATATTGCGCCGGCTGCCGGTGAAGTAATTGTCGACGGAGACCACCTCGGCCCCCGTATCGAGCAGCCGCTCGCAGAGGTGGGATCCGATGAAGCCGGCGCCCCCGGTGACGAGGATGCGGCTGTTCTTGTAGCTTTCAAACGGCATGATCGGTTCCAGATTGTCCGCGGCGCAGCGCGCTGAGTGGTATCGGCAACGGCCGTGCTCGCCAATAGCCAAATGGCTTGGTTGCAGGTATGGAAATACCGGTGCTGTGTATGGGGTTGTTTTCGCTATTTAGTGCGTGGCAGGGCACTGGCTAGAACTCCCGTCGTTTCAGCCAGGCGCGCGCACTCCAATGGGCAAAGCACCAGGCCGATCTGATCAGCGAGAGCTGTTCGACATTGCGGTAGATCTGCCAGACCCATTTGGCGGAACGCGCCGGGCGGCTGGAGACCGAAGAGCCCCTGACGCGGTAGCGCGCAAGGTCCTCGTTGAGACCGTAGGCGGTATGGCCGCGCTTGAGGATCGAGAGCCACAGGCAGAAATCGTCATAGCCCTCGTTCTTCATCACGACGGAACCGGCGATCTCGCGGTCGACCATCGCTGTCAGCGTCGCGATCGCGGTGTTCTCCAGGAGCTGGCTATAAGTGAGCGAGGCCGGCACCTGGATCAGCCGTCCGGTGATTGTGTTGCTCTCGTCGATGCGACGGAACGCGGTGTAGCTGAGGGCGGCCCGCTTCTCGCGGGCGAAGGCGAGCTGGCGCTCGAGCTTGCCCGGCAGCCACAGATCGTCGCTGTCGAGGAAAGCGAGATAGCGGCCCCGCGCGGCGTCAATCGAGGCTTGGCGGGCGAGCGCAGGGCCGCCATTTCGGGCCTGTCGGATCAGCTTGACGCGGGGATCGCGCTCGCCGATCGCGGCGATGATCGCCGGCGTCCTGTCGGTCGAGCAGTCGTCGGCGATCAAGAGTTCCCAATCGGCGAACGTCTGGTCCTGCACCGAACGGATTGTTTCCTCGATCAGGCCTTCGACGTTCCAGGACGGTGTTATGATTGAGACGAGCGGCATCACAGATCCGTTCAGTTCACGCGGGCCGGCTCGGCGATTGCCGCGCGCAAGGAGGCCGCAAACGTGTCGAGCAGCTTGGGATCGCTGATATAGAGCTCGCCCGGATAAGACCGGCGCCAGGCAGACTCGAAATAGGGTGCGCCCTTGGCCGTATCGAAAGACCCGGCGGAGAGCGCCTCGCGCAGCCGGGCAGGTACGTCGGCCAGACGATCGACCGCATATACCAGCGGACAAGAGCGGTAGAACGCATCGCCCATCACCACGACCGGCTTGCCGAGCAACAGCGCTTCGGCGCCCGACTTGCTGTTGACGGAGATGACCGCATCGGCACGATTGAGCACGGTGTAATTGTTGGTCTGCGGCGGCAGCAGCACGAAATTGTCGAACCGGCGCGCCAGCTCGAACAGGCGGTCGGCAGAGATCGCGCCGATCTGAGCGGGGTGCTCCTTCACCACCAGCACATGCGAGTCCGGGATCGTCCGCAGCAGGAAGTCGACGGTCGCGACCTGGTCGAGATAATCTGGTGAGCGCAGCGTCAACGCCATGTCGGCGGGAACGTGGAAAGGGTAGTAGACGAAGGGGGTGTCGGGGAGCGGGCGATAGAGCTTCCGCAGCCGCGTCGCGTTGAGCGCCATTGCCGCATGAACACGCGCGTGGCGCAGATTGTGCCCGAACTCCTGGTGCTTGCCGAGCGCAAACTGGTCCCAGAGTTTTTCGACAAGACGGTGGGCATTGTGCAAGTTCACGACCTTCTTGAAAGCCGCCGAATAATGGTGCTGGTCCTTCTTGGGGATGACGATGGCACGCTGCGTCAGCGTGTCGTCCAGATAAGCGCGCACCTCTGATGACACCGTGTCTGCCGGCGTCGCCATCACGTCGGGCGCTGCGAGGCTGTCACGGGTAAAATACGTCCGGCCGCGGAAGAACGACGGCTCGATGAACCAGTTGCGGATGTTGCGGCGCCTTGCGGCGTAGAAGCTCGCGATGACGGAGAGAAAGCCGCCGAGCTCCTGCACCAGTTCGGCGCGCGTGCCTTGCGCCTCCAGCCGGTCGAGCACCGCCTCCATGGCGTTGGCGTAGATCATGAATCGCCGGCGCAACGCTGCCGTGTCGCGGATGCCGAAAGTGAAACGTTCATGACTGAACAGGAAATTGGTCCCATCTAGTCCGTAGGCGGCGACGCGCGCGTCGAACGCCTTGCGGTCGTCGGGTGCAGGGCCGGCCTTGAGGCCCTCGCGGTACATGTTCGTAACCGGCACGCCTGCAGCGGCCGAAATCTCCGCGCTGCGATCGTCGAAGGCGAGCAATTCGACGTCATGGCCTGCCGCGCGCAATCGCTGTGCGACCGGAATCCAGAACCGGGTCTGGTATTCGGCAAGTGTGGTGATCAAGATCTTGTTTTCGGAATACATGCTAGCGCGACGGTTGTGTATTTGCCACTTCCGCATATAGAAGCGCGAGCGACAGTCAAGCTTGCATTAAAGTTCTTTTTTGCTCCAGGCTGTAGTAGTAGGCTGCCTGTTGGATTCGTATCGCCTGGAAACGCGACGCTTGTTGCATTGGCTGTTCGGGAGAGTTGGCAGCAACTATGAACAGGATGAAGCGGGTCATTTTCCGAGTCGACGCTTCGGTCCAGATGGGGATGGGGCACCTTACGCGTTGTCTGACCCTAGCGAATATCCTTGCCGAAGGCCGAACCGCATCGTGCTTTCTTATGCGCAGCCATGCCGCTGCGTTGGCTCCACTGATTCAAAGCTACGGCCATCTCGTGCGGCTCTTACCAGATCCACAGGTGTCGAATCCGCAAGCAGCTAACTCGGACCAGAGCTACGCGCATTGGTTGCCTACGACGTGGCAACAGGATGCGGAGCAGACCTTTCAGGTGATGGAGGAGATTGGACCAGCCGACTGGCTTGTCGTCGATCACTATTCTCTCGATGTCAATTGGGAGAATGCCTGCCGACGACACGGCTTGCGAATCCTCGTGATTGACGATCTCGCCGATCGTCCGCACGACTGCGAGATTCTCCTCGATCAGAACCTCGTTCAGCAGATGGAGACGCGCTATCGTGAACGTGTATCGCATTCTTGCGTGCAATTGCTCGGGCCGAGATACGCCTTGCTTCGTCCCGAATTTGTAGAGCAACGTCGCTTGTTGTCAGGCCGCAGCGGCGACATCGGTCGGATTCTGGTTTGCTTCGGTGGCTCTGATCCAACCAACGATACTGCTAAGGCGTTGCAAGCTATCGCAAGCCTCGGGAGTCCAGAGATTGCGGTGGACGTTGTCATCGGTCAGAGCAATCCGCATGCAAAGTCGATTGCGCAACTTTGCGACGAGCTGCCGCGTGCGCAGGTGCACCGCAGTGCAAATAACATGGCCGAGCTGATGCGCCGGGCCGACCTGTCGATCGGAGCGGGAGGTGGTATGAGCTGGGAGCGTTGCTGTCTCGGCTTGCCGGCTGTGGTGGTGGATATTGCGGCAAATCAAGTTAGCGCGTTAGCGGCCCTCGCCCACGCGGGAGCGGCGCTGTATCTCGGGTCGAGCTCGTCTGTCACGGCCGAAGCGCTTGCCGACGCCATCCGCTCGCTGCAGGCGGAACCGGCCCGAGTGAAGGTATTGGGGGAGGCCGCCTTGGCGCTGGTGGACGGCCAAGGTAGCGGCCGCGTGCGTCTCGAACTCACTTCCCGATTTTAGCCGGAGATCAGTCAACGAAAGATTTTATGAAGGAAAAACAGCGAGATGAAACATCTCTGCTTCCCGTATTTTTGCTCTGGGAAGTATACGGGAAGCACCCGGGCCGAAATCTCGTTACGAGTTGGCCGCCAACTCAAACAGGCCGGTGGGCTCAAATCCGCGAGCTCGTCGACCTCGTACTGATGCTGCCCATGTCGCCGATCAGACTCCGCCCGGTGGCCCGCACGTCAGGGCTGCCAGCGTCATTCATCAGCTATGCCGATCTCCTGAGAATCGGCTTAAGAAGCTTGCCGATTCCAGCCGGAGCCGCAAGCTTGGTTCTGCGTGCCATTGGCAGGAGCTTGGGCAGTGCGCAGGAGCAAGTAGAGGGCGGGGACTTGATTGGTCGCACTGATATCGCTAGCCAGAATATGATGGCGCAAGAACACAAGTTCAGGGATTACAAGCCGCCCGGGCGATCGCCGCGCTATCGGTAGCCTATTTCCATTCGTACGTCGCTGTGTGCGGCGCCTTTCCGGAAAGCGATTGGCTGCCGATTCCTCCGCTCGCTCGCTGGGACTTTTTGGGCGTGGACGTCTTCTTCGCCATCGCGGGTTATGTGATCTGCCTCGTCACCTCGAGACCTTCCTTCACTGTGGGCGGCTTCGTGTTCAAGCGGTTGTTCCGCCTCTACCCGATGTACTGGGCGACACTGATCGTTGTGGTAGGCCTCATTGTTTGGGGCAAGTACGCCCCTCAGACCAGCGGACATGTCATCTATTCGATGACTTTGCTGCCGCAACAGGGTGCCCCCGCCTATGAGATTAGCTGGACGCTGGAGCGTGAGTTGGTGTTCTACGCTCTCGCCGCGCTGTGCGTGCCCTTCATCGGGATCGTTGGCCTGGCGTTGGTGCTAGCCGGGCTGGCGTTCGCAGGCTGGTATCTCGGCAATCCTTGGTCGTTTCACCTTGTCTCGGCTGTCCAAGCCGATTTTCTTGCAGGAGTTCTCGTCTACCTCAGCCGAAAGCCGATAGCATGGCTTGGGAGTGCCGTTCCCCTCATTGCAGGCATCGCACTGCTTGCCTGGACTCGGCAGCATGATTTCCTGTTCTCCGTGCCAGCTTCGATGGCCCTGATTCTTGCGGGCATGGTCAAGCTCGAGCTGCCCTGGGGGCACCGCCCATTCACTTGGCTGGTCAAGGCGGGCGACGCCTCGTATTCGATCTATCTGCTGCATTACATCATCTTTCTCGTGGCTTCGATCATCGGAGGTCAATGGCTGCCCTTCCCACTGCCGGCGTGGAGTTGCGAAATCTGGCGCTTCGCGGCCCTGATCGCTTGCTGCCTTGTTTCGTATTTCACTTGGATCGTGATCGAGCGCCCGATGATCCGTCTCACTCGGCCACGGTGCTTGACTGAGCAACTGGCTTAATTGCGGCCCGCGTCTCAGCACGCGCGCCGCCTCGATACGGAAGTATCACCGTTTGAGGCGGCGTCGGCGCTTAGCAGCAGGTCAACAGGGGCCTCCGGATTCGCGGGTTGGCGATGAGCCCATGGGCAGCCCACGATAGTCCGCGATACGCTTCGGCCGTCGCTTCCCGTGCGGCGTCGAGCTGGGCTGCCGGCGGGTTCTGGTGCTGAACGGCGATCGCCCAGGCCACGGCTTGCCCTAAGCGCGGCGCGCCTCAACGTGCCGCTGGATATCCTGAAGGGAGTACGTCCGGTCGCCCCAGGATCTTGCCTCTTGGGGTTCAGCATCCGGCTCTGGTGGGAGAGCGGGCGCTGCTGACGGTCCGCCGGGGAACGTGACAACGTTACTCATACCATCGTTCCCTGCTGCCAGCCTTGCGTTCCAACTTGCTCTAAGAGGCCCTCGCGATCCCTATGCCAGTATCCTCGATTATCTCGAACGCCGTCGACACACGGGTCGCTCGTGTCGAGGAAAGCAATCAGCCGCTCGATCTCCCACGGATGCCTCTTTCCTCAGTCTGGCGAGGCGCTCAGAGGCCTTGCGGTCACCCGCGGTTGAATAGTGGCTGGGTATGGAAACGATCAACGACTCCGCTCGCGGCGGAAACATGGATTCTTCGGTGGACGGGTAGTTTCTCAAGATTTGGCTACCAAGGGCTGCTTGCCGTGACGGACGGCAAAGCCTCGGTCTTAAGAGCGAGCCTTGAGGACTCGCGGCATAGCCTTTGGGGTCCCCTTGAACATCGGCCGCAGGCTAGGCGGCCCTCGGCATTGCGATGCCACCCCGGCCGTGATATGCTAGAGTCAGATGAGGGTACTTGCCAAGGTGCAGCCATTGCGATCAGAGCCCGCCAAGGCTCGTCACGCAGGTCGACCCCGCCGCCAAGCGATATCGCCTTCGCAAGGTCCGGATTTCTGGGCCCGCGGACCCGCCATACTGATTTGCTAAGAAGCTGCCCCTTGGGGGCCGCGGCGCGCCCGCCACGGCCTTGAGCCCAATCACGATTGCCTGCGTCTTATAGGACACCCATCGGGCTTCCCTAGCCCGTTCTCCATCAACGGTTGTCCGCTCGCCGTCCCCAGTGATAGGAGGCTGGAAATAATTGCAAACAACGGGGCGCAATTTGAAACACGACCACCGGTCGGTTGGAATCGATTGCCTGCGGGCAGTCGCGATAATCTGGGTACTGCTCTATCACTTTGTGCCGATTTCCCTGTTCAATCGGGGAACTCACGGCGTTTTGCTCTTCTTCATCATCAGCGGATACTGCATATCGTTCAGTGCCCGGACCTCACGATCCGCCTGGCACTTCTACGCCAAGCGCGTTGGCCGGTTGCTTCCGGCTCTCGTCGTGTGCGGCTTCCTGACGACTGCCTTCAAGCACGTTGCTCCAGAACTCATTGACCCGTCCCGGCTGGTGTCGTGGCGCGACTACGCCTATTCGCTCGTTGCGCTCCCCACGCTCAATCTTCTCCGCATCGACTATGCACCGCCGGACTGGGCGTATTGGTCTTTGATCGTGGAGTTTCAGTTCTATGTGCTTTGCGCGGCGATATTAGTCCTCGGACTGCGCAAATACCTTCTGCTTGCCGTCTGCGGCTATTGCTTGGCGCGCTTTGCTCTGTCGAGCCCGAGCACGTCTTATACGAACGACTTTTTCGCCTTCTTCATCGCAGGCCTAAGCGTCGCTTCTTTAGCCAGTGGCGATCGCAAGCAAGCGCTATTTGGCTTGGCGACAGCGCTGTTTCTCGAATGTGCCCATCAACTCCTGCATTATCAGCAACCGTCTATTCCAATGGAAGGATGGCGGCTTCTGACGCTATCGCTTGGCACACTTGCAGTGTTTCTCGCCTCTCGATACGAAGCGCCAAAAGTTCTGCGGCCGGCCGCTTACATTGGTCTGATCAGTTATCCGCTCTACTTGCTCCATCAGGACGTAGGCCACATGATCCTTCACGCGCTGCATATCGGCGACGATCGGCCGATCGACTTACTCTTGCGGGCAGTAGCACTGCCGGTTTTCCTTGGAATGATCGCCTGGCTGACATATTTCTTTATCGAGCGGCGGAGCATCAAGCCGCTCACCACGTTCCTGCAAAATCCGCTTCCTTCAAATGAACTCGTTCTGACGAAAGACATCGCTACGGATTGAGGAACGCACTGTCGTCTTATGGCGCGCTGATATAGCTAAGTCTCGTTGGCGCAAAGGACGGTCTAATTCTGTCGCATTTTAGGTACGAAGCGGAAAAGTGCGTCTGAGTCGTGGCGGGTCAAAGACTCAAATCCGACAACCCACTCCCTGTGAATAAGGGCAAGCGCGAAATGAACTCCCTGATCTTGGGGGGGCGGGAATGGACTTGTCCTTTGGCGACCCACAGTTTCACGTCCACCCAGTAATCATATCCCCGCCGAATCAACTCCTCTGCGACTTTCCTCAGCTTCTGCGCTTCTGCACGGAAATCTTGTGCTCCTTCATGAGCACGGCGATGGTTGTGAGCCCAACAATGTCCTGGAAGAAATGCACCCGGCTGTAAGGCGCAAGCATATTTTCACAGGCGTAGCGAGGTTGAAAGAAGCCAGCACGGTCCTACGAGCGCAGCTGCCCGTGCGTAAGGCCAGTTAGCCGCGCTCTTCCTCGAGACCTGCTGCAAGGACGTTTTGCTCATGCTGAGTCCTTTTGGCGGTCCAGCGCTCCCGAATCGACCAGGCCAAGCCCGCGTGAACAGAGAGTGAATGTCCTATTCAGCGGCGATTGCATTTCCATAGCTATGCTTATCGGGGATTTGGTACACTTTAGAGGGAGAGAAACAGTGCTTGTTCAGGCTGCAACACTGGCGCTGGTGGGCCTTGGACCGATATCGTCCGCCCCGATACAGGAAGTTCCAATTCAGCAAATCCAGTTCCCGGGGAGAGCCGGTGGATGTCCGGTTGGCTACGACTTTAACTTTTCCAACGGTCGCTGTTATCCGAACAGCTATCACGCCCCCGGCGTCTACAAGCGGCCGTTACCCGATGACCCGCCATACGGCTATCGTTACCGACATCATAGATATAGTGATCGGCCCGGCTATGGGTACGGGCCAAGGTACTATGACCGCTACTAAGGATCGAATCCGTTCGCAGGCGGCAAGTCGACAGCGCGATCGGTGCTGCCACGCTGCTCGTTCAGCACAAGCTGACCTGCCCCTGCCGATTTCCTCCAGTTGAAGTTAGAGTCCGGCCTTCTGAAGGACGGACAAATGAAGCGAGCCAGGTTTACGGAATAGCAGATTATAGGCGTGCTGCGCGAGCATGAGGCCGGTGCGAAGACGGCCGATTTGGCACGCAAGCACGGCGTCTCGGAGCGACGCTTTACAACTGGAAGTCCAAATTCGGCGGTATGGACGTCTCGGAGGCCAAGCGGCTGCGTGAGCTTGAGGAAGAGAACGGGAAGCTGAAGCGGATTGTCGCCGACCTGTCGTTGGACGAGGCCATGCTTCAGGATGTGCTCTCAAAAAAGCTCTGAGGCCTGGCCGCAAGCGCGAGCTTGTCGACAAGGTGCGAAGTGACTGGAAGGTGTCGGTCAGGCGGGCCTGCTCCACGCTTCGGGTTGATCGCGCTCTTTACGTCTACAAGTCGAAGCGCGGCGACCAGGCCGCTCTCAAACACCGGATCAAGGACATCTGCGCGACGGGGGTGAGATACGGCTATCGGCGCATTCATGTGCTGCTGCAACGGGAAAACGTCAAACGGGTCTATCGCCTGTACGGGAATTGAGCCTGCAATTACGCAACAAAACGCCCAAGCGCCGCGTCAAGGCCAAGCTGCGAAAAGATGAACCGATGCCAAACAGATCAACGAGACCTGGGCCATGGACTTCGTTCACGACCAGCTGGCCACCGGCCGCAAACTCCGCGTGCTCACGATTGTCGACATCTTCAGCCGCTTCTCGCCGGCGGTCGATCCGCGGTTCAGCTATCGAGGCGAGGACGTTGTGCTGACTCTGGAGCGCATCTGCAAAACCGTCGGTTACCCGAAGAGCATTCGTGTGGATCAGGGATCGGAGTTCATCTCCCACGATCTCGACATCTGGGCTTATCAAAGAGGCGTTGTGCTCGACTTCTCACGTCCCGGCAAGCCGACCGACAAAATAGCTTCATCGAATCCTTCAACGGCAAGTTCAGAACCGAATGCCTGAACACGCACTGGTTCCTGAGCCTTGACGACGCCCGGCAGAAAATGGAGGATTGGCGTAGAGACTACAACGAAGTCCGGCCCCACAGCGCGATCGGCAATAAGGCGCCGATATCGCTGTTGAATGGCTCATCGGCGCCCCAGCCGGCATGAGCATAACCCCGGCAAATTCCAGCGCCGGCTGGCGTAGTTTTGGGGAGCACTTCAACATCCGCCGAGACTCTAATCGCCAATGGATGAAAGTTCAGCGGCAGGTCAAAGCTTGGCGCAACCGTTTTTCTGCGCGGGCTCCTGCGAGAGAGCCACTGCCGTATTTGTGCTCGCCAGCGTGACGAGCTGGTTGCATCCGAGCCACTAGACGAGTGCTTGATGGGCACGGATGCAGTGGCTGAAATGTTCACCCTAAACCCGTTCGGGATTTCCTGTGGTCGTCATTGAAATCGAAGGTGTTGACGGTGTTGTCTTGCCGCTCGATGGGCCTCAAAGATCGCGCTGCGCACACGACCCATCGTGGGTGCCGTAACTGACGCGAGCTCTGACGTTCACACCTTTGACGAGAGCAATAGTGTTGTTTGCCGAAATGTCGCGCTTGAAGAACACCGTAAAGTCTCGCAGGTCGGAGCGAAAAGACCCTAGGTGCGGCTCGGATCGCCGAGCGTGCTGCCGTGCATCCCCGGATCGAAGCGGTTGCCCGCGCGCAACGCGGTGCCGCCCCCAGCACCTCCCAGTATCACGCCAACGGAACTATTAGAGACGTGGGGGGAGAAGAGCACAGATTGGTGACGCCAGCGGGTACCATGGCGCGCGCATCCTGGAAGCCTCCGGCGCGGGATTGGCGGCGCGCCATAGGGTGCCGAGCGGGGCCGCAACCATCTCCGCTATCCGGATAGCCGAGCGTTCGGATAACCGAATAGGCCGAGTCAAATTCCGCCCCTGATGGGCGCGAAGTGGAAATGAATGTCGATCCTGAGACTGCACCGGCGTAGGGCGGGCAACTGAGTGTCCCCGGGGACGTGTTCAGGAGGAGCGGAGTTGTTGCATGAGTGACAACTGTGCCAGACGTGCTCGGCCACGTCCGGGAAGCGGACGCGATAATCGAAAATCTTGAGAATGGAAGCGGTCCAACCTTTTTTCGCGAACCAATGATCGATTGTGACCGCAGGTGAACGAGGCTTCCGCTTCGCCTAAGCCATTGCAGATTAAGGATTTTGGAGCATCGTAAAGGCTTCTGACAGCTAAGGCTATCTGTTGGCCGTGAATCGAGCCAGTTTCCCGTAGGTTTTTGGTGAATTTCGCTGATTTTACAACGGGAAGCGCCGTTCGCGCTTTGCTCCCTTTTTGTTGACTAACGCCGGGCTTGTGCCTATGTGAATCCCGGTTGGGCGGGCTTGCGACAATGAACGATTTTCAAATTCGGCTGGCCACGAAGGACGACGCTCGACGGTTGTTCGAATGGCGCAATGACGAGTCGACTCGCAGAATGTCCAAGAACAAGAGCGGCGTCGGATGGGACGAGCATGTGGGCTGGCTCAATCGACGGCTCGAGATGGACCAGCCAAACCTTTTCATCTTCGAGCTAGATCAAGACCCGGTTGCGACCTTCAGGATAGATGGCGAAGACGTATCTTATACAGTTGCGCCTGCGCATCGTAATCGGGGAGTCGCAAAGCTGATGCTGAACGCAGTCAGGTCGCGCTTTGGTTGCCTTCGCGCCCACGTCTATGCCGACAACGAGCCATCTATCAGAGTCGCGCGGAGTGCTGGCTTCGATGTTGTGATAATTGACCCTGATCCGACGAAATGATCAGGGCGCGGTCGCTCCTGTGGCGCCGCTGCCTTTGAAACTGTCCGGAGCATCTTATGACAGACACGATCTCCATTGCCGGTCATTTGATTGGCCGCTCGCATCGGCCATTCATCATTGCCGAAATGTCGGGCAACCACAATCAGTCGCTCGACCGCGCGCTGACGATCGTGGATGCGGCCGCTAAGTCTGGCGCGCACGCACTCAAGTTGCAGACTTACACTGCAGATACGATGACCCTTGATTTGGACGAGGGCGAATTCTTCATCAACGATCCTAACAGCCTGTGGCGAGGGAATTCGCTGCACAAACTCTATCAGGACGCCCATACCCCATGGAAGTGGCATGCTCCGATCTTCGAGCGGGCCCGGTCGTTGGGCATGATTCCATTCTCGACGCCGTTCGATGCTACTGCGGTCGATTTTCTCGAAAATCTTGGTGTCGCCTGCTACAAAATCGCGTCCTTCGAGAATACTGATCTCCCACTCATTCGCAAAGTCGCGGCTACTGGCAAGCCCATGATCATTTCGACAGGCATGGCGACCGTGGCCGAAATCGATGAGACGGTGCGCGCGGCAAGAGCTGCAGGCTGCAGACAACTTGTGCTCCTGAAATGCACTAGCACCTACCCCGCGACCCCCTCCGACACCAATCTGCTGACGATCCCCCATATGCGGACTCTGTTCGGTTGCGAGGTGGGCCTTTCGGATCACACCTTCGGAATTGGGGCTTCAGTTGCGAGCGTTGCGCTTGGTGCGACCGTGATCGAGAAGCATTTTACGCTTGCACGCGCCGACGGCGGTGTCGACTCCACGTTCTCAATGGAACCCGAGGAGATGGCGGCGCTGGTCGTGGAGACGGAGCGCGCCTGGCTCGCCCTTGGTGAGGCACGATATGGTCTCACGGAAAAGGAGCACAAATCACTTGTGTTTCGTCGCTCGCTCTATGTGGTGGAGGATCTGGCTCCAGGTGACGTGCTAACCGAGGGCAATTTGCGAATTATCCGGCCCGGGTTGGGCCTGCCACCGAAATACTTCGAGACGCTGCTTGGCAAGCGCGTCGGTCGGTCGGTCCGCCGCGGGACTCCGATGAGTTGGGACCTGCTCTCGCCTGCCGACAGTGCCTTTCAGGCGCGGCAGGAGATGTCGAGGAGCGATCGTGGCTGAACAGCACCATGTCTGTCTGATCGTCGACAACCCGCTTCGCGATCTTGAGGGGTTAGTACTACTTGCTCGCCAGCTGTCAATTCATGGCGCGCGCACCACGCTGGTGCCCATGTACGAGCAGGGAAATGATATCCCAGCTTTGCGTCCTGATCTCGTGCTGCTGAACTACACCCGTCCGAACAATGCCGACTTGATCAAGTCCTACAAGCGCGCCGGAATTCTCGTCGGCGTTCTAGATACGGAGGGAATTGGCGGCAAGAATGCGGATCAGTTCGCAAGCATGGTGAAGAACGCGGGCTGCCCTGACCTCGTCGATCTCTATTGTGTCTGGGGACAGGCGCAGTACGCGGCGTTCCTGCGGCAGGGCACTGTGTCGCCGGATCGCCTCCACGCCACGGGGTGTCCGCGCTATGATTTCTGCGCGCCGCCCTGGCGCGCTGCGTTGGCGAGCCCAACTGTCGGCTCGGACTACATTCTCATCAATACGAATTTCCCGACCGTGAACCCGCGATTTTCCGGCAGCTCGTCTGCCGAAGAGGAGTCGATGGTGCAGGCTGGCTTCGCGCGCGAGTTCGCTCGGCGGTTCATAGCCGATGCTAGACGAGCCTATCACAACACGTTGGATATGGCCGTCAAGCTGGCGGAGCACTTTTGCAAAGTCGAGTTCGTGTTGCGGCCACATCCGTTCGAGAACATCAACTCGTATGACGCGTTCGCGGCATTGCCGAATGCAAAAGTGGTCCAGAGCGGAACGTCACTCGAATGGATTAGCGGCGCGCGTCTGCTTGTCCATCAGAACTGTTCCACCGCGATCGAAGCAACCATGCTGAATGTCGAGCCGTTGAGTATGGAGTGGTTCAACACGCCTTCCCTGCGCTTCGATGCAGCGACGCGAGTCAGTCGCGAAGCCCGTGGTGAGGCTGAAATGCTTGAGCTAGTGCGGCAAGGGCTCGATAATCGCTTGCCGTCGCTGCGCCCTGAGACCGAGGCATTTCGCCGCGAAATTATCAAAGATCTGTATAGCGCAGTGGATGGGGCGAGTTCCGCTCGCGTTTGCGAGGCAGTTCTCGCAACCATCGCCTCCGCGAGATACTGCAAACAGCCAGTGCATTCATTGCCGCCACTGTCCTTGCGCGGTGCCGCGGCCGGCGCGCTTCGGCGAACGCTCGGATATAGGGCAAGTTCAGTCCTCCGCCGGACCTACAGCTCCGCCGAGAGCGAACGTCGCCGGGCCGGCAAGTCATTCGATGCCGAAACCGTGAACGCGATATTGCAGCGTCTCAATGCAGTGTCGCCTGATTGTCGGCGATTCGTAGCCGGGCCTACTGCGAATATCCGACTGAGCCGGTTGAGCAGCGGAACGAGCCTGCAGCTTGCGGAGGTGAACTGACCGTGCTGCGCCCTTTTCTACGTAACACTGCCATCTCCGCAGTCGCCTACGGAGCAGCGGGCGTGCTGGGGCTATTTTCTGTCGGACTTATTGCAAGGTCCTATGGAGTTACCGTCCTAGGTCTGCTCGTCTTAGTGCGAGCGTTTCTCCCAAGTGGCTTTCTCGCACTGATCGATTTTGGGGTGTCAGAACTTGCCACGCAGGCCGTCGCTCGCGGGCGGTTCGGCGATTGGAGACTGGCGAGCGAAAAGGTATCGCTTCTTACCTCGATTGCCGCAAGCACGGGGATCATCTCGAGCCTGGCGCTTTGGCTTGCGTCCCCCTGGCTCGCTGTCGTCCTTAAGGTGCAACATGAGCAGGTTCTCGGGTTCGTTTCGACGCTCCACGTTACGTCGCTAGTGCTTCCAATCTGTTTCGTTGGATTGGTCGTGGAAGGCGTTCTCAAGGGATTTGAACAGTACGCGTGGTTGCGTCTAACTGAAGTCGTCAGCAGCTTGCTATATATTGGTTCGATCTACCTCGCTGCCTGGAAGCAAGCTCCGTTCGAATGGCTTGCGTATGCCTATCTCGGAACGACTGTGACGAAGTATCTGGTATTGGGCATCGTTGTCAGATGTACAATCCGTGGCTCGTTGTTGAGTTTCACGTTGTGGACGGAGGCGAGCCGCAAAGATCTTGTTCATCGATGCCTGCAGATGTTTAACAACCGAATCGCAGGAACATTTCAGCATACTCTTCCGCCTCTCGCGATCGGATTTCTGTTTAGTCCCATCGAAGTGGGTATCTACGATTTGATCACGCGGTTGCCGCGCTTCTTGAAGGCGACAATGGGGCCGCTCTATTCGGCGATACTTCCCCTGTCGGCTCGTATTGAAGAGACGACGGACATCCGCCGCTTGCAGATCTTGGGGCGGAACGGTCTCGTCTTGCCAGCAGCTTTCGTGCTGCCGGTCTTGATGGTGCTCGCTCTCCTCTCGCGTCAGGTTTTGACAGTGTGGGTGGGCCCGGAGCACTCTCAGGAATGGCCTTGGGTTGCAATGTCGTTGCTAGTGCCCGCGATAACGATACAACTTGGTGCCGGCCAGACTGCCCTGATGGTCAAGCCAGAGTTTCTCACCTTCAGCACAAAGCTTCTATACCTGCAGGTCTTGACCCAATACACAATCACTCTACTAACCCTTGCCTGGTTTCGTGAGCATGCGTTCATTTTTGGCTGGGCTATCTCGCACGTCGTTTTTGCACCGCTTCTCGCATACAACATGCTGGCTCAAATCGGTTTGCCGAACTCATTGTTTTGGGGTCAGCTTTCGCGCCACTTGGTGGTCGGAATCATTCTTTCTGGAATAGTAGGACTATGCAAATCCGTCCTGCCCTTGGATAGCTTGAGTGAGCTTGTCATCCTGGGTAGCCTTCTTTGCCTTATTGCATTAGCCTTGAGTGGTGCGATCGTTCTTACGAGTGCAGAGCGGATGATGTTTGGACGTCTTGGGCGCGCACTGGCGTGTCGTGAATAGGCTCTGAGTTAGATCGGCTAAACTTCTCGCGATCCCCAAACTTCGGGGTCTTTGCGCAACAATGCAAGGTTGATTGTTAACCCCGGCCAGCGTAAAAACCTTGTAGGCCGGGCCAAATCCGACGCTTGGTGCTGCGGCACGCCGGCTCTGGTCCGGTGTTCCCACAGACTGCAGCGAGTATCTCAGGACATGTCGAGCGACCTTAAAATCTCAGAAGCCCTTGAGCGCGGTTATCCGCCTGCAGTGTTGTATCTGCGCAATGATGAAGTTGTGGCCACCGAAGTCTGCGCCTTCAACTACTTCTCGATTTTCTTTAAGGACCAGCAGGATGCCGTAGCTCACATCTGGTTCTTTGATGCGGAGGGTAGGTTAGTCAATTACCTTCGGAGGGATTTGGGATTCAATGGTCAGTTGCAGCTAAGGACGTCGGAACTATGTCCCGACATCTCGGGTACCGTCGCCATGACGATGCTGCCGAAGGAGGGCGCCAATGTCCGTCCGGGGAAGAAGGTGACGACTGGCTATTACACCCAGTATTATTCTCGATGTGGCGCCATCACCCTGTCCCACGAGCGCGAGGCAGTTGCCGCCAAGCCTTTTGCTACACCCGCCTGGATGCAGACCTACCTAACGAGGTTCGTCGAAGTATCGGGTGTCATATTGGTCAATGCGTGTCTTGCGCCGGACGGGAAAGCTTTCGGAATCGCCAGACTGCGTGCGTTGGATGGCACGCTGTTGGGCGAGAGAAGCCTCCCGAGTATACCGTCGATGGGAGCACGGCGCATTAAAACGATGGACCTGTTCCCCGATAGCAAGCGTCTTATAGGTTCGGCGGAGACTTTTGCGCTGGAATTCAGCGGAGGTAACATGGCTAGTCCCTTTAGTTTCTATCAGTTCGCCAACGGCAAGTTTAGTCTGCATCACTTTTGAAAGGGACTCACGTGAGTCGATTTCCTGCCACGCCTTGGAAGCCTCACGAGCCGAGGTTCATCCTTCCTACGTTTGAGGGGCTTGAGTGCAGACTGGGCTTTTCGATCCCCATTTGGCACAAGGCGATCGATGTCAAATACTTGCGCAGCCTCGTGGCCGGCAGTTTGAAGAAGAATGTATACGAGGCGCTCAAGGACCTTGGTCCCGAATTCATCGGTCTTCTGAAGTCTGGTTTCAGTAGCAATTTGCGTTTCAAACTTCATGTGCTGTCGCGTGAGGGCGAGTATTTGGCTACCCGAGAAGTTCCTTCGCTGCACAAACCGGGGGCCTCTTTCGAAATCGACCTGACCAAGTTGATCGCAGAGTTGGGGCTGGCGCCACGAGATTATCTGATCGTCGCGGTCATGTCGCACGGTCGCATGGATGCCTACCGATCCTCGCCTGGCAGCTTTTCCATGACCTATGTCGACAGAGACAACGTAGCTATCTACCGTACCGGTGCCTTTGCTCGACCTCTAAACGAAGGGCGGCTGAAGTCTCACGTGGGGTTTACAGGAATCAATCCAAAAATCCTCGCCACAAACGACTTTGTGAGTAGCTTGATGCTGCTCAACCATTCATCCGATCCAGACTATTCCTACGCGGCACGACCGTCCTCGATATTGATTCGCGAGGACGGAGAACAATTGAAAGCTGACTTCGGCGAGATTCCGCCTCTCGGAGCGAGCGAGATGTCCGTTGTCGACCTTTTCGGAAACGGTGTTTTTGATTTTCTGAAGCCTTTCGGCGGCCGAGGAACTACCATCACGACCTGCGCGGGCGTTACTCTGGCAAGTCTTCATTTGCAGCGCTCCAATGACAATCGTCGGACTCTATTGGGGATTGAGCACTCGAGGCCCGCTCACATGAATCTGATGGGGATTATGCAGCACTAGAGGGCGGTCGACATGGTGGGGAGTTTCTGGATAGACCGTGCAAGTTGGACGGCGGGAAACTCCCGATAAATTGTGCGAATCAACCGATTTATGTCGCGGGAGGCATCCGATTGCGGGGCTCGGAACTGTGGATGCTATTGGACGCGCTCGCTGCGTGTCTTGTGCTGCTGGCGATCGCGCGGATTGCTATCAACAAGCTTGGCTTGTTCATGGTTGCATTTTTTGTTCTTTTCTCGCTTGCGTGGAGATTACTGTCCGTCCTCTACATCGATTTAGCCGGCCCTTTGTTCTCGGAGCAATTGGAGCGGGACATCGGTTCGGGCAGTGCGGCGTTACCCCTTGCTGCCTCGCAGGGGTTGGTAATCGCAGCATTGATGTACTCCTTTCGGGACAAGCGGCTCGCTGAGCTGACAAAAGGGGCGAGGTTGGTCGATATGCTTCCCAGCGCTCGTCCAACGCTGTCTGATTTGGCGTGTTGGATCGTGGGCTTCTTTGCGGTCACGCTCTGGGTCGAACTGCTAGTTCGCGGGCCGATACCATTATTGACTGCTATGGAGCGTTACGACTATTCGGCGCAGTATGGTGGCCCCTTGCATCATCGGCTGATTGAGTGGGGCCCAATGTTGGCTTTTCAGCTGGGCATCTTCTTCGCGGCTCCTTCATCGAGAGGTCGAGAGTTTGACCTCCGATTTGCTGTGCTTTTCGGGATCTTCATCCTTTATCTGTTCGTGGTCGGACATCGGTTCTCCTCGTTCTTTTCCTATTCTTCTTTCTTTATTCTGCCCGTAGGTGCCGTGCTGCTCGCAAACACGACCTTGGCTTTTGATTATGCCAAGGTTTTCAGGGCCATCAGGCTGCCCGCAGTTGTCGTTTCAGCCTTGATCCTCGGTGCATTGATTTACTCCTATGCCATTGTTAGAGGGTTTGGGGGAGACCAGCTTCTGTTCAAACTGTCCCAGCGCATTTTCGTACAGCAGGGCGAAATGTGGTGGATGACGTATGAGCGTGTATTTCTGCGAGCGGACTGGAGCACCGATCAAACCTTGTACAAGTTGTTCGTCGGTCCTTTCGATCCAAATCGGAATTCGACCATGCAGTGGCTGATGGAGCTGGCGCTGCCGCTCGATCGCGCTCACTTTATCCTTGGAAAAGGTTCGGCTTACACCGGTGGTTGGCCCGAAGTGCTTTTCGAACTTGGTGGACCCGTCGAGGGCTTGGCACTGGTCGCTCTTTCGGCAATGCTGTTTTCCGAGTTCATGTTCCTGCTCGCACGTTGCATCGTACAGGAACGGTATGTTACGTGTTTTTTCTTGACCCCCGTGTTGTATGCCTTCTCGCTGTACATCGTCACGGGTATGGTCAATTCCTTTATTCAGGTTACCTTTTTTGTCAAGCTTGCGATCGCCGTTCTTGTATTTGCTGCTGAAGAGAAATGGCGGTTAAGCTTGTCCAGGCCGGTTATTTTCTACGGAAGTTTGCCTGCGATCGAGGGAGGAGAGCGGCTTGAATAGTGACCGGATCTCGATATCGAGCAGAGCATATCTTGGTGGGATGCTCGTGTTCGTCGTCCAAGCGGTTCGGCCGCGCATTTTGGCGATCGTGTCAGTCACGCTAGCGGTGATGCTGGTAGTGTTCCTAGTCGATCGTATGCTTCCCGTCGGCTACGTCGCTTCCGCCGATGTTAGGCTCGGCCGGGTCGATGGAGCTGAGGTGGTGTCGGTCCAGGCCGCTGCCTCCCAACTGAACTCTTTGCCCTTCAAGGAGCGTTTAGTAACGGCGATGAACCTTCGCGCCGAAAACGGTGACCGAGATCGGCAACAGATTCTCGCGAGTCTGACTGTGCGACCTCAGGCCTCCGACGTTTTTTCTTTGACGATTCGTGCCGGAACGGCGCAACGGGCTAGGGAAGCCCTCCAGAGTGCGGTACGCCAGCTCAACGACGGTCACGACAAGCTTCGTAACGAGCTGATCTCGGAGCTTAACGCGCAGATTGCGTTGGTCGATGCCAACATCGCCAATCTTACCAAGATTCGTGAGACCCTTGCGTCGCCGAACTCGTTGAACCCCGAGGTACCTAACGATGCCGCGGCATTGATGTTACGACGTGTCTGGGTACTGGATCTCATATCTAGGAACGAAGAGAGGCTCGCCGCAGCATTGGCGGAACGGCGTGCACTCACGACGCGAATTGGCCCAACCAAAACCTATCCGACGAAGCTCAGCGAGGATGTGACGATTGTTCAGGTGTCTCCGCAGCCGACTCGACATGCAATTTTCGCTGGCGCAATAGCGTTGCTAGCCATGCTGTTGTATGCCATGATCCGCGGGGCGAGTGCAGGCCGGGCACGCACCGCGGTAACGTAAATTGATCGCTTAGCTGCAATATGAAACTCGTTCTATTCTCTACTCCGTCCAGCGAACCGATCTCGTGTTGAAGCAGGCCGTAATCCTGGTTGGAGGCCTCGGGACCCGGCTCGGCGATCGAACACGGTTTGTCCCTAAGCCGCTGCTTGACGTGGGTTCCAGGCCATTTCTTGACTATCTTCTCGACGAGCTTTCGCGTTATTCGACCATCAAGGAGATCTTGCTGCTTGCTGGTCATCGGGCCGAGAGCGTTGTCGAGGGTTATCATGGTAAGCGCTGGCGCGGTGCGTCCTTGACGGTAATATCTGAGCCGTCGTCGTGCGGCACGGGCGGGGCGTTGAAGCACGCCGCATCGCGGCTCCACGAACAGTTCCTTCTTTTGAATGGCGACTCCTATTTCGACTTCAATCTGCTCGATCTCGCTGCGCAAGCGATGAGATCGAGGTCTATCTGCCATATGGCGCTAAAGCGGGATATGGCGGGCGACCGTTACGGCCGCGTTCTGCTTGAGAACAAACGCGTCAGAGGCTTCCTAGTGGCGGGCGCTCAGCCGAGTGGTCCCATCAACACAGGCATCTATTGCGTCGATCGAGAGATTATTGAGTACATCGACGACATGCCGAGCTCACTCGAACAGCAGGTATTTCCGCGGCTGATCGCAGAGGGGCAGCTTGAGGCCAAACTTTACGACGGCTTCTTCATTGATATTGGTGTCCCTGAGGATCTTGAACGGGCCCGGCGCGAACTACCCAACAGGGTGAAGCGTCCTGCGGTTTTCTTCGACCGGGATGGCGTGTTGAATATCGACAAAGCTTACGTGCACCGGATTGAGGATTTCGAGTGGGTCACTGGTGCGCGCGAGGCAATCAAGCTGTGCAATGATCGTGGGTACTACGCATTTGTCGTCACCAACCAATCCGGCATTGCGCGGGGCTATTATCGCGTCGATGATGTCCACCGGCTACACGACTGGATGAGCGGCGACCTCGCCACAGTAGGTGCTCATATCGACGACTACCAGTATTGTCCATACCATGAGGAAGGCACTGTTGAGGCGTATCGGCGCGTTAGTGACCGCCGTAAGCCAGCACCAGGTATGCTTCTCGATTGCATGAAGGCATGGCCCGTGCGGACGGAAGGAAGTCTGCTCGTTGGCGACAATGGGCGTGACGTCGAGGCAGCCGTCGCTGCGGGAATATCGGGACACTTGTACCAGGGGGGCGATGTTGCGGCGTTCCTTCGCACGCTGCTCGATGCACGATCTAACGCTGGGTGATCGTGCGGAACATGTATTCAGCCTGTTCCCAGTCCTCCATCGTGTCGATGTCCTGAACTAGGTATCTTGGCAAAACTATTCCGACGGAGCGCTCCGAGAACATCGGGATGCCATTGAGAAACGCCGCTGCTGTGCCCCAGTAGAACTGGCCTGCGTCGTGATAGGCCGGCTCGAGGTCCTGCGAGCGCGTCATGCGATACTCTGGATGAAATGGAATCACGCGTCCTGCCGCAGTAAGGCGAAGGGCGCGCTGGATCGGAAAGGCGTAGCTTGTCACCGAAAAAGAAAAGGTAGCGTCAGATCCGGCCAGGACGTCATAAGCTTCGCGTAGGAAATGGGCCCGGATGAGCGGTGCGGTGGGGTAGATGCAGCAGACGTGGCTGACATCTTTGCCCTGTGCGAGGAACCAAGTAACGGCGTGCTTGACGACCTCTGCGGTTCCCGTGTAGTCGTCTGCAATCTCCTTTGGCCGCATAAATGGTGTAGTGGCGCCGAGTTGGCGCGCCACGACTGCAATCTCCTGGTCATCCGTGGATACCGTAATCTCGTCGAACAGGCCGCTCTCGCGTGCAGCTTCGATCGAATAGGCGATGATCGGCTTGCCGCAGAAAGGTCGGATGTTCTTGCGGGGAATCCGCTTGCTTCCGCCGCGTGCTGGGATGACCGCGATCTTCATGCGAGGATCTTCGTAAGCGCCGCAACAACAGCGTCTTGTTCTGCATCCGTCATCTTCGAGAACAGCGGCAATGTGATGGCGTCCTGGTAATAACTCTCAGCCTCCGGGAACATTCCGACCTTGAAGCCGAGGCGTTGATAGTAGGGCTGGGTATGCACCGGAATGTAATGCACGTTGACTCCGATGCCGGCTGCGCGCAGCGCCTCGAACACCTGGCGCCGACTGATTTTGATTTCGTTTCGCCGCAACCGAATCACGTACAGGTGCCAGGCTGAATTGGTATCAGGATGCTGCCACGGGCAGATCACCGGCAGCTGCGCAAGCAGGGAATCGTAGCGTGTTGCGAGCTCGCGCCGGCGCGCGACGAAGGTATCGAGCCGATCAAGCTGGCTAGTGCCGAGCGCAGCCTGGATGTCCGTCATGCGATAATTCAGTCCAAGCTCGATCTGCTCATACATCCAGGGACCGTGCTGATCTTCGTTGAAGCGCCGTTCGTCAGAATCGGCCGGAGCCTCCGAAGGACGAATGATGCCGTGGGTACGCAAATACGAGAGCCGTTCAGCAAGCTTTCGCTCGTTAGTCAGTACCATCCCGCCTTCGCCGGTAGTAATGATCTTGACAGGGTGGAAGCTGAAGACCACGACATTGCTGAGATGGCTAGAGCCCACCTTACGCCCGCGGTACTCGCCGCCGATTGCGTGAGAGGCGTCCTCAATGATGCGAAAGCCGTAGCGATCCGACAGGGCGCGGATCTCGTTCATCTCGCAGGACTGTCCCGCGAAATGCACCGGGACCACGATCTTTGGCAATCGGTCTTGTCGCCTTGCGCCCTCGAGCTTCTCCGTCAGTGCAGCTACGCTCATGTTGTAGGTGCGAGGATCGATATCGACGAAGTCGACGCTCGCGCCGCAGTAGAGCGCGCAATTGGCCGAGGCCACGAAGGTGTTGGGCACGGTCCACAGAAAGTCGCCGGGACCCAGATCAAGTGCCATGCAGGCGATGTGGAGCGCGGCGGTCGCGTTCGACACTGCAACCGCATTGGCAGCGCCGCAGTATTTGGCGATCGCTTGTTCGAAGCGCGGGCCAGCCTGTCCTTGTGTCAACCAGTCTGACTGCAGGACGTCCTTTACGGCGTCGATGTCCTCAGCCGAGATGTCTTGGCGACCATACGGGATCATTGGACGGCAGTTTTGTTGAATTCTCTGATCTCGGCTATGTTCAGGAAGTGGTCATTCCTTCCGGAATTGTACTCGAATCCGTCCGACACCGCTTCGCCGCGCTCGCCGATCTGATTCGTGAGGTAGTCGACGTCACGACGAAAGAACTTGATCGTCGGCTTAATGACGAAGTGATCGCCAAATTTGAGCGTCAAATGTGAATCGTCGGTGGGACACATAACTTCGTGGAGCTTCTCGCCCGGTCGAATGCCGATCACCCTGATCGGTAGTGTCGGAGCCATCGCCGCTGCAAGATCGGGAATGCGCACCGACGGTATAATCGGAACGAAGATCTCGCCCCCGGACATACGCTCGAAACTTTTGATCACGAAATCGACGCCCTGCTGCAGCGATATCCAGAATCGCGTCATACGTGGATCTGTGATCGGCAGATGATCGGCGCGCTCGGCAATCAGCTTGTTGAAAAGAGGCACGATCGAACCGCGCGAGCCAACCACGTTGCCGTAACGAACCACACCGAACATGGTTTTATGGCCGCCTGCCATGTTGTTAGCCGCGATGAACAGTTTGTCGGAGGCAAGTTTTGTCGCGCCGTAGAGGTTGATCGGCTGCGCTGCCTTATCGGTCGACAATGCGATCACCTTTTCAACGTCCGCCTCGAGCGCCGCTTGAATTACGTTCTCGGCGCCATGGACATTAGTTTTGATGCATTCCATGGGATTGTATTCGGCCGCTGGCACCTGCTTCAGCGCTGCCGCATGCACCACGAAGTCGATGCCCTTCATGGCGGTGCGCAGGCGCTCGCCATCGCGCACGTCACCAATAAAGTAACGCATTGCGGGCTGATTAAATTCCTGCTGCATCTCATATTGCTTCAGCTCGTCACGCGAATAGACCACGATACGGCGAGGCTTGAAATTCTTAAGGAGGCAGCCGACAAACTTTTGACCGAACGAGCCCGTGCCTCCGGTGATCAGAATAGACTTATCGTTGAACATGCTCATTTCTGGGTCGGATCGTCGTTTGCACGAAATAGGAGAGTGGGGAGCTGGTTACCATACGCTCCTGCCGCCGTCCATCACTAGGTTTTGCCCGGTCATGTAGCTCGAGGCATCAGAGCACAGAAACTGCACAGCTGCGCGGTACTCGTCGACTTCGGCCATGCGTCCCATGGGGATTAGGCGCGTCAGCCGTTCCACAAAAGCCGGTTCTTGATTGTTGAAAACGCCGCCGGGCGAGATCGCGTTGACGCGCACGCCGTGATCGGCCCAGTAGGTCGCCAGATATTTCGTCAGCCCGATCAAGCCGTGCTTGATTACCGAGTAGGTCACGGGTTTCACCGGCTGTTCTTCTTCGCGCGTCACATGCGGCTGGCGATAGAGCCGTTGATCCGGCGCGATCACGCCGAGATCGGAGGCGATGTTGAGGATCACGCCGCGCCCGTATTTGGCCATGTCGCCGCCGAACACCTGTGCGCATAGCATCGCGCCGGTCAGGCCGACGGCGATTTCGGTCTGCCATTGCGGCACCGGGAACGCCTCGAAGCGCGAGGAGTGCATGACGCCCGGACTTGACGTCACCTTCGGGTCGATCGCGGCGTTGTTGACGAGGATGTCGACGGTGATGCCGCGGCCTGCGAGCTGCTCGTTCGCAGCACGCACCGAGTCGAGCGAGGTGACGTCGATCGCAAGCGCGATCAGATCGGCTGAAGCGGCGACCGGCTTCAGCGCAGTGATGGCGGCTTCGGCCTGCGTCAAACCGACATCTGTGACAACCACGCGCGCGCCGGCTTCGCTGAGCGCCGCAACATGCTGCTTGCCCAACAGGCCGCCGGCGCCGGTCACGAGTGCGGTCCGTCCGGTCAGGTCGTAGCGGGAGGAGGGGTTTGCCATGAAGGCTCCTGTTCAGCTTCTGAGCTGGCCGCCGTCGGCCACCATCACGCTGCCGCTGATAAAGGCGGCGCGGGGCGAAGCAAGGAAGGCGACGACGTCAGCGATCTCCTCGGGAGTGCCGAGCCGGCGTAACGCCACCTCGCGCTGGAGCATGTCGTCGACCGCCTGCTTGTTTTCGGCGATCTTGCGCGCCCAGGTCCCGTCCGGGCTCAAGATGTTTCCAGGCGCGACCGCATTGATACGGATGCCTTCCAGCGCCAGCGGCCGCGCCAGACCGCGCACGGTCGCATTCAGTGCCGCTTTGGCGGCGTAGTAGGCGACCGGCGCGCCGAGTGCGGCCATGCCTGCGATCGAGGAGATGCAGACGATGGCGCGATCGCCGCTGCTACGCGCCATCAGCGGCCGGGCCGGCTCGATCATGTTGGTGGTGGCGAAGAGATTGAGGTCCATCACCCGCGACCACTCCGCCGCGGTTTCCTGCCCCGGGGGCACGGACGCGCCGCTGCCGACATTGCAGACGAGGATGTCGAGCCGGCCCCACTGCTTTTCGACGTCCTGAACAAGGCCCGTGGCGGCGGCGGGATCGGTGACGTCGGCAACGTGAATAGAGTTCCGCCCGCCGATGGCCGCGCGCGCGGCGTTCAGCGCATCGGCGCCGCGTGCCGCAAGCGCGACCTTGGCGCCTTCTGCCGCGAGCGTTGTCGCGATTGCAAGCCCGATCCCGCGGCTGGCGCCGGTGACGAGAGCGACGCGATCGTCCAGCTCTAGCTTCATCGCGCCGCGTCCTCGATCCAGCGAACCGTCATGTCGCGGTATTTTGCCAGCGCGCCGGCGTGGTCGCCGTCGACGGCACGCGCTGTCTGCAGGATGTATTGGCCCTTGTAGCCGGATCGCTCGATCAGCCGGATCGTCTTGGCAAGGTCTGCGTTGCCGGTGCCGAGCGGCACGGTCGTGCCGCCGCGAACGCGGTCTTTCACGTGCACATTGAGGATGCGCGGCGCGTAGGCGCCGATCTCCTCGTCGCTGTCATAACCGAGCGAGGCGCTGTTGCCGCTATCGTAGTTGATGCCGAAGACGTCGGCTGGATATGCCTCCATGAACCGGGCGAGCTCGCGCGGCGGCAGATCGGATTCGAAGACGATCTTGACGTTCCGTCTTGCAAGCTGCTCGGAGCGAGCGAGCAGCACGCGTTTCAACGTATCGCTGTCGCTCTCGCGCTCGATCTTGCCGTTGTCGACCAGCGGGATCACGATGAATTCGATGCCGATGCGGCTACAGGAGGCGATCAGCAGATCGAGGTCGGCGACGAGCGCGTCGCGCACGACGGCATCGACCTTCCAGAACGGCGCCTGCATGAAGCAGTCGCCGGTCAGGCTCGGAATCCGCACGCCGTTTTCGCGTGACAGCGCCAGAATGTCCTGTTGACCCGGCTCGGTCATCAGCGGGTTCTCGCGCAGCCGTTCCTGATCGATGGTCCATTCCATCCGCGTCAGGCCGAGCGCCTTCGCACGCGAGAATTCCTCGCGCCATTCGTCCCAAGGGAATGCCTGGAGCTTGCCGTCGACGAGAGCCGAAAGCCTGCCTTGCATGAAGCCGATGCGTTCGAGCGTTGCGGTCACGGTTGCTTGTCCGAGTTGATGGCGAGGCCCTTTGTGGTCCAGCCGCCGTCGATGAAGAGTTCCTGTCCGGTCACATAGGCGGAGGCTTCTGACGCCAGGAAGACGGCGGCTCCCACCATGTCGGCAGGCTGTCCCCAACGGCCGAGCATCGTGTGGCGGCGCCTCGCCTCGTGCATGTCGGGATCGGCAAAACTCTTGGCGGTCATCTCGGTCGCGACATAGCCGGGCGCGAGTGCGTTGACGCGGATGCCGTCGCGCGCATAGTCGGCGGCGAGCGCACGCGTCAGTCCGGCAAGACCGGCCTTCGCCGCCACGTAACCGGGATTTCCGGGAAAGCCGCGGACCGAATTGATGCTGGTGACGTTGATGATCGCAGCAGAGCCCGCGTTCTTCAGAAGCGGATGGGCGGCAAGGATGGTGGCGTAGACGCCGGTGAGGTCGGTTGCGACCGTGGCGCGGAAGCGCGCGAGCTCGCTCCCGGCGCTTTGGGCCGGCAGGCTGATGCCGGCGGCGTTGACCAGCGCGTCGATGCGTCCGCCTTGAGCGGCCACGATGCGGAATGCGCTCTCGATGGCCTCGTCATCGGAGAGATCGCAGGCAACCGCGCTCACGCCCTGTGGTGCGGTCCCGGAACGACTGAGGCCGATCACTGTGGCGCCCGCATCCTTCAGGCCGGTCGCGATCGCAGCGCCAATGCCGCGGGAGGCGCCGGTGACGACCGCGATCTTGCCGGCGAGAGAGAAGGAGCTGAGGTCAGGCATAGCCGTAACTACGCATGATGGCGGCGCAAAGCTTGACGTCCTCGGGACGATCAATCTGGAACATCTTGTGACGATCCATCACGTGAAAACCGATCTTGCCGCCGAGACGATTGTTCTGCTCGCGCAGGAGTGATGGGATCAGGACGTAGAACGAGCCGTTCTCCAGGTAGCGTTTCTCGATCTGCTGCCGCATGCGCCGATTGTGATAGTCGTAATTGATCGGCTCCGGCCCGCTCGCGCCGATACGCCAGTTGAAATAATCCTCGACCTCACAGACCGAGAGCAGGCTGTCGAGATGGTCCCGATCGAAGGTCGCAAGCGCGTCCTCGATGTCGCTGGACTCGCGGATTGGCGATGTCGCCTGGAGCGCGACGATTCGCTCGAACCGTCCCATCCGCTCGTCGGCCGCATTGAGCGCGTGCAGCCAGGCGGATTCGGAGGAGGCGAGGTCACCCGAAATGTCTTCGGGGCGTCGGACGCCGATGGCGCCGGCGACTTCGGCCGCGGCGAGGATATTGTCGCTGTCGGAAGAGACCGCCACCACGTCGACGCCGCGCGCCGCGCGTGCCTGCTCGACCGTCCATGCGATCAACGGCTTGCCGCAGAGATCGAGCAGGTTCTTGTGCGGAATGCCCTTGGAGCCTCCGCGCGCCGCGATCACGGCCAGTGTCTTGCGCGCCATCAGATATGCCCCTCGAGACGCTCAAGCGCGGTCCAGAAGCCTTCGCCCATGTTCTTGTGGCCCTGCCAGATTTCGGGAATGAAGGACGCGGTCGGCGCATGCTTGCGCAGCACCCGTCCGATCTCGTCGAAGTCGATCTCGCCTTCGCCGACCTGGAGCCCTTCGCCGTCGAGTCCCTTGGCGTCACCGAAGTGCAGATGCGCGGTATGCGGTCCGAGTTGCGCCAAGCCCTGTGCGAAGTCGAAGCCGAAATGGTTGGCGGCGAGCTTGGTGTGGGAAATGTCGACGCACATGCGCAAATCGTGCTTGGCGCAGAACGACGCCGATTCCTCCGGGAAGATGAAGATGTTCTGGTGACGCTGGCCGCCGAAATGCCAGGGGAACGGCGCCATGGTCTGCGGCGTCAGCTCGACACCGTCTATGTCGAGCTCCTTCAGGCTCTGGGCAAAGATGGAGTAACGCTCGGCCTTTTGCTCTGGCGGCAGCGGCTCGTCCATGGTGAAGCCGCCGATATTGGCGACGATGGGCGGGCGCTTCGTCTTGGGGAAAAATTTCTTCAGGCCGCGGGTGATGTTGATCACCGCCTGGGTTTGCTCCAGCGAATATCGCCGCAGCGACTCGTCGGGTGTCGCGAGGTCCATCAGCTTCGACCCGGCGAACAGCTCCGGCGCATGCACGACGAAGCCTAGATCATAGGTGCCGGAGAGATACGCCGCGGGATCGCGCTCCATGTCGCTGTAGCTGAGATGGAACTCGATGATGTCGGGCTGACAGATCTCCAGGAAGCGCTCGGTGTCGTGATAGCGCACTGGCACGCCCCAGGGCCGGTCGAAGCGGTAGCGCCGCGCTTTTGCGGTACCTTCGTCGAGGTCGCTCTGGAAGAAATAATCATCGGCCGCCATCGTCCGCGTCAGCTTGCGGCCGAGCAGGGCCGGCATCTTCAGCGGCGACAGGCCCTGGCCCGGGCTCTTCACGGCGATGTCGCGGTCGGAGATCACGGTGCCGGCCGGAAGGTCGCGCCCGGCCACCAGGCTCTTGGCAAGGTTTTCACGGTTGATCAGTTCACCCTGACTCAGCACGCGCTCTGCCAGTTTCTCGCCGCGCGCCGCCTCCACCTCGCGGATGCCCGAGACCAGCGTCTTGAATTCCTCAGGCTCCAGGCTCGCGGCATGGTCCGGACCTTCCATCTCGCGATCGAGCGTGATGTGGCGTTCGATGACGACGGCACCAAGCGCGACCGCGGCCGTCGAAACGGCAACGCCGCGCTCGTGGCCCGAATAGCCAACGACCGGATGGATCTCGCGCAGCGTTTCCATGAAACGCAGATGGATGTTGTGGAGCGCGGCGGGGTACGTGCTCTGGCAGTGCAGCAACACGTACCTCGCATCGCGGTCGTCGAGGAATTTCGCCGCGGTCTTGATTTCGTCCGTCGTGCTCATGCCCGTCGAGACGATCAGCGTCTTGCCGGTGGCGGCAAGACACGCAAGCAGCGGCAGATTGGTGAGATCGGCGGAAGCGACCTTGTAGGCCTGCACGCCGAACCCTTCGAGCACGGCGACGCTCTTTGCGTCCCAGGGCGTGCAGAGATACTGGATACCCTTACCTGCGCAGTACTCGGCGATCTTCTTCTGCTGCGCGGTCGGGAGTTCGAAGCGACGCAGGAGATCGAGCGTATATTCGACGGCGAGGTCGTCGTCCTTACCGGACAGGCTCGAAGCGCGATAGACCTCGTCGAGCTTGCGCATCTGGAGTTTGGCGCAATCGGCACCGACCGCGACCGCGGCATCGACCAGCGCGATGGCGCGATCGAAGTCGCCATTGTGATTGTTGCCGATCTCAGCGATGACGTAGCAGGGTTCGCCATCGCCGAGAAGACGGTTGCCGATGCGGACCGGGGCAGGCTGTTTGGGCGATGTCATCAGAAGTCTCGTCTCATATCGTCAGGCGAATCGCGCCGGAAAGCGCGACTTCCACGTCCGGAGCCCGTTTTCTTCGAACATGATGCGCGAACAGCGGTGCCCCTGCTGTTCCAGTGCGGCAATGAGCTGATAGCGCTCGAACGGACGCACGAAGAACATGAAGTAACCGCCGCCACCGGCACCCAGCAGCTTGCCGCCGACCGCGCCGTGCTGTTTGGCGAAATCGTAGATCGCATCGATTGCGTCCGACGAGATCTTCGAACTCAGCTTCCGCTTGGCATGCCAGGCGTCGTCGATCAGCCGGCCACATTCCTGCAACTGGCCGCGCAGCAGATGCCGCCGGATGTCGCGCGTCACCTCCTTCTGCTTGGCGGCCGCGGCGACGGCGTCGCTGGTCTCGTGCTGGGCCTTCTGGTCGCGGTGGATGGCGCCGGAATCGCGGCCCGAGCCAGTGTAGCAGAGCACCAGGCTTTCCTCGAGCTCGGCGACGATGTTAGGATCGAGACGAAGCGGCACGATGGTGTTCTGGTCGGAGAAGAACTCCATATGATTGAAGCCGCCGAACACGGTGGCGTACTGATCCTGCCAGCCGCCGGGAATGTTCAGCATCAGCCGCTCGGCCTGAAATGCCATCTCGGCGACCTCGTGACGGTCCCACTGGTCGCTGCGAAATTCGTTGAAGCAGCCGATGATGGCAGACGAGACCACCGCCGAGCCGCCGAGTCCAGAGCCGACCGGGAAGTCTGCGGACACTTCGAGTTCGAAGCCGTAAGTCGGCTTGATCAGGCGCACGACCGACTTGATCAGCGCGAGATCGCCGTTGGTGCCGAGCTCTGCGAGATCGCCAACCTCGATCGTGCGGCGGAAATCGTGCGAATAGATACGAATGCTGGAATCGCTCCGTCGCCGGAGCGTCGCATGAGCGTACATCTTGATAGTTGCGTTGATGACCGCGCCGCCGTCATTTGCCACGAAATAATGCGTCAGGTCGGTGCCGCCGCCGGAGAAGCTGATACGCACCGGCGAGCGGGCACGCGCAAACACCTCGCTCTCTTCCGAGAGGTTGAACAGCTCGCGGCTGAATACGTCGACTAGCTGTCCCTGGCCGTCAAGGATCGGCACCACGTGCACGCGCTGGTCGAGCAGCTTGAGGATCTGCTCGCGCGGGCCGCCGCTGCGGGCCCAGACGAAATTGCGATTGATGCAGGTCGCCACCCGGTCCTGAATCGTAGTGCCGGTCAGCATGCGCCTGCGGATATCGCCGTCGGTCACCGCGCCGATGATTCGTCCGCCCGCGTCCTGCGCGAACAGGATCCCGAGCATGTTCGCATTGAGGCGCCGGAAGGCTTCCTCAATGGTTTCGTTCTCGGCGATGGTGACGAGGGCTCGTTCAAGCACGTTTTGGGTCCAGGGAGGGCCGAATTCTCTCGGCCAAAGGCGCATGCCCGGTTCGCTGATCGTCTGGTAATACGGGAGCCGATGGGGTGATGCAAGGTTCCGGTGGCGTTGATTCCGACGAATTTGACGGAGTCCGCCCGCGACGTCTTCCACGCTCATGTAGCATTCAGCGCCCCAGCTATCGTTTGGCTGCGCAGGAGAAAATACGATCTTGGTCACAACGATTGCGACAAGACTTGCTCTTTATGCGGGCCAGACGCCGCGTTCGTGGGCTCCGCCCGCGCCTAGAGGTGCAGTATCGCCTACCGAGGCATCCGCCGCCTTGCGGGAATGGCTGGGACCTGAGCGCTAGAGACGGTCTTTGCTATCCGAACGGTGACCTGACCTCCCGATGAGCAGGAGGCGCGGCAGCGATATTATCAGCCTCAGTACGGTGGGCCGGAATATGGCGAGCCTCCCTACCGGCCTTACGGAATGCGCAGGCGCCCGGTCCCTTGCACCGACGGCGCTGCTTGTGCTGACCTCTGCCCAGAGTGATGCCCCTCAAGCATCGGTTTTAGTCGACCAGTTCGCGTTGGAGCCCGTAGCCGACGGCGCCGCCCTGCTCAAAGCCAAGGCTGGCCACGCGGCAGGCGCCGGCGTGAACCTTGACGGATAGCTCTCTTGAATACTCCGCCGCCACCACCCTTTTCGGATTTTTCACGATGCTCGCGATCACGCTCCCTGTTTCGTATCACCAAGCGGACCAGGAAGAGATGTGCTTACCGGCCCAGTTCAGCACAATTGAGTAGATAACCGGTGCCAAGCCGGCCCAAAGCCAGGATCGCCCCGCGCTGCGCTGATGGATCTCAGATATAAAACGCGCCGAGCAGAAGACCGGAATTCCCGCTGAAGTCGCCATTGTGCCGGGGCGATCTTCGACAGCTCGCTCGACGCTTGGAGTTCCTCCACCATCCGGCTGCTCCTTCAATTTCGCAGGACCACCACCCTATAAACTCCTGTTGTGCCCGACGGCTCAATTGGTATTTCGTCAAATCGCAAATGACCGCAACTAAGTCTGCTTTTGGGAGTAACATCTGAGTGAGCGGCAGAAGCCAGCAGCATGATCTGGCGCGGTAGCATCGGTGCCCCAGGATCGGGTTTACCGCCGCGGCGCTAGCACCAAAACCTCAACCGAACAGGCTGGAAGAACTCAGCGGCTCGCGCGGAAGCCGCTCCAAGATTTCCTTAGTCTCCGGCGGCGGGTTCGCCTTCGACCGTCAATCACATCCGAGCAATCCAGCGGTCGTCGCCTGTCGGCTGGATCTGCAGGCCAAATCAGTCCTTGCCTCGTAAGCGCTGAGCGGCTTCTTTGCTGGGCAGCGTCCAAGCTGACATAAGCAATTGCCACATATAGCCTGCTTGAAAGTTGCCATTTTCGGTTTGAGAAAAAGATGAAACGATTGCTCGCAGGTGTGGTGATGCTACTGCTGCCAATATTGTGCTTGAACGCGGGATCAACCATCGTCGGCGCCGGTTCTCAATCTTGTACCGCCTGGATGAATAGGAACAAGAACCCGGTCGTAAAGGCAGCGTTTGAATCCTGGGTCGTAGGTTTCGTCAGCGGGCTAAATGTGGGTGCCGAGAGGGAGATTGTCGGCGGAGGCGATTTCACCGCGATCGTCGCTTGGATGGATCGGCGCTGCAAATCTAATTCTTTGGATCAAATTGGCGTGGCAGCTCTGGATTTGGCCATGGAATTGGCGGGTAACGCGGCAAAGCGCTGATCTGGTTAGGTAATTCGAACAGCGCGAACGGCTGGTGGGCCGCTGAACCGCGTATCCTCTGGGAAATTCCCTGCACGCAAGGAATTTGATTGGGTGGTGTTGGCTTCCGCTCGCGAAGGAGCGCTTGCTTCACGCTCTTGCACCAACCAGCGGATCGGCGGTCTATCTAGATTTGGAGACCCCGCTCTACCGCTACCGCTCGTCCGCGATCACCTTGCCGTCGTTCGGCAGCGCGCCGGGCCTCACCAGTTCAACCTCACCTCCGAGTTTCGTCACTGCCCGCAAGGTGCCTGCAATCTCCTCGCGCAACGCATCGTTCGCGGTCGCCGTCTCTGCTTTCAGCGTCATCGCATCGGTCTCGCCCTGGCGCGCGACGACGAGGCGTAGTCTTCCGAGCGCTGAATGGCGCTTGCCGATCTCGGCGACCTGCTCGGGGCGGACGAACATGCCTTTGACCTTGGTGGTCTGGTCGGCGCGGCCCATCCAGCCCTTGATGCGCATGTTGGTGCGCCCGCAGGTGCTGGTCCCGGGCAGTGCCGCGGTGAGGTCGCCGAGAGCGAGCCGGATCCAGGGATGGTGCGGGTCGAGCGAGGTCACGACGATCTCGCCGACGTCGCCGGGCGCCAGGGGATCGCCGGTCCCGGGCTTGACGATCTCCATGATCAGATCCTCATTCACGACCATGCCGTCGCGCGCGCTGGTCTCGAAGGCGATAATGCCGAGATCGGCGGTGCCGAAGGCCTGGTAGGCGTCGATGCCGCGTGCCTTGATCTCGGCCTGGAGCGAGGGCGGGAAGGCCGCGCCCGAGACCAGCGCCCGCTTGATCGAGGAAACGTCGCGGCCCGAGCTTGCGGCAGCATCGAGCAATATCTTCAGGAAGTCCGGCGTGCCGCTGTAGCCGACGGGACGGTAGGCCTCGATCAGCTCGAATTGCTGCTCGGCATTCCCTGGACCTGCCGGGATCACGGCGCAACCGAGCGCGCGGGCCGACGCATCGAAGATGAAGCCGCCGGGGGTGAGATGATAGCTGAAGGTGTTGAGCACGATGTCGTCGGGCCGGAACCCGGCCGCGAACAGCGCCCGTGCGCCGCGCCACGGATCGGCCTGTCGCCCCTCCGGCTCGAAAATCGGCCCGGGGGAGGTGAAGAGGCGGGCGAACGAGCCGGGCGCCGCCGCGACGAACCCTCCGAAGGGCGTGGAGGCCTTGTGCAGAGCCGGTAGTTCCGACTTGCGCAGCACCGGCAGGCCCGCCAGTGCCGCCCTGGAGGTCACGGCGGCCGGGTCGACGCCTTTGAGCCGATCGGCATAGGCGGGCGCGGCCATCGCAGAGCGCAGCACGCCTGGCAGGCGGGAGAACAGATCGACCTCGCGCGCGGCTTGTTCGCGCGTCTCGAGGGGGTCGTAATGGGCGGTCATGGCTGATCTTTCCGGGTTGGCATCCGTTGCGCGCCGCCGCCGGCATGGGTATCAGACGGCCATTGGCCAGGTTTGAAGAGGACGCGATGGCGGACGAGGGAATCAGTGTGGCGGACGAGGCGGCGGACGTCGTCGCGCGCCTGAAGCGCCGCATGATCGACGAGGCGCTGCCGCTGTGGTCGACGGTCGGCTGGGACCATGGCGCGGGTGGTTTCATCGATCGGCTGCACCGCGACGGCACGGCGGACAGCGCCGCGCCGCGCCGGGTGTTCGTGCAGGCCCGCCAGATCTGGTGCTACGCCAAGGCTGCGCAGATGGGCTGGTACCCTGAGGGGCGCGCCATCGCACTGAAGGGGCTCGAGCATCTGCTCGCCAAAGCAAAGGCGCCCGACGGCCGGCCCGGCTACGTGCACCGGCTGACGCCGGAGGGCGCGGTGCTGGACGGCCGGCGCGACGCCTACGACCACGCCTTCATCCTGTTTGCGCTCGCGGCCGTCTATGCGCTCGACCAGGACGCGCAAATTCGCGCCGAGATCGACGCGCTGCTCGCCTTCCTCGACGGCCATCTGCGCTCGCCGCACGGCGGCGTCCACGAAGGCCTTCCGGTCTCGCTGCCGCGCCGGCAGAACCCGCACATGCATCTGTTCGAGGCGATGATCGCGTGCTTCGACGCGACCCACGATTTGTCGTTCCAGAACCGTGCCGGCGAGTTCTTCGCGCTGTTCCTCGCCAATCTCTACGACAAGCGGACGCGCGCGCTCGGCGAATATTTCGAAGAGGACTGGTCGAAGATCGCGCCAGTCAGCGTCGAGCCCGGCCACCAGGCGGAATGGGTCTGGTTGCTGAAGGGGTTCGAACGCATCACGGGCTGCCCGACCGGACAGCGGCGCGCCGAGCTGCTGGAAACCGCGCTGCGCTATCGCGACGAGGCCACCGGCTGCCTGATCGACGAGGGTGACGACGCCGGCAACATTCGCCGCACTACGCGCCGGCTGTGGCCACAGACCGAGATTGCGAAGGCGTGGATCGCGCAGGCCGAATCCGGCGAGGCGGGCGCGGCGGAGGAGGCGCGCATGGCGCTGGCGCGGCTCGAACGCCATTATCTCAGCCATCCCGTGCGGGGCGGCTGGTATGACCAGTTCGAGCGCGACGGCAAATCGCTGATCGACACCATTCCTGCGTCGTCGTTCTATCATGTTCTCTGCGCAGTCACGGAAGCGGAACAGGTATTGGAAGGTTAGAGCCAGCGCTTGCGCCGCTTGAAGCTCTTGAGGTTCTTGAAGCTCTTGCGCTGGTCGCCAGCGCCGCCGAGATAGAATTCCTTGACGTCCTCGTTGTCGCGCAATTCGTCCGCGGTGCCGTCGAGCACGACCTTGCCCTGCTCCATGATGTAGCCGTGGCTTGCCACCGACAGCGCAGCGCGGGCGTTCTGCTCGACCAGGAGAATGGTGACGCCGAGGTCACGATTGATCTTGTGGATGATCGAGAACACCTCTTTCACCAGCAGCGGCGACAGACCCATCGAGGGTTCGTCCATCAGGATCATCTTCGGGCGCGCCATCAGCGCGCGGCCGATCGCGAGCATCTGCTGCTCGCCGCCGGAAAGATAACCAGCCAGTCCGGTGCGCTCCTTCAGGCGCGGGAAATAGTTGAAGACCATGTCGAGATCGGCGCCAACCTCGCGGTCCCTGCGGGTGAAGGCGCCGAGCTTGAGATTTTCCAGCGAGGTCATGTCGGCGACGATGCGCCTGCCCTCCATCACCTGGAAGATGCCGCGGCGAACGATCTTATCGGGGTCGATGCCGTTGATGCGCTCGCCCTCGAACAGGATCTCGCCGCGCGTGACTTCGCCGTCCTCGGTCTTGAGCAGCCCGGAGATCGCCTTCAGCGTCGTCGACTTGCCGGCGCCGTTGGCGCCGAGCAGCGCCACGATCGCGCCCTTGGGCACGTCGAGGCTAAGACCGCGCAGCACCAGGATGACATCGTCATAGACGACCTCGATGTTGCGCACGGCGAGGAGAGGCGGCGCGGGTACAGCGCCTGGGGAGGGACGAGCAGCTGCTTCATGAATTTCGGTCATGTCTCATACTCCGCTGTCGTCGCCCGGCTTGACCGGGCGACCCAGTATTCCAGAGACGCCTGACACTTACGGAGAGGCCGCGGCGTACTGGATCCCCCGCTCCAGTGCGCGCTGCGCACAAGGCGGGGGATGACATTTGTGTGTGAGGTAAGCGCTAAGCTCACCAGCCCAGCAATTCCGGCTTGCGCGGCAGCTCGACCGTCTTGACCTTCTCGAGTTTGATCGCGCCCTTGGCCATGAGGTCGTTGAGGTCGCCGTCGGTCGCGCCCGCAATCTTGGTGCGGTAGAGGTCGACCTTCAGCGTGCCGCGGTGGTCCTTGTCGGTCCAGGTCGAGGGATTGCAGACGCCTTCCATGCCGGCCGGCACCCAGTCCTTCTTCTGGTAGAAGCCCTTGGCGACGTTCTCGCCGGTGGCGCCGCCGTTCTTGGCGGCCCAATCGATCGCCTCCTTCATGTAGAGCGCCGAGCACACCGCCGCGATGTAGTGCACGGGCCGATAGACCTTGCCGGTCGGGTCGGACATCTTCGAGATCTCCATGACCGTCTTCATGCCGGACGCATCGCCGCCCCAGCTCACAGCGGTGCGCAGCGGAAAGATCACGCCGTCGGCCGCATCGCCGGCGGTCTTGGCGGCGTTCTCGTCCATGCCCCAGACATTGCCCATGAACTGGATGTCGACTCCGGCGGTCTTGCAGGCCTTCATCACCGAGATGTTGGACGCGGCGGTGTTGCCGAGATAGGCGTAGTTGGCGCCCGAGGATTTCAGGCTCAGGCACTGCGCGCTGTAGTCACCCGGCGCGAGCGCGAACACCAGCGGCGGTAGCACCTCGAAACCGAGCTCCTGCGCCATGGCTTCGCCGGCGGCCTTCGGTGCGTTCGGATAGGGGTGGTTGGCGCCCATGTGGACGAATTTCGGTTTGCCGGACTTGCCCTTGGCCTTCCAGTCCTCGGCGGCCCACATCAGCATGGCGCGGAGCGAGTCCGAATAGCTCGGGCCGTAGAAGAAGTTGTACGGCGCGGGCTTGGCCTTGCCGCTGATACCTTCGGGGTCGGTGAGCGCGGCGGCATATGAGCCGGACATGTCGGGGATCTTGTCCTGGGCGAGGAAGCCGGTCAGCGCCTCGGTGTCTGCCGTGCCCCAGCCCATGATGGCCGCGACCTTGGAGTCGGGCGCCGACCACTTCTTGTAGAGCGCGATCGCGCGCGGCACCTGGTAGCCGTAATCGTTGGTGTCGACATTGAGCTGCTTGCCGCCGACGCCGCCGTTCTTGTTGACCCAGGCGAAGGTGTCGGCGACGGCCTGGCCATAGGGTGTGCCGACGTCGGAGGTGCCGCCGGAATAATCGGCGAGGTGCCCGATCGCGATCTGCGCCTGCGCGCTTGCCGAGAATGCGGCGATCGCCAGCGCCAGCGACGCGGTGCTCAAAAGGGATCTTGTCTTCATGGGTTGCCTCCTCCTGTTTATTTGTTGGTTAGCGAGTGCCCGCGCTTAATGCGAGAACGGGTAGAGTTTCCAGTACGCCTTGATCTGTCGCCAGCGATGGGCGAGCCCGTCGGGCTCGAACATCAGGAACGCGATGATGATCACCCCGATTGCGATCTCGCGCAGGAAGGTGATGTTGTTGTTGAGCGACAGCGCCTTGTCGATCGCGCCGCCCTTCAGCGCGACGCTGAGGAACTCCATCGTCTCGGGCAGCAGCACCACGAACGCGGTGCCCATCAGCGTGCCCATGATCGAACCGGTGCCGCCGATGATGATCATGGCGAGGAACAGGATCGAACGTTCGATGCCGAAACCCTCTTGCGATACCACGAGCTGGTAGTGCGCATAGAGCGCGCCGGCGATGCCGGCGAAGAACGCGGCAAGGCCGAACGACAGCGTGCGATACTTTGTGAGATTGATGCCCATGATCTCCGCGGAGAGATAATGGTCGCGGATTGCCACCAGCGCACGGCCATCGCGGGTACGCATCAGGTTGGTGACGAGGATGTAGCTCGCCAGCACATAGGCCAGCACAACGTAGAAATACTGCCTGTCGCCGCGCAGCGTGTATCCGAAGATCGAGAACGGACTTGCGCTCGCCGGCACCGAGCCGCCGGTGAACCACTCGGCGCGGGAGAAGAAGTCGAGCAGGATGTATTGCGCGGCCAGTGTCGCGATCACTAGGTAGAGCCCCTTCAGGCGCGCCGCCGGGATGCCGAAGATCAGCCCGATCAGCGCCGTGATGATGCCGGCAAGCGGGATCGCGAAGAAGACCGGGATCGGCGTGTTGTTGGAGATGTAGGCCGAGGTGAAAGCGCCGAGCAGGAAGAAGGCGGCATGGCCGATCGAGATCTGGCCGGTGAAGCCGACCAGGATGTTCAGCCCCAGCGCCGCGATCGAGAAGATGCCGATCTGGATCAGGATACTGAGCCAGTAACCGCTGAAGAACTGGGGCGCGAAGCACAGCAGCAGCACGCCGACGATCGCAAAATTGCGGCTGGTCGTGGTCGGAAAGATCGTGGTGTCGGCCGCATAGGAGGTGCGGAAGTCACCAGCAGGGATGAGGACAGGGCCGGCCATGGATCAGATCCGCTCGATGTCGTGGGTGCCGAACAGGCCGTAGGGCTTGATCATCAGCACGATGATGAGGACGTAGAACGGCGCGATCTCGTAGAGATTGCCCCAGTGAAGGTATTCGCTGTCGACATATTGCGCGATGTTCTCGAGCAGGCCGATGATGATGCCGCCGAGCACGGCGCCGCCGACGGAATCGAGTCCGCCGAGGATCGCCGCCGGAAACACCTTAATGCCGTAGCCGGCCAACCCGGACGAGACGCCGTTCACCACGGCAACAACGACGCCCGCGACCGCGGAAACCGTCGCTGAGATCGCCCACGCCATCGCGAACACGCTTTTCACGGAGATGCCGAGCGACTGTGCCACCTGCTGGTTAAACGCGGTGGCGCGCATCGCAAGTCCGTACTTCGAGGCGCGGAAGAACCAGGCCATGCCGATCATCATCGCGACCGAGACGACGAGGCTCATGACATAGACGGTTTGGATCTGGAGCCCGAGCAGGCTGACGGACTGGCTCTCGAACACACGCGGGAACGGCTGTGGATTGACACCGAATATCCATTTCAGCGTCGCCTGCAGCACGGTGGAGAGGCCGATCGTCACCATGATGACCGAGATGATGGGTTCGCCGATCATCGGTCGCAGGATCAGGACCTGCACCGCGATGCCGAACACGAACATGAACACCAGCGTCATCGGCATGCCGATCCAGAACGGCACCTGGTATTTCGCGAGCAAGGTCCAGCACACCCAGGCGCCGACAAGCAAGAGCTCGCCCTGCGCGAAATTGACGACCTGGCTAGCCTTGTAGATCAGCACAAAGGACATCGCGACCACGCCATAGAGCGTGCCGACCACGAGGCCGTTGACCAGGAGCTGGATGAGGAAGGCGGTGTTCATGAAGTGGTGCTCGCTGACAAATCCGGCGCGCTCTTCCCCTCTCCCCTTGTGGGAGAGGGTGGCTTGGCGAAGCGAAGACGGGTGAGGGGTTGTCTCAGCAGTAAGGGCGGGGAGAGAGGACCCCTCACCCGAGTGGGGTCTTGGCTAATAGCGGAGATGCCCTCTCCCGCAAGGGGAGAGGGCGCATCGACCCGCATCGCGCTCTCGGTTCGAAGTAGGCTCACTCCGCGGCCTCCGCCATGTGCCCGGGTCCGCCCAGGTCCACGACCCTCAGCGTTGTACGTACGCGCTGCGTGCTACCGTCCTGGAAGCGGATCACGGTGTCCACGGGGATGTCGGCCTGGCCGCGGTAGATCGCGTCGATGATGCCTTCGTACTTTTCGTTGATGACGCTGCGGCGCACTTTCCGCGTGCGGGTGAGTTCGCCGTCGTCGGCGTCGAGCTCCTTGTAGAGCAGCAGGAAACGGGAGATGCGCTGTGCCGGCGGCAGAGTCGCGTTGACGGTCTCGACTTCCTTCTTGAGTAGCGCATAAACCTCGGGCCGCGAGGCCAGGTCGCTGTAGGTCGTAAACGAGAGCCGGTTCTTCTCCGCCCATTTCGAGATGATGGAGTAGCGGATGCAGATCATTGCGGCGAGCGCGTCGCGGCCCGAGCCCAGCACCACGGCTTCGGCGATATAGGGGGAGAACTTCAGCTTGTTCTCGATGAATTGCGGCGAGAAGCGCTCGCCGCGCGAGGTCTCGGCGAGATCCTTGATGCGGTCGATGACCACGAGCTGACGGTTCGCGTTGAAATAGCCGGCGTCACCGGACAGCATCCAGCCGTCCTTGATGTCGGCTACGCTCGCCTCCGGGTTCTTGTAGTAGCCGAGGAACATGTTGGGATGCCGCACCACGATCTCGCCGACGCCGTGGACGTCGGCATTGTCGATGCGGATCTCGACGCTGTCGGCCATCGGCACGCCCGTCGTGTCGGGGTCGACCTTGCCAGCAGGATGCAGCGTGTAAGCCCCCAGCAGCTCGGTCTGGCCGTAGAGCGTGCGCAGCGGCACGCCCATGGCCTGGAAGAACTTGAAGGTCTCGGGCCCGAGTGCCGCGCCGCCGGTTGCGGCTGAACGCAGGCGGGTGAAGCCGAGACGGTCGCGCAATGCACGGAACAGGATCGCGTCGGCAAAGCCGGAACGCTCGCCCTGTTCGAGCGCGGCAAGCCCGCTCTTCATGCCGATGTCGAACAGGCGCTGCTTGAACGGGGTTGCGTCCATCACCCTGGCGCGGACATCGGCGGCGATCGATTCCCAAACGCGCGGTGCAAACAGGATAAACGTCGGCGCGATCTCGCGCAGATCGTTCATCATGGTCTCGGGCTCCTCGACGAAGTTGATCTTCATTCGGCACAAGAGGCCTTTGCCGAGTACATAGACCTGTTCCATGATCCAAGGCAGCGGCAGCACCGACACGTATTCGTCGTCCGGCCCTTTCGGGTCGAAAGCGAGATACGTGGCGCAATGGCCGAGCACGCGGCCGGCGGCGAGCATCGCGAGCTTTGGATGCGACGTGGTACCTGATGTCGTGCAGAGGATCGCGACGTCCTCGCCCTTGGTCGCGTCCACCAGCCGATCGTAAAGATCCGGTTCGCGCGTAGCCCGCGCCCGGCCGAGTTCGGCAAACGTCTCCGCCGACATCAAGCGCGGATCATCGTATTTCCGCATGCCGCGCGGATCGGAATAGATGATGTGCTTCAGCTTTGGGACGCGGTCGGCGAGGGTGAGCAGCTTGTCGACCTGCTCCTCGTCCTCAGCGAAAACGAGCTGCGCCTCGCCATAATTGAGGAGATAGGAGGCCTCTTCGTCGAGCACGTCGCGATAGAGCCCGAGGCTCAATCCGCCGACCGCGTGGGTCGCGATTTCCGCCGCGACCCAGTCCGGCCGGTTGTCGCCGATGATGCCTACGACGTCTTGGCGCCCAAGGCCCAGTTCGACGAGGCCGAGCGCGAAATCGCGCACCCGCGTCTGGTAGTCGTTCCAGGTGAACGGGCGCCATAGCCCGAGATCTTTTTCTCGGAGCGCGATCTCGTTCCCGTACTCCTTCGCATTCAGCCGAAGCATTTTGGGATAGGTGTTGGCCTGCGCGACACGGCCTGCGTAATCCATCATGCCGCGCTCTCCTGCGCCGGCGGAGCATCGTCAGGGTCGACCAGCACCTCGTCCTCTTCGCCAAGATAGGCGCGCCTGACGTGCGGATCGGCGAGCACGGCGGCCGGATCGCCCTCGGCGATCTTGCGGCCGAAATCCAGCACCATGACGCGGTGGGAGATGTCCATCACCACGCCCATGTCGTGCTCGATCATCACCACGGTCATGCCGAACTCTTCGTTGAGATCGACGATATAGCGGGCCATATCCTCCTTCTCCTCGAAGTTCATGCCGGCCATCGGCTCGTCGAGGAGAATGAGGCGCGGCTCCAGCGCCATGGCGCGGGCGAGCTCGACGCGCTTGCGCAAGCCGTAGGAGAGAGTGCCGGCCGGCGCCTTTCGCACCGACTGGAGATCGAGGAAATCGATGATTTCTTCCACCTTGCGGCGCTGCTCGAGCTCTTCCTTGCGCGCGCCGGTGAGCCAGTACAGCGAGCCCGTGAGAAAATTGTTCTTCAGGAGGTGATGGCGTCCGACCATGATGTTGTCGAGCACGCTCATGTGGTGGAACAGCGCCAGGTTCTGGAAGGTGCGGCCGATGCCGAGCGACGCGCGCGCGTTGGGCGTCAGGCCGGTGATGTCGCGGCCCTGGTAGAACAACTGGCCTTCGGTCGGCTTGTAGCGGCCGGAAATACAGTTCACGATCGAGGTCTTGCCGGCGCCGTTGGGGCCGATGATCGAGAACAGCTCGCCTTCCGTGATGGCGAAGCCGACATCGGTCAGCGCACGAACGCCGCCGAATCGCAAGGACACGCCGCGCACTTCAAGACTGGTAGCCACCAAACAGATCCCTCCCGGTGATGGCGCTTTCAGTGGCGCTCTTCGTCCGTTCTATCGGGCAATCCTAGTACGACCGTGCCGGTGAGGCCATGCAGCAGATGGTCTCGACCGGAGCCGCGCCGCTCTCGTTCCCGTTTGGGATCAAAAGCCGCATCGCCCGAGGTGGTCCTCAATAGGGGAAAGCGTTATTTTAAAATGTCTCCCGCCTGACAATTCTGCGACAAAGTTTTTGGATGGGGGGATCATCCATCTTTCGTTGGATGGTGTTCGAAACGGTCATGCTGCGTTGCAGCAGAACAGGAGTGACGAACGGTGCGGCTGGCTTCGGGATCATGATTTCAGAGGATCAACTGAAGCGCGTCGCTGCCTGGTCGCGCGAGCTCACGCAAGCGGAGATCGAGGTCGCTCGTACCGGGATCACGGAGCGGTCCTACGGCACTGGCGAGACCGTCTTCATGCGCGGCGATACGTTCGACTATTGGGCGGGCATGGTCTTCGGCCTTGCCCGGATGGGTGGGGTCTCGCGCGACGGCAAGGAGACGAGTCTTGCCGGGCTGACGGCAGGGGCCTGGTTCGGCGAGGGCAGCGTCCTCAAGAACGAGCCGCGCCGCTATGACGTGGTCGCGCTGCGCAACAGCCGCGTCGCGCTGATGGAACGCAGCGCCTTCATGTGGCTGTTCGAGAACAGCGTCGGCTTCAACCGCTTCCTGGTACGCCAGCTCAACGAGCGGCTCGGCCAGTTCATCGGCATGCTCGAGGTCAACCGCACGTTGGATGCCACTGCGCGGCTTGCCCGCAGCATTGCTTCGCTGTTCAATCCGATCCTCTATCCGGAATCCACCGCGCATCTGGAGATCACCCAGGAAGAGATCGGCGCGCTTTCCGGCATGTCCCGCCAGAATGCCAACCGCGCGCTGAACCGGCTGGAGAAAGAGGGCTTGCTCCGGTTGGAGTATGGTGGCGTGACTATTCTGGATATCGAACGGCTAAGGGGGTACGGGGAGGAGTGAAGCCGCGTTCGCGGCCGCAACTGCGAGCGCCGCAACCCACCGCTTGCTCTTCCGGCACGACGAGCCCATCCTTGCCGAGATCCTGGGCCATCTGACCGGGTCCAGCAGGCTGCGCCATCGCGGCGCCCGCGGAGTCTCGACCCATGAACTGCTCCTGTTGCGGTTCCGAGGTTCAGAGCGGCTTTGCCTTCTGCCCGAAATGCGGCACGAAGCAGCCGAACGCCTGCCCCGGCTGCGGCTATGCGTGCGCACCGGATTTCGCGTACTGCCCGAAATGCGGCGCTCTCGTCAGTGAAGACTCCAAGTCAGGCGGGCAGGCATCAATGCGGGCCAGCCGCGTGACAGTCCCGACCAGTGCGTCCTCGCCACCGCTGGCGCCGACGGCCGAAGCCCAATACGGGTTTCGATCGCAGCCGGACAAGATCGACAGCGAAGCCAACCGCCGCACCATTACCGTGCTGTTTGCCGACCTTAGCGGCTTCACCACGATGAGCGAGCGACTCGATCCTGAAGTCATGCAGGCGCTTCAGAACGAATTGTTCGAGGAGCTAACGGCGGCGGTGCAAAGCTTCGGCGGCTTCGTGGACAAATTCATCGGCGACGCGCTGCTTGCGCTATTCGGAGCGCCGGCCGCGCACGAAGACGACCCCGAGCGGGCCGTCCGCGCCGCGCTCGACATGATCGGCCGAACGGCGCAACTCAGCGAACGTGCAAAGGCGTATGCCGGGTCACCGCTCCTGCTTCATGTCGGCATCAACACCGGGCACGTGGTTGCTGGCGGACTGGGTGTTGGAGTTGCCAAATCCTACTCGGTCACGGGCGATACGGTGAATACGGCTCAACGATTGCAGTCGATGGCTTCCACGGGCGAGGTGCTGGTCGGGCCGCTGACCTACCGTCTTACGCGGCATGCATTCTCATATGAATCGCTTGGCGAGGTCTCGCTGAAGGGCAAGATGGGCAGCGTCCTGGTCCATCGCTTGAACGGACCGCTCGACACGCCCCGTGCGGCACGCGGCCTCGATACGCTGGGCCTGAGTGCGCCGGTGATTGGGCGCGACGCCGAGCTCGCCCGTCTAGTCGACAATCTTGATCTCGCGTGTGGCGGCGCGGCGCAGCTGGTGCGGCTGGTCGGTGAAGCCGGCATCGGCAAAACGCGTCTGGTGGACGAATTCGTTGCCCACGCCCGCGATGAGGACCGTTTCGCCGGCGTGGCGATCCGGCGCGCTGTCTGCTCGCCGCTGGGCGAACAGTCCTATGGCACCCTTGCCGCTGTGCTGCGCAGCGCCTACGGCATCGCGCAGAAGACGACCGTGGCGGAGGCCCAGGCCAAGCTGGCGACGGCACTGTCGGAGCTCGGCCTTGCGGTCGAAGAGGCCGATCGCCTGATGCCCCTTTATTTCCACGTTCTCGGCCTCGGCGATCGGGACGCCGCGCTGCAGCACGTCGAGCCCGAGCAGCTTCGGCGGCAGATATTCTTTGCGATTCGTACCGTGTTCGAACGGCGCCTGGTCCTGTCGCCGCTCCTGATCATTGTCGAGGATCTGCACTGGGCCGATGCCGTATCGCTTGAAGCGCTGCGGTTCCTGATGGACCGGCTGGAGCGTACGCGGCTGATGCTGTTGTTTACGCATCGGCCTATGCTGGAACTGGATCAGTTCGGCTCGGGGCGGATCAGCCATACAACCCTTCGATTGCTTCCGCTTGGTGATGCAGACGGACAAAAGCTGCTCGCGGCCTACTTCAGCCACGGTTGGAGTGAACCGCCGGGAAATCTGTTCAGTCGAATCCTGGAGCGCGCGGGCGGCAATCCACTCTTCTTTGAGGAAATCATCCGCGGTCTCATCGAAGCTGGCGCCTTGGAGCGTGACGGCTCACAGTGGCGGATCAAGTCAGATGAAGCCGCCGCCGATATACCGGCAAGCATTCAGGCCCTGTTACTGGCGCGCCTGGACCGGCTGCCGCATGAGGTGCGCCGCTTGGCCCAGGAGGCCGCGGTGATCGGCCCACGTTTCGATGCGGCTCTTCTCGGTGCGATGGCATCGCAGCGGACGAAGGTGGAAGCGGGGCTCGAACTTCTGTGCGATGCCGAGATTGTCGAGGAGGTCGCGGGCGCGAACTCGATCTCGCTGCGATCTTATCGCTTTACGCAAACCATGCTTCAGGACGTGATCTATCAAAACCTGCTCTTGCAGCGTCGGATCGAGCTCCATGGACGGATTGGTGCCGCGCTGGAGCGGCTCTATGGCAATGAGCCCGAGCGCCTCGAGGACCTCATACTGCTCGGACATCATTTCAGTCTGAGCGCGAGCAAGCCGAAAGGTGCGCGCTATCTGCGCGCGGCCGGCGATCGCGCCCGCGCGACCTACGCCAATGACGATGCCATCCGCTTCTACCAACAGGCTCTCGCCGTGTTGTTGGCCGGCGGGGAATGGGAGCCCGAACGCCTGATGCTCTGCGAGCGGATCGCGGAGCTGTGTGCCGCGGCCGGCCGGAGGATCACGGCTGAGGAGCACTACCAGAGTGCGCTGGAAGGTCATCGCAATGCGGAGGACCGCATCGGCGAAGCGCGAATTCTCCGCAAGCTTGGCCGATTGTTGTGGGACGCCGGCAAGCGGATCAAGGCAGAGGCGCATTATGCCGAGGCGGCCGAACGGCTGGGAGGGACCGACGCGCCCATCGAGTGGGCGCACCTCCTGCAAGAGCGCGGCCGTCTTTCGTTTCGCACGGGCGATCACGTGGCCGCCGCGAGATGGGCGGACGAGGCGCTTGGCTACGCCCGAAGCGTACCGGCGGACGCCGACAGGCAAGTCGGATTCGAGGCGGCGCGCGCCATTGCAGAGTCGCTCAACACCAAGGGGGTGGCACTGGCGCGGCTTGGCCGACACCAGGAGGCGGTGCGCGAGGTGGAGCAAAGTGTCGCAGCAGCCGAGGCCGCCGGGCTCCTCAACGTGGCCTGCCGCGGCTACACCAATCTCGGTGTGCTCTACACGATTGTCGACCCGGCGAAAGCCGTGGAGGTTTGCCGGCGCGGACTCGATGTCGCGTGTCGGATCGGCGATCTCGGGTTCCAGGCGCGCCTTCTTGCCAATTTTGCTGTTGCCTGTTGCACCTTCACGGACAAATGTACTGAGGAGGGGGTGCCCGCCGCCGAAAAGGCGATCGAAATCGACCGCGCGCTTGATCAGCGCGAGCATCTCTCCGTGCCGTTGATCGTGCTCGGGCAAATCCATCAATGCCATTTCCGGCCCGATCTGGCTGCTCGTTGCTACAATGAGGCAATCGAGGTGGCGAGCGAAACCGGCGAGCCGCAGCAGCTGTTTCCATGCTATGATGGTCTTGCGACGCTGAACCTTGATCGAGGCGACATGCCCGAGGCCGAGCGATATTTCGCGCTGGCACAGGACGTCTGCACGCGGCACGGGCTTGATCCCGCAGGGCTGATCGTACTGCCGTTTCTTGACTAGATCATGTGAAGGAGTGCCATCATGTCTGAACGTCACGTCGAGGGACCACTTCAACCGGGCGATCGTGCACCGAACGTCGTGCTGGACGCGATCACACGCGACGGAAAGATCGCGCTCGAAGACTTTCGCGGACAAAGCCCGATATTGGTGGGCCTGTATCGGGGGCTGCATTGCCCGTTCTGCCGCCGCCATATCGCGGCACAGGCGCAACTTGATGCCGCCTTGCACGAGAAAGGCGTCGAAAGTCTCACGGTGGTCAACACCCCGATCGAGCGCGCGCGACTCTATTTCCGTTACCATCCGTTGCCCAACCTGCTCGCTGCGTCCGATCCCGAGCGGCTCTCGCACCGCGCGTTCGGCCTGCCCAATCTCGAGTTCACGGAGAACGAGACCGAGTGGCCGCACAAGGTCGGCATGAACGTGGTCATGAGCATGCAAGTCGACATGCCCGGCGAATTGCCCGGCCCGATGAACCGGCCCGCGGCCGCGGAGTACCTCAATAACAAGGACGGCTATGAGATAACGGAAGCCGATCAGCGCATGGCGGCAACCGGCCAGGGCCAGCTCTTCGGGCAGTTTCTGCTCGACCGCGAGGGGGTTGTGCGCTGGAGCTTTACCGAGGTGCCCGAAGGCGGCCATCGCATGTTTGCCGCGCCGAGCCCGCAGGAGCTGATGTCGGCCGCCTCGCAGATGGCAAGCTAGGCACCGCGTCAGGCGATCATTCCGCCACCTTCGGCCGCTTGTCCACCAATGCTGCCGCCATCGCCGAGATCAGCGGGCGCATGAAATAGTGGTCTTCCACCGGCGAGACGTCCGTGCGCAAACCATGCGCGGTGAGCTCGCCCGAGACCGCCGGTCCTACCGACGCGATCAGCGTCCGCTCGAGGCCCGCGCGCAGCTTCGCCTCGCTGCCGTGGGCTCTCGCAGCTTCGATCAGCCGTCGGACCTGGCCGAGATTGGTCAGCGCGATGGAATCGATCCGCCCTTCGGCCATGTCATCAATGGCGGCGACGATGTTGGCGTCCGCCGCCTTGGTGTCATAGGCATAAGGCAGCACGGTATCGACTTCGGCAGTTTGCGCCGACAGCGCACCGGTCAGCGCGCTGTGATCCTTGTCGGGATAGAGCTGGAGGCCGAGGCGGTGCCCCTTCAAATCGAGCTTGCCGAGCATCTCGATCACGCCCTCGGTGGTCGGCTTTTCCGTGGTCTGCTGCGCCTCGAGCCCGACTTCGCGCAGTGCCTTGCCGGGCTTCGGGCCGCGGGTGAATTTTCGCGATCGGGCGAGGGAAGCAACCAAGGTTTGGTCGAGACCACGGGTTCGCGCGAGCTTCATGATCCGCCGCAGGCCTTCGCCGGTCATCAGCACGAGATCGTCGAAGGGCTTGTCGATGGCGCGGCGGATCCAGGCCTCGACCGGGGCGGGGTCCGGTGCATCCTGGATGGTGAACATCGGGCATTGCACGACCTCGGCGCCTTGCTCGGCCAGCAGCTTCGAAAACTGCGCCTCCTCGCGCGTTTCCAGGATCAGGATGCGGGTGCCGTTCAAGCGGTCGGCCATGAGCCTACTCCGGTCAGTCAAAGCAATCGTACGTTCATCCTGACTCCACCGTCGGGATTGGCGCAAGGTGGGGTCGGTGATAGAGCAGGGCGCAAATCGCGGGGCGTTCCGCAGCCGCTGCCCAAACCTTCATCAAGGCCGATGCCAGATCATCAATATGTCCTGACCCTGTCCTGTCCGGATCGTCCCGGCATCGTCTCGGCGGTGTCGACCTTCCTGGCGAATTCCGGACAGAACATTCTCGACGCCCAACAGTTCGACGACATCGAGACCCACAAGTTCTTCATGCGGGTGGTGTTCACCGCTGCCGATCTCGCCGTGGAGCTGTCGGCGCTCCAGACTGGCTTTGCCGCGATCGCCGAGCGCTTCGGCATGGAATGGCAGATGCGCGATCGGGCTGCGCATCGCAAAGTGATGCTGCTGGTGTCGAAGTCCGATCACTGCCTGGTCGACATCCTCTATCGCTGGCGCACCGGCGAGCTGCCGATGACTTTGGCCGCAATCGTCTCCAATCATCCGCGCGAGGTCTATGACGGGCTCGATTTCGGCGGGGTTCCGTTCCACTATCTGCCTGTTACGAAAGAGACCAAGCGCGAGCAGGAAGCGCAGATCCTCGATCTCGTCGCCAGGACCGGGACGGATCTCGTCGTGCTCGCCCGCTATATGCAGATATTGTCCGACGATCTCTCGGCAAATCTGTCGGGACGCTGTATCAACATCCACCACTCGTTCCTGCCGGGTTTCAAGGGCGCAAAACCCTATCACCAGGCCCATGAGCGTGGCGTCAAGCTTATCGGCGCCACCGCGCACTATGTCACGCGCGACCTCGACGAGGGCCCGATCATCGACCAGGACGTCGAGCGCATCAGCCATCGCGACACGCCTGAGGATCTCGTCCGAAAGGGCCGCGACATCGAGCGCCGCGTGCTGGCGCGCGCGATCCGCTACCATCTCAACGACCGCGTCATCCTCAATGGCCGCAAGACCGTGGTGTTCGTGGATTGATTTCCTTCACTCTCGCCGCAAGCGGCGAGGGGGCGCGACTACCGCACCGCGCTGCCGGACGCCGAGCCCGTTGCGCCCTTCTGCGCCTGCTCTTCCTTCTCGCGATCCGCTGCCGGCATCAGTCGCCTGCGCTCGCGCTCCTTCATGTAGGCATCGTATTGCGGCGTGCCCGCCCGCGGCGGGGCGTCCGCCGGCAAGCCGCCGGCCCATTGCGGGACGTAGTCGCCCATGCCGGAGGAGAGCTTTTCGTTGACTGTGCCGCAGCCGGACAGGCCCGCGGAGAGCGCGAGGAGGATCAGGAGGGAACAAGAGGATCTGGTCATTGTAGGGAGGCGAGGTCAGTCGTGTTGGACGCCAGGTCAGGCTGTCGCCCGGAGAGTAGTCTTCAACAAGGTAAAAGAGACTTATTCGAGGTGGGTAATTGGATACCGGATTGTGCCGGCGCCAAGCCTTGCTATGTTCAAATTCTGCAAACAAAAGACGAAATCCTCCATCCACGCGACTGGCAGCGTTTCTAGACTGCGGCAAGGGGCTCGCGACAAAGTGGCTTGGTCGGAGAGGGGGGCTTTCTCGTTGACAGGTCCATTTTGTTTGTACAATCGTACAAAAGATAGCGATCGCAGTCACGATCCCGGGGTTACCCAGATGTGACCCGATATCGCTTCTGCCGTCGGCAATCGGAACGCTCGGCTTGCGCCGAATGGTCGCCAAACGTCCGATTGACAATAAGGGCGCGAAAGACGCCATGTTGCGCGCGGCATCACGCGTGCGTGAGCTAAAACTAAAGCCAAGGATCGGGCACTCGGTCCGGCGCACAAGAGATCAGGAATGAAGGGGAGGGACATCTGATGTTCGAACGGAAACAACTGTCTCGTAGGACTATTTGGGCCGCAGCAGCTACCGCCATCGCAGGCCTTGCGACCTTCGCTCCGGCCAAGGCCGAGGACAGTGTCAAGGTCGGCCTGATCCTGCCGATGACCGGCGGTCAGGCTTCGACCGGCAAGCAAATCGAGAACGCGATCAAGCTCTACATGCAGCAGAAGGGCGACACCGTCGCCGGGAAGAAAATCGAGATCATCCTCAAGGACGATGCTGCGATTCCCGACAAGACCAAGACCGCCGCGCAGGAGCTGATTGTCAACGACAAGGTCCATTTCATCGCCGGGTTCGGCGTGACGCCGGCCGCGCTCGCGGCGGCGCCCCTGGCCACGCAAGCCAAGATCCCGGAAGTCGTGATGGCGGCGGGCACCTCCATCATCACCGAGCGCTCGCCCTATATCGTACGCACGAGCTTCACGCTGGCGCAGTCCTCCACCATCATCGCCGACTGGGCGGTGAAAAACGGCATCAAGAAGGTGGCGACGCTGACCTCGGACTACGCGCCGGGTAATGACGCGCTCAACTTCTTTAAGCAGAACTTCACCGCGGGTGGCGGCGAAGTGGTCGAAGAGGTTAAAACGCCGCTTGCAAATCCTGATTTCGCACCGTTCCTCCAGCGTATGAAGGATGCCAAGCCTGACGCGATCTTCGTGTTCGTGCCGGCTGGCCAGGGCGGTAACTTCATGAAGCAGTATGCCGAACGCGGGCTCGACAAGGCCGGCATCAAGGTGATCGGACCGGGCGACGTGACGGACGACGACCTCCTCAACAACATGGGCGACGCCGTGCTGGGCACGGTCACCGCGCACCTCTATTCGGCGGCGCATCCCTCGCAGATGAACAAGGATTTCGTCGCGGCCTACAAGAAGGCCTACGGAAACCGGCCGGGATTCATGGCGGTGAGCGGCTATGACGGCATTCACCTGATCTACGAAGCGTTGAAGAAGACCAATGGCGACACCGACGGCACCAAGCTCGTCGAAGCCATGAAAGGCCAGAAGTGGGAGAGCCCGCGCGGCCCGATCTCGATCGACCCCGAGACCCGCGACATCGTGCAGAACATCTACATCCGGAAGGTCGAGAAGGTCGACGGCGAGCTCTACAACGTCGAGTTCGCGACCTTCGAAGCCGTCAAGGATCTCGGCAAGACCAAGAAGTGACGCACGAAAGTGCGTCATCTCGGCGCGCGCATTAGCGCGCATCGGGGATCTCGCCCTCCACTCTCGTCATGCCCGGGCTTGACCCCGGCATCCACGCGAGAGCCGAGCCAAGAACGTGGATGACCGGGACAAGCCCGGCCATGACGATAACGCCAAGCTGAGACGATGACCTCAATCCTCACCAACCTGTTCGATGGCGTTGCCTACGGCATGCTGCTGTTCGTGCTGGCTTGCGGGCTCGCAGTCACGCTCGGCTTGATGAACTTCGTCAACCTCGCCCATGGCGCCTTCGCCATGGCCGGTGGCTATGTCTGCATGGTGCTGGTCAACCGGATGGGCTGGCCATTCTTCGCGGCATTGCCGCTTGCATTCGTCTCCTCCGCTGCGATCGGCATCGTGCTCGAGCGCACGTTGTACCGACACCTCTATGCGCGCAGCCATCTCGACCAGGTGCTGTTCACGATCGGCCTCACGTTCATGTCGGTCGCGGCCGTCGACTACATCCAGGGCTCGTCGCGGGTCTTCATCAACCTGCCGGCGGCGCTCCAGGGTCAGTTCGACCTGTTCGGCGTTGGCATCGGCCGCTACCGATTGATGATCATCGTGATCTGCGGGCTGCTCACCATCGGTCTCCAAATGGTGCTGGCCAAGACGCGGTTCGGCAGCCGCCTGCGCGCCGCGGTCGACGATCCCCGCGCCGCGAGCGGCCTCGGCATCAACGTGCCGCAGGTGTTCGCCTTCACATTTGCTTTTGGCTGCGGCCTGGCCGGTCTCGGCGGCGCGCTGAGCGCCGAGATCCTCGGCCTCGACCCGTACTTTCCGCTGAAGTTCATGATCTACTTCCTGATCGTGGTCACCGTCGGCGGCTCGTCCTCCATCACCGGCCCGTTTCTGGCCTCGCTGCTGCTCGGCATCGGCGACGTTGCCGGCAAATATTACGTGCCGAAGATGGGACCTTTCGTGATCTACACCATGATGATCGTGATCCTGATCTGGCGCCCGAACGGTCTGTTCGGCCGCACGGCCGCGCGTTGAGTTCGCCGATGAGCGCCTCCTCCGACGTCGGCTATCACGCCCAGCGCCAGGCACGCTGGCACTATGGCGAGGCCGCTTTCTGGCTGATCGTGCTGGCCTGCGGCTTCGTATTTCCCTCGCGCTACTTGATCATGACGGATATCCTGCGGCTCGCGCTGTTTGCGATGTCGCTCGATCTGATCCTCGGCTACGCGGGCATCGTCTCGCTCGGCCATGCCGCCTTCTTCGGCGTCGGCGCGTACGCGGCGGGGCTTCTTGCGCTGCACGGGATCATCAACGAGCCCGTGCTTGCGCTTGTCGTCGCCGGCGTTGTCGCGATGGTGCTCGGCTTCGCTACCAGTTTCCTCGTGATCCGCGGCGTCGATCTGACGCGACTGATGGTGACGCTCGGCATCGCCTTGCTGCTTGAGGCATTGGCGGAACGCTTCTCCAACATCACCGGCGGCACCGACGGTCTGCAGGGTATCGAGATGCAGCCGATCTTCGGTGAGATTCCGTTCGACATGTTCGGCAAGACCGGCTTCTTCTATTCGCTCACCGTTCTGTTCCTGTTGTTCCTGTTCGCCCGCCGGGTCGTGCATTCCCCGTTCGGGCTGTCATTGCGCGCGATCAAGAACAATCCGCTGCGCGCGGCCGCGATCGGCATCCCCGTCAACCGCCGCTTGATTGCGATCTACACGCTCGCGGCGTTCTATGCCGGCATCGCAGGCGCGCTGTTCACCCAGACTACCGCGATCGCCTCGCTCGATGTGTTCGCCTTCGAGCGCTCGGCGGACCTGATGCTTGTGCTCGTGATCGGCGGCACCGGCTATCTCTACGGCGGGCTGATTGGCGCGGTGCTGTTTCGCATGCTGCAGGAATTGTTCTCGACCATCACTCCGCAATACTGGCAGTTCTGGATCGGCCTCGTGCTGGTCGTGATCGTCCTGGTCGGCCGCCAGCGCCTGCATCGCTGGATGCTGTATGTGCCCAATCTGGTCATCAGGCAGATAGCGGGGCGCAAGGCCGTCGTCGCCGTGCCGGAGAGCGACGCATGACCATCGTGCTCGAAACCCAGAATCTCGAAAAGCAGTTCGGCGGTCTGCGCGTCACCCGCGACTTGTCGCTAAAAATCGAACAAGGCGCCCGCCACGCGCTGATCGGCCCCAACGGCGCCGGCAAGACCACGGTGATCAACCAGCTCACCGGCGTGCTCAAGCCGAACTCGGGCCGCATCCTGCTCGAAGGCCAGGACGTCACGGATCTGCCCGTGCACAAGCGCGTGTTGCGCGGCCTGTCGCGCACCTTCCAGATCAACCAGCTCTATCCCGACCTGACTCCGCTCGAGACCATCGGTCTCGCTGTCTCCGAGCGCCTCGGCCATGGCGGCGACTGGTGGCGGCGGATGGGCACGCGCAGCGACGTCAACGGCGAGATCGCCGACCTCCTGACGCGCTTCCACCTGCTCGACGTCATGAACGAACAGACGGTGACGCTGCCTTACGGCAAGCAGCGCCTGCTCGAGATCGCGGTCGCGATCGCCGCCAAGCCGCGCGTGCTGCTGCTGGACGAGCCCGCCGCCGGCGTGCCCGAGAGCGAGCGCCACGACATTCTCGCCGTCGTCGGCAGCCTGCCGCGCGACGTTACCGTGCTACTGATCGAGCACGACATGGACCTCGTGTTCTCCTTCGCCGACCGCATCTCTGTCCTGGTCTCCGGCGCGCTGCTCACCGAAGGCCCGCCCGAGCAGGTCGCGCGCGACCCGCAGGTCAAGGCGGTCTATCTCGGCGAGGAGGCGGTCAATGTCTGACCTGCTCGCGATCGACTCGCTTCGCGCCGGCTACGGCGAGGCCGTGGTGCTGCCGAACATGTCGCTGCGTCTCGCCGAAGGCCAGGTGCTGGCGCTGTTGGGGCGCAACGGTACCGGCAAGACCACGCTGATCAACTCGATCGTCGGCGTCACCCGTCGCTTCTCCGGAACTGTCAGGCTCGCCGGTACCGACGTCACGACCTTGCGGCCCGACCAACGGGCGCGCTCCGGGATCGGCTGGGTGCCGCAGGAGCGCAACATCTTCCGCTCGCTCACGGTGGAGGAGAATATGTCCGCAGTGGCCCAGCCCGGTCCCTGGACCGTCGAGAGGGTCTACGAGATGTTCCCCCGGCTGAAGGAGCGGCGGAGCAATTTTGGCAACCAGCTCTCCGGCGGTGAGCAGCAGATGCTGGCGATCGGCCGCGCGCTGACCCTCAATCCGAAAGTGCTTCTCCTGGACGAGCCGACCGAGGGCCTTGCCCCCATCATCGTCGAGGAGCTCTTGAAAGCGATTGGGACCATCACGCGGGCGGGCGGCATCTGCTCGATTATCGTCGAGCAAAATGCCCAAAAGATTCTGGGGCTGGCCGACCGTGTTGTGATATTGGAGCGCGGAACGATCGTCCACGACGCCCCGAGCGCCGCGCTGAAGGCCGACCCGTCGGTCCTCGAGCGCCACCTCGGCGTTGCAGGGGCGGCGGCCCACTAAAAAAAACTGGGAGTAAGAAATGCAGCGAACCAAAGCCCCCTTCCGCGCCGACGAGGTCGGCAGCCTCTTGCGTCCCGCCAAGATCAAGGAAGCCCGCGCCAGGCTGGAGAAGGGCGAGATCTTGGCCGACGATCTGCGCAAGATCGAGGATTTGGAGATCGAGAAGGTCGTGCATAAGCAGGCTTCGCTCGGCCTGAAGCTCGCAACCGACGGCGAATTCCGCCGCTCCTGGTGGCATTTCGACTTCCTGGCCAAGCTCACCGGCTGTGAAATGTTTCACCCCGACACCGGCATCCAGTTTGCGGGCGTCGAGACCCGGCACGACGCGGTGCGCGTGATCGGCAAGCTCGGTTTCCCCGATGACCACCCGATGCTGGATCACTTCCGCTTCCTGAAGAAGGTTGCCGACCAGGCTCACGTCACCGCCAAAATGACGATCCCGTCGCCGGCGGTGCTGCACTTCCGTGGCGGCCGCAAGGCGATCTCCAAGGACGTCTATCCCGATCTCGATGCCTTCTACGAAGACCTCGGCAAGACCTACCGCAAGGCCGTGAAGGCGTTCTACGACGCCGGCTGCCGCTATCTCCAGTTCGACGACACCGTGTGGGCCTATCTCTGCTCGCCGGACGAATTGCAGAAGGCGCGCGAGCGGGGCGACAATCCCGAGGGTCTCCAGCAGATCTATGCGCGCGTCATCAACTACGCGCTGGCCGAGAAGCCCGCCGACATGGTGGTGACGACGCATGTCTGCCGCGGAAATTTCCGTTCGACCTGGATTTCTTCAGGCGGCTACGAGCCGGTTGCCGAGACCATGCTCGCCGGCACCAATTACGACGGCTATTTCCTCGAATACGACAGCGACCGCGCCGGTGGTTTCGAGCCGCTGCGCTTCCTGCCCAAGGGCAACAAGGTCGTCGTGGTCGGCGTCATCACCTCGAAGTTCGGTGAGCTCGAGAACAAGGACGCGATCAAGCGGCGTCTCGAGGAAGCCGCCAAGTTCGCCCCGCTGGAGCAGCTCGCGCTCTCCCCGCAATGCGGCTTTGCCTCAACCGAGGAAGGCAACATCCTCTCGGAGGAGGAGCAGTGGGCCAAGCTCAGCCTCGCGGTCGAGATTGCGAAGGAAGTGTGGGGGCAGTGATCGGGTGCAGCCGCGTCTTTGCGTAAGCGAGACGCGTTGTGTCAAAGCTGCTCGATCCGCGACATCAGAGCGGGGCCGGACTTGTCCGCCCCGCTTATTTTTTGCGTCGAAGGGTACTGCGGATCAGGCGCTGCGCCGGCGCCTCGAACCAGCGATAGGTAAGGTGCGAGGCCACGAGTGTCGGCAGCACGAAGGCCACCCAGAACAGATGGTCGCCGTAGGGAATCGGTCGCTGCATGGCCACGCAGGCGAGTGCGATGGCGAGCTGAATCGGGAAGTGCAGAAGATAGCAGGAATAGGTCATATTGCCGGCCATCTCGAGTAGTGCCTGGACCCGCCGCGGCAAGGTGAGTTGGCCGGAACAGCAGAAGGATCGGTGTATAGATCAGCAGCAGCGGTCCGGCGGCTGGGGCGAGCTCGATGCCCGCCAGCCAGATCGCCGCCGGGACTGCGATGGCGGCGAACGCGGCCGTTGCTTCCAATGTCCGCCGATGCCCGGAATCGACGACGGCCTGCCGGGCCATGGCGGCAAGTCCGCCTGCATAGAAGAAGGCGAGGCTGGTCCCGACCTGCGTTCCGATCGTGATCGAGGCAAGGATCACGACCAAATTGAACAGCGGCGATGCCGTTACAAAGCGCAACGCCATGAAAAAGGTCGCATAGTCCATAATCTCGACTGAGACCGACCAGATGGGCCCGTTGAAGCTTTCGCTGCGCGGCGGCAGCCAGTCGCTCGCCATGAAGAGCTGTGCGAGGAAGTGCGGGAGATCGTTGTTCGGATAGACGAAGTAGACTCCATGCTGGGCGAAATAGACCGGTTGCAGCACCGCGACCAGCAGCAACGTTGCGATATGGAGCGGATAGAGGCGCAACAGCCGGTTCACGAAGAAGCTTCGGCCGTCGACCGTGCGATCGGCGATAATGGTGCGATACTTCCAGAAGAATATGAAGCCCGAGACGCACCAGAAGAACCAGACGCCGTACTCGCCGGCCTCATAGAAAGGGAACAGAACGCGGTAGAACGGCAGCTCGCTTCTGGTGAGCTTGACGGCGGGCTCGGCGACAAGGGCAAAGTGCTGATAGTGCCATAACAGCACGGCGAGGGTCGCAAGGAAGCGTAGGCCCTCCAATCCCAGGAGCTTCCGGGCCTCCGGCAGTGGCAATGTTTTCGGCATGATGAATACGGCCTTCGGCTACCTCGGCCGCATCATTGATCCCAGCATCTCGTGGAGATCGTAGGTCATGACCGCGAGCAAGGCTGCGAGTGCGAGATAGGCGCCGCCATATTCGAGCTTGGTCTGGAGCGGGACACCGTAATAGGCGACGTTCTCGGGTGCATGCGGATCATATCGCCACGCGCCGAGGAGCTGCGGGGCGGAGCGCCTTGTGAGAAAACCGGCTGTAATCCGAACACGACAAACAGGACGATGCCGGCGGCGGCAACGAATTTTCTCACAGAATTCCCCAGCAACCAGTCCACCGCCTGGTCGGTGGTGCAGTCATTATAAGATAACGATAGGCTGTGGGAAAGAGCAGCCGCAGGTTGCGTTCGACTATCTCGCGCGCTGTTGTAATTTTGGCGCGTCGGCGCGGGATGTCAGCAGGATCAAAACCGCAACTTTGGCCGCAAGAGCCTCGCGATGTGCGGGACTGCTTGTTCCCGGATGCTACGCTCGCCAGGGTAAAGGCAGTTTGCCGGGACGATGCCAATTCGCATCATTTCTCCGCCAGATAGACCTCTCCCAGCAGCGACGAGTTCGACCACGGCACCTGCTTGCTCTTCGTGGTCGAAACCACCTCCGCCCGCACACGTGTCAGCATCTGCTGCACCTCGAGACCGGGCGTGCCGATGTGGCGGGAGAGGGCAGCGGAAAACGGCGAGTTGGCGCCTTCGCCGTCGAGAGCGACCTGGCCCGGCGCAGTGGCGAAAGCGATCAGCGTGCCGGCGCCGAGCATCGCGCCGGCGCCCAGGCTCGGTGGCGCTGCGAGGCCCGAGGCAGCTTCGATGGCGCGGTTGGTGCCGGCTGATGCGACCTGCTGTGCCATCGGATTATTGCGGCAGGCATCGAAGATCAAAATGTTGGTGCGGACCTGGTCGTCGAGGCCGACCATGATCGTGTCCATGTCGATCATCGCGTCCGTCATCCTCGCGCCCGGCTTGAGTTCGACGTCGACGGGAATGAGATAGTTGCGACCGTCGACCTGCACGCCGTGGCCCGCATAGTAGACTAATACGACCTGCGCCCGCGCCGCTTCCCGCAAGAAGTCACGCGTCATCTTCTGCATCGCCGCGCGGTCGAGATCGACGCCTTCTGATACCGTGAAGCCGATATCGCGCAAGGCCCTGGCAATGGCGCGCGCGTCATTGGGCGGATTGGGGAGCGCCTTGACATGCGAATAGGCGCCATTGCCGATGATCAGCGCCATGCGTGCCGCGCGCGGCCGGAGCAGGCGAGGGGGGCGGCGCGGCACCGGTCTGCTGGGGAGCCGGTGCCTTTCCCGGCTCGGTCGGTGACGGCGCATCGCGCGGGATCGGTGTGCTTGCGTCGGTGATCAGCGACAGCCGCACCTTTGCGGTGGCTTGATTGGCCTTGCTGCCGGCATCGGACGCCGCGATCGCCAGCGTCGCCTTGTAGTCGTCGCTCGCGTGCGCGTAATTCCCTTTCGCCTCATAGGCCAGCGCGCGATGGGTGTAGCCTGAGATCAGCACGCTGTTCGGCGGAGTCATGATGTTGACGGGCGGCTTCTCTTTCGCGAGCCGAATCGCTTCGCTCCCGTCGGCAATCGCGCGATCGTAATCGCCTCTGACACGCCAGATCGCGGTCCGGTTGATCAGCGGCTGCGGCAGCGTCGGGTCGAGCCGGATCGCCTGGTTGATGTCGGTCAGCGCGCCGTCGAGATCGCCGAGCGCCTCCTTGGCGATGCCGCGGTTCTGGTACGAGAACGCCGATTTTGGATTGGCCTTGATCGACATGTCGTAGTCGGCGATCGCCTTGGCGTAATCGCCTTTGCCGCGCCAGGCATTACCGCGATTGTGGAAGATTGTTCCGTCAGGCGGGCCGAGCTTCAGCGCATCGTCGAAATCAGCGACCGCGATCTCGTACTCGCCTCGGTCGTAATACGCCGAGCCGCGTAGATTGTAGACTGCCTGGCTCGGCTGGAGCCGGATCGCTTCCGTGGCGTCAGTGATGACCTTGGCGTAATCGCCCTTCTTATTCCAGCCCACCGCGCGCCAGAAGTAGACCGTCGCGAGCTGCTCGCCTTTGAACAACTTCAGCGAAATGATATTGCTGCAGGCGTCGATCATCTGGTCTGCCGGCATGGTGTCGGTGGTGCAGAGCGGCCCAAGCTGGTTGCGCGCCTGCGCAAAAGCTGGCGCCGACCACAGGGTTGCGGCGAGCAGGCAGAGCGCGACGAGCAGGCGACGCATTGGCGGTGGTCCCGTAGAGGAGAGGCGTCTGTTGGTTACCCGGCAAGGGAAGGTGGTTCACGGCTCCCTGTTGTACAAACGGCAAACAGGGTGGCTCTATCGCTATTCCCTCGGTGGGCAGATTTTGCTAGGAGGCACTACCCAATCCCTCTGCCCACTGCGTCCCACTCCATGAAGAATGACGAAATCCTGAGCCAAATCACCGAGTTCTGCCGTAAGGCGGACATGGCGGAGTCGACGTTCGGCCGGCGCGCGGTGAACGATGGGAAGCTCGTGCACCGCTTGCGCGAGGGCAAACGCATCACGATCGATACCCTGGACCGGATCCAGGCCTACATGGCCGCATCGATGGCCGGCGGCGTGCCGCCGCCGCGGGGGCTTCAGGTGCCGCCGGAAAAGCGCGATCCGCGCGGCAATTTCCGCTTTTTCGAGAATCGCCAGAAATACCTGCTGTTCGTGCACACTTGCAGTGAGAAGCGGGTGGTCGCCGAGCGCGTGGCGCTGGAGCTTGCCAGCATCCATCCCCGGCCCCCGGCGTTGCGCGTGTTCGATGCCGGCGTTGGCGACGGCACGGTACTGGCGCGCGTGCTGCGCTCGATGCATCAGCGCTTTCCGCACATGCCGTTCTATGTCGCCGGCAAGGAACTCAGTCTCGAGGACCTCCGCCTGACGCTGGACAAGGTGCCGGATCGCATTTTCGAGCACCCGGCCTCGGTGTTCGTTTTTACCAACATGCTCTACGCGGAGGCGCCCTGGCTCACGCCGGCATCGCCCGCGGCGGCCGCCGCGACCGTTTGGCACGAGGTTCCCCTGCGGGGGGCTTCCTCCGGTGAGTTCGAGACGCAAATCGCGGAGTTGAAGCCGTTTTTGGAGCAGAACTGGCGGGCGGCGGTCAGCCCGCGCACGGGGATGCCGCTCTATGAGCGGCCTGTCGTGCTGGTGCTCTACCGTGAAGATCAGCGTTTTCTGCTCGATTCGACCATTCCCCGGCCGGGCCAGGCCGAGGCCAATTTCGACCTCGTTATTGCATCCCAGCCATACCGGGCGCTTTCCTCGGTCAATTTTCGGGCAAAACGGATCATTGCGCCCCTGGCGCGGGCCTTGCGGGCAGGCGGCCGCCTGATCGGAATTCACTCCCACGGCCAGGATCCGGGCATGGAGATGATCCAGGCGATCTGGCCCGGAGAAAATCCTTTCTCGGTGAGCCGTCATGAGCTATTGCGCGCGGTGAAGTACGAGCTCGGCTCGGTGGGCCGCGACCTAAATTTTAATGCTTACGCAGATAACCGCTCGATCTTCAGGTATGATATGGAAGCGCTGCCCAACGAGGTGACAGGCACTATCGGAACCTCGACGGCCTTTGCAGCCTGGAATGCGGCGGTGTATGTCGCTCAGATTGAGGACGACCGGTTGACGGAAATGACTCAAAACGGCCGCACCCTGGATGCCGCCAGGGACGTGCTGCGAAAGTACAATGGGCTCTGGTTTCTCGACGAATCCTACGTCATCTCGCGCCGGCGTGATTGACATCATTCAAAGCTAAATATCGCAACGCCCGCCAGCTAGCGGCGGAACAAGGGGTTACTGATGCGCGCGTCCTATCTCTTCACCAGCGAGTCCGTGTCCGAAGGCCATCCGGACAAGGTGTGCGACCGGATCTCCGACGAGATCGTCGATCTGTTCTACCGCGAAGGACCGAAAGCCGGCATCGATCCCTGGCAAATTCGTGCCGCCTGCGAAACGCTCGCGACCACCAACAAGGTCGTGATCGCCGGCGAGACCCGCGGTCCCGCATCCGTCACCAACGAGCAGATCGAAGGCGTCGTTCGCGCTGCGATTAAGGACATCGGCTACGAGCAGGAAGGTTTCCACTGGGAGAAGGCGGACATCGAGATCCTGCTGCATCCGCAGTCGGCCGACATCGCGCAGGGCGTCGATGCGCTGCAGCCGGGCGAAGTCAAGGAAGAGGGCGCTGGCGACCAGGGCATCATGTTCGGCTACGCCACCAACGAGACGCCCGATCTGATGCCGGCGCCGATCTTCTACGCCCATAAGATCCTGCGCCTCATCTCGGAAGCGCGGCACTCCGGCCGCGAGAAGGTGTTGGGCCCGGACTCGAAGAGCCAGGTCACCGTGCAGTACGAGAACGGCAAGCCGGTCGGCGTGCGCGAGATCGTGGTGTCGCACCAGCATCTGGTCGAGGACATCTCGTCCAAGCAGATTCGCGACATCGTCGAGCCCTATGTGCGTGAGGCGCTGCCGAAGGATTGGATCACGGCGAAGACCATCTGGCACATCAACCCGACCGGCAAGTTCTACATCGGCGGTCCCGACGGCGATTCCGGCCTGACCGGCCGCAAGATCATCGTCGACACCTATGGTGGCGCGGCTCCGCACGGTGGCGGCGCGTTCTCCGGCAAGGATCCGACCAAGGTCGACCGCTCCGCGGCTTACGCTGCCCGCTATGTCGCCAAGAACATCGTCGCGGCCGGTCTTGCCGACCGCTGCACGCTGCAGCTCGCCTACGCCATCGGCGTGGCGCGTCCGCTGTCGATCTACATCGACACCCACGGCACCGGTAAGGTGTCGGAGGATCAGCTCGAGAAGGCCGCGGCCAAGGCGATGGATCTCACCCCGCGTGGCATCCGCAGCCATCTCGATCTCAACCGCCCGATCTACGCGCGCACCTCCGCCTATGGCCATTTCGGCCGTACTCCCGACAACGAGGGCGGCTTCTCCTGGGAGAAGACCGATCTCGTCGAAGCGCTCAAGCGCGCGGTCTGATCACCGACGACATTTCGGGGCGCCGCGACAGCGGCGAACCCGGAATTCCTAATCGATCGCATCGAGATTCCGGGCTCGCCCTCCAGGGTGACCTGGGATGACCAATTCAACAACAGGACGCCCGCAATGAACGCGAAGCCCGGCTTCACAGATTACATCGTCAAGGACATTTCGCTCGCCGATTTCGGCCGCAAGGAGCTCTCGCTCGCCGAGACCGAGATGCCCGGCCTGATGGCCACCCGCGAGGAGTACGGCCCGAAGCAGCCGCTGAAGGGCGCCCGTATCGCCGGCTCGCTGCACATGACGATCCAAACAGGCGTGCTGATCGAGACGCTGGCCGCGCTCGGCGCCGACATCCGCTGGGTCTCCTGCAACATCTATTCGACGCAGGACCACGCCGCGGCGGCGATCGCAGCCGCCGGCATTCCGGTGTTCGCCGTCAAGGGTGAGAGCCTTACCGAGTACTGGGACTACACCGCCAAGCTGTTCGACTGGCACGGCGGCGGTCACCCGAACATGATCCTCGACGACGGCGGCGACGCCACCATGTACGTCCATCTCGGCCTGCGCGCCGAGAACGGCGACACCAAGTTCCTGGACAAGCCGGGTTCGGAAGAAGAGGAAGTCTTCTTCGCGCTTCTGAAGAAGCAGCTCAAGGAGAAGCCGAAGGGCTACTTCGCCGAGATCGCCAAGAGCATCAAGGGCGTTTCCGAAGAAACCACCACGGGCGTGCATCGTCTCTACGACATGCAGAAGGCCGGCACGTTGCTATGGCCCGCCATCAACGTCAACGACAGCGTCACCAAGTCGAAGTTCGACAACCTCTATGGCTGCCGTGAATCGCTGGTCGACGGCATTCGCCGCGGCACCGACGTGATGATGTCCGGCAAGGTTGCGATGGTCGCGGGCTTCGGCGACGTCGGCAAGGGTTCGGCCGCCTCGCTGCGCCAGGCCGGCTGCCGCGTCATGGTCTCCGAAGTCGATCCGATCTGCGCGCTGCAGGCGGCGATGGAAGGCTATGAAGTCGTGACCATGGAAGACGCCGCGCCCCGCGCCGACATCTTCGTCACCGCGACCGGCAACAAGGACATCATCACGATCGAGCACATGCGCGCAATGAAGGATCGCGCTATCGTCTGCAACATCGGTCACTTCGACAATGAGATCCAGATCGCGGGTCTGCGTAACCTGAAATGGACCAACATCAAGCCGCAGGTCGACGAGATCGAATTCCCCGACAAGCATCGCATCATCATGCTGTCGGAAGGTCGCCTCGTGAACCTCGGCAACGCGATGGGCCATCCGTCCTTCGTGATGTCAGCCTCCTTCACCAACCAGACGCTGGCGCAGATCGAGCTTTTCGCCAACAACAAGGACGGCAAGTACAAGAAGGAAGTCTACGTGCTGCCGAAGTCGCTCGACGAAAAGGTCGCGCGCCTGCACCTTGCCAAGATCGGCGTCAAGCTCACCGAGCTGCGCAAGGACCAGGCCGACTACATCGGCGTCAAACAGGAAGGTCCGTACAAGTCGGACCATTACCGCTACTGATCCGCTGATCGTATCTATTTTCGATGCAAAGCCCCGGAGCGATCCGGGGCTTTATTGTCTTGAGCGTGACGCACGCGTCTCCTCGAGGTTGTGTCAGGCCGATTGCCAGTTGACGAGCAATGATCCCGGTCAGACAATCCTTGGCAGCGGAGGAAACAATGGCTCAAGACCATTTCGACGTGCTGATCGTCGGTGCCGGCCTGTCCGGGATCGGCGCGGGCTATCATCTTCAGACCAAATGTCCGACCAAGAGCTACGTCATCCTTGAGGGACGCGACTGTATCGGCGGCACCTGGGACCTGTTTCGCTATCCCGGCGTCCGCTCCGACAGCGACATGTTCACGCTCGGCTATTCCTTCAAGCCCTGGACCGATCCGAAGGCGATCGCCGACGGCGCGCAAATTCTCAGCTACGTTCGCGAAACCGCAGCCGAGAACGGCATCGAGAAGCACATCCGCTTTCACCATCGGGTCAAGCGTGCGGCGTGGTCGACGAGTGACGCGCGCTGGACCGTCGAGGCCGAGCGCATCACCGGCGAGGGCGTGGCACAAACCGTGCGCTTCACCTGCAATTTCCTGTTCATGTGCTCGGGCTATTACAAATACGAGGCGGGCTACACGCCGGAGTTTCCGGGGGTCGCGGATTTCGCCGGCCGCATCGTGCATCCGCAGAAATGGACCGACGACATCGACTGCGCGGGCAAGCGCGTCGTCGTGATTGGCTCGGGCGCGACCGCGGTGACGCTGGTGCCGGAACTCGCCAAGACGGCCGCGCAGGTCACCATGCTGCAGCGCTCGCCGACCTATGTGGTGTCGCGCCCTGCACAGGATCCCGTCGCCAACAAATTGCGGCGCAATCTGCCGACGCGGCTTGCCTATCACCTGATCCGCTGGCGCAACGTGATGTGGGGGATGTTCTTCTTCCAGCTCAGTCGGCGCCGCCCTGCGAAGGTGAAGGAGCTGGTTCTCAAGGGCGTGCAGATGGCGCTCGGCCCCGACTACGACGTCGCGACCCATTTCACGCCGCGGTACAATCCGTGGGACCAGCGGCTCTGCCTCGTGCCGGATGGCGACCTGTTCAAGGCGATCCGCGAGCAGCGCGCCTCCGTAGTCACCAAAGAGATCGACACGTTCACGCACGATGGTATCCGCCTGAAGGACGGCAGCGAGCTTGCGGCGGACATCATCGTGACCGCGACGGGACTGGTGCTCCAGGTCGTCGGCGGTCTTGACATCAGTGCCGACGGCCGCGCCCTCGATTTCGCCAACACGCTGACCTACAAGGGCATGATGTATGCCGACGTGCCCAACATGGCTTCTGCGTTCGGCTACACCAACGCATCATGGACGCTGAAATGCGACCTCACCTGCGAATATGTCTGTCGGCTCATCAACTACATGGACCGGCACAATTTCCGGCAGTGCATGCCACATAATGACGATCCCACGATCACGGCGCAGCCGTCGCTCGATTTCACCTCGGGTTATGTGCAGCGCTCGGTCGCAAAGATGCCGAAGCAAGGCTCGAAGCAGCCGTGGCGGCTCTACCAGAACTACGCGCTCGACATCGTCTCCTTGCGGTTCGGCCGGATCGACGACGGTGTGATGCAATATTCCTGATCGCGACGACCGCGACGTTCTAAGCCTTGCGCGTGGCAAGCGGCAGTGCAAGATCAATCGCGAGTGCAAGCACCACGGCGCCGCCGCCCAGCGCGAACAAGACGAGATAATCGCCGCCGGTCTGTGCGTAGATCCAGGAGAAGCCGTAGGCCGCGGCCCCGCCTGGAACAGCGCAAAGCTGGTCGCGGCATGGCTCCATGTCGTGCGCTGCTGCTCGGCAGAAAGTGGGACCAGCTCATGGATGCGTCCGAGCACGAGCGGTACGATGCCAGGTGTGAAGCCGCCGACCACCACGCTCGATACGATCAGCGGGAGAGGCGCGGTACTGACGATCGGGAGCAACACGGCGGCCGCTTCGATCAGGAAGGCGGCGCGCAGCGCCGGTCTAAACCCAGCGCGGTCCCCGAGATGACCGGTGACCACCGGGCCGACGATTGCGCCAAGGCCATAGAGCACCCAGTAGTGCGATCCCGCAACAATACCCTGGCCGAGGCCGCGCGCGACGAAATCGACGATGAAGACCATGTGCGGCACCAGCGCCACCGCGTTGAGGCCGTATTGGACGAGCAAGCCGCGAGCAGCGGGCGAAGCGTGCTTCGCCCGCTGCGATGACACGGTATCGGCCTTGGCCTCAGCGGGCCAGTTCCACCAACTCACCAGCGTGAGCGTGCCCGCGAGCACGCCAAGACCATACCAACTCTGTTGCAAGCCTTGCTGCAGCAACAGCGGCACCAGCGTGCCGGATGCGGCGACACCGAGCCCGACGCCGGCAAAGATCACGCCGCCGACGATGCCGCGCCTCGCCGCCCAGATATGCGGTAGAATGACGGAGGCCGCCAGTACCATGATGATTCCGCCGGTGAGCCCCGACAGGAAGCGCCAGGCGAAGAACCAGGTGAACGACACCGGGGTCGAGCTGGCAAAAAAGGAGAGGGTCGCGAGCAACATCATCGCCCGCAAGCCGCGAACGGCGCCGATGCGCGCCGCCACGGTCCGCGCCGCGAGCGCGCCGGCAAGATAGCCGGCAAGGTTCGCTGCACCGAGATAGACGACGTCGGACGAGTCGAACCATTTTGCGGCGATCAGGGCCGGGATCAGCGGCGTGTAGGAAAAGCGCGCGAGGCCAAGCCCGACCAGCGATGCGGACAATCCTGCTACCGCATATCGCCAGGTTTGCTGTGAGGAAGACTGTGATATCGAACCCGACCGCTGATGCGGTCGGGTGCGGACTTGCTGCTTGGCATCTGCGTCTGCCATGTCGTCCTCGTGCACGCGAAGGCGCGGCTGCGTTCAGTGGCCGGCGCTCTGGCCGCCGTCGACATGCAGGATCTCGCCGGTGACGAAGGAGGCACTCTCGAGATAAAGTACGGCATCGACGATGTCGGACATCTCGCCCATATGGCCGACAGGATGCAGCGCATCGAGCTGGGCGTGCGTCGCGACGGGGTGCATCGGTGACTTGATGATGCCGGGTGACACCGCGTTCACGCGGATACCGCGCTTGGCATATTCGATCGCGAGCGACTTGGTCGCGGCGTTCAGGCCGCCCTTGCTCAGCGAGGCCAGCGCCGAGGGCACGTTCGAATTGGCCTGGTCGACTAGCGTGGTTGTGATCTGGACGACGTGGCCGGACCCCTGCTTCTCCATCTCGGCGATGGCGAGCTGCGTGACGTGAAAGAAGCCCGCGACGTTGGTGCCCATCACCGCCGCATAGTCCTCCGCCGTGTACTGCGTGAACGGCTTTGCGACGAAGATGCCGGCGTTGTTGACCAGCGTGTCGACGCGGCCGTAGCGGGAGATGGCGTGCGAGACCACGCGCTCGGCCGTGGCCCTCTCGGAAATGTCGCCGGGAACGGCGAGGACATCGTCATCGCCCGACGGCTTGATGGAGCGCGCCGTCGCGACGACACGATAGTTGCGATCGCGAAAACCCTGGACCAGGGCGGCACCGATGCCCTGCGAAGCACCGGTGATGATGGCAACCTTCTGTTCGATACCCATGATGGGCTCCTGTTGTTGGCTTTCAGAACCTGCGCCAGCAGCGGCTGGCTTAGTCGATGAGGTACGCTGCACCGGGCCGGCTGCGAATACGCGCTGTCCGGCAGACACTCTTTCGCGGCGCGAACGAATGCCGGGCGGGCTCCCGGCGGTGGTTGTCGCAGCGGGAGCGAACGCCTAGCTTGCAGTCGGAGCTCGATGGGCTGGCGGGAAACCTATGGATCGTCTGGATGCGATGAAGGTGTTTGTCCTTGCGGTGGACGAGGGCAGCCTCGCCGCCGCCGGCCGCAAGCTCGGCCGTTCGCCGGCGGCGGTGAGCCGCGCCATTGCATTCCTGGAGCAGCGGGTCGGTGCCGAGCTGCTGCACAGGACCACACGCTCCATCAAGCTGAGCGAGGAGGGCGAGCGCTATGTCGCGGTCTGTCGCCGCGTGCTCACCGAGTTGGAGGAGGCCGACGACATCGCGGCCGGGCCGCGCACGGCGCCCCGCGGCTTGCTCACGATCACTGCGCCCGTGGTGTCAGGTGAGATGGTGCTGCGGCCGATCCTCGATGCGTTTCTCGACGCCTATCCGACCGTCTCGGCAAAACTCCTGCTGTTCGATCGCGCGGTCAATCTGATCGAGGAGGGGGTCGACGTCGCGCTTCGCATCGGTCATCTCGCGGATTCGGCAATGGTCGCGATGCGAGTCGGCGAGATCAGCCGCGTCGTGGTAGCATCACCGCGCTATCTGAAGCAGCATCCGCGCATCACCGAGCCCGGCGACCTCGCCAAGCACCAGATCGTCGCGATGGCGCACCTTCCCAATTCCTGGACCTTTGCACCGCAGGCCGGGTCGTCGGCCGCCCGCACGGTGCAGTTCACGCCGCGGCTCGTCGTCAACAGCACCTATGCGGCGGTGGCCTCGGCCGTCGCCGGCCGCGGTGTGGCGCGAATGTATTCGTACCAGGTAGGTGAGCAGGTTGCGCGCGGCGAACTCGAGATCGTCCTGGCCGGCCACGAGGATCCCGAGATGCCCGCGCATTTGATCTGTCCGCAGGGCCGGCTCTCGGTACCGAAGGTGCGGACCTTCACGGACTTTGCGGTGCCGCGGCTGAAGAAACAGTTTGCTCGGCTCAAGAGCGGCATCACTGCCCGGTGAGCCGCTGCGGGCACGGGCAATGCGTTGTTTTGCGTATACGGCAGGTCGGGTGAATCGGCCATGTTGCCCGAACGGTTAACGCCGGATTAACCGCGGAGTCCTAGCCTGTCTCGGCCGGGGTTACTTGCAAGGCCGAGGTGAGCCCAATGGAAGCCCAGAGAATCGCGGTCGACGCCGTCGTCGCGTTGACCGATTGCGACCGCGACGCCGTCATCGCGTTCATCCGCCGCCTGTATCTTGCCGGCGTCACCGACCCCAAGCGCCTGACCTTCAAGGGCCTCCAAGCCCTGTCACGGGCCTGATTCGGCTCGGTTCGGCCTGAAGTTCCCAGCCCTGATCTCCGGAGCGTGATTGCGACCCACCGGCGAATATCTTGCCGCTCGGGCCGCGTCGGGATAGATCACGTCCCCGGTTGATCACCGGGGAACGGGGGAGATGTTAAAACAGTTTTTTGCGCCGCAACTCGTCATTCTCTATGTGCTGGCGGCATCGACGATCTACGTTCATTTCCGCGGCAAGCAGCGGCTGCGCTTAGCGCGCCAGCTCGGGGACCACTCCACCTATCTCGCGCCCTACAATGTGTTGATGTACGCGGCCTCGGCGGTGCCGAACAAGCCGGTGATCCCGGTGGAGCAGTTTCCGGAGCTGAAAGCCCTCAGCGAAAATTGGGAGACCATTCGCGACGAGGCCGTTCGCCTGTTCGACGAAGGCTTCATTCGCGCGGCGGCGAAGAACAACGATTGGGGCTTCTATTCGTTCTTCAAGAGCGGCTGGAAACGCTTTTACCTGAAATGGTACGATGACTTCCTGCCTTCGGCGCGCACGCTGTGCCCGAAGACGGTGGAGCTGCTCAACTCCATTCCGAGCGTGCATGGTGCGATATTTGCGATGCTGCCGCCGGGCGGCAAGCTCGGCGCCCACCGCGATCCCCTCGCCGGTTCGCTGCGCTACCACCTCGGTCTTGTCACGCCGAACTCGAACAAGTGCCGCATCCTGATCGACGGCGTCGAATGCGTCTGGCGCGACGGCGAGGCCTTTATGTTCGACGAGACCTTCATCCACAGTGCGGAGAATGCCACCGACGTCAACCGCATCATCCTGTTCTGCGACGTCGAGCGTCCGATGAAATACGGCTTCATGACCGCGATCAACCGTTGGGTCAGCCACCACATCGTCAAGGCCTCTGCAACCCAGAACGTCGACGGCGAGAGCGTCGGCCTGCTCAACAAGGTGTTCGGCAAGCTCTATGAGATCCATCTTGCGAGCCGCAAGGTCAAGGAATGGAATCGCAACGTCTACTACACGCTCAAATATTCGCTGACGGCGCTGATCCTCGGTCTCATCGTGCTGTCGGCATTGCGGTGATCGCCTTTAGTGACGGTGCTTGTGTTGTTCGGAGCCATCAGGGCGCTGGTAACCGCGCAGCTCCGCGTATCGCTGCATTTGGCTCTGATCGAGCAAGGCAGTTGTCGATAGATGGTATTTGAGGTGGCTTTCGCGGAGCAGTGCCTGGGTTTCCGAAATGGCCACGAGGGCCGCCTTGAGTGACTCCGATGTCACGACGCGGGCGGAGAAGAGGCGGTCCAACTCCGTTTCCTGCTCGACCAGCTTGTCACCCAGCGGGACCGCCTCTTGCTTCATGGCGTCGAAGAGCCGCTGAACCTGGATGCGCTGATCCGCGGTCAAATCAAGCCGATCACCGAACTCGAGAACATGGCTCGGACCGGGATATCCATTGAGCTCGGCGGCAAGCGCCAGGCCCATGCCACGTCCGGCTCGAAGATCGTCGATCTGCTGCTGCGACAGCGCCTTGACGGGGCGATGCTCAAGGCCGGCATAGGGCTGACTGGACTGCGCACTGGCAACATTGCACGAGACGATAAGCGTGGCCGCAAGCAGGAGAAGGCGTCTCATGAGTCTGGCTCCATGAAATCGGCCCGGCTCGTCGATCGATCTCCACCGGTGCTCTCCACATATCTTGCTGGACGGTTCGCCTCATGGCAACAAAGATTGCCGCGATTGAGTTGCCGAACATGGAGCAGACGATGGCCTCCTTGCCGACCGCGAATACCGAGATCACGCAGTTCTTTCGCCACTGGCTGGAAACCTTCGCGGGCTATGTCCGCGAGGTCGACTATGCTTCGGCGCGGCCGCTCTTCCACCCGGATGTGCTGGCCTTCGGCACGCACAATGACGTCATTCCCGGCCTCGACCAATGGGTCACCACGCAATGGGACAACGTCTGGCCGAAGACGTCCGACTTCCGTTTCGTCATCGACCAGGCCTCGGTCCTGGCATCGTCCGATGGCACGATAGCGACCGTGATCGTGCCGTGGACGAGCACCGGCTATCATCCCGACGGCAGCGCGTTTCCGCGTCCCGGCCGCGCCACGATGGTGTTTTCAAGACATGGCGATGGTTGGCTATGTGTGCATTCCCACATGTCGCTCAATCGCGGTGTCCCACAGGCAAGCCACGCCAATCGGCCGGTGAAGGCTTGGTAGTGCCGCCGGGCTTGTGGGCCGACTAAAGTTTTACCCTCTCATTCCAGCTCGGTTGGAACCCTTGGAACCCAATGTGGTTTTTTCAGCAACAATAACAGGTGAAACCACGCAAGCGGGGGCCTATCTGAGGATGCGCTCCCATGGCAACCCTTGATCTCGACGCCACCCGACTTACCGCCCCCGAGCATCAGCGCCAGCTTCGCCGCGCCGTGATCGCCTCCACAATCGGGACTGCGATCGAGTGGTATGACTTCTTTCTTTACAGCACCGTCACGGGTCTGGTTTTCGCAAAGCTCTTCTTCCCTCACTCCGATCCCTGGGTAGGCACGCTGGAGGCGTTTGCGATCTACGCGGTCGGATTCGCCGCGCGGCCCGTCGGCGCGGCAATCTTTGGCCATTATGGCGACCGCATCGGACGTAAATCCACGCTGATCGCGACCTTGCTCTTGATGGGACTGGCGACCGCTGCGGTGGCCGTGGTGCCGACCTATGCCAGCATCGGTATCTGGGGCGCCGTGATCCTGACCGTGCTGCGGTTCATTCAGGGCGTCGGAGTCGGTGGTGAGTGGGGCGGCTCGGTACTGATGTCGATGGAATGGGCGCGCAACGACCGATCCCGTGGATTGATCGCATCATGGCCGCAGTTCGGTGTGCCCTGCGGGCTTTTCCTCGCCAATCTTGCCGTGCTGGTGTTCAGCCAGATGGCGGGTGATCAGTTCCTGGCATGGGGCTGGCGTATTCCCTTCGCGCTCAGCATCATCCTGGTCGGCGTGGGCCTCTATATCAGGCTCGGCATTCTCGAAACCCCGGTGTTCTCCAAGCTCGTGGCCGAACGCCAGGTCGATCGCACGCCGATGCTCACGGTGATCCGGGAATACCCGAAGGAGATCCTACTGTCTGCCTTTGCGCGCATGTCGGAGCAGGCGCCGTTCTACATCTTCACGGCCTTCGTGTTCTCCTATGGCATCGGCACCCTGCACGTATCGCGCGACTTCCTGCTGACCGCGGTGCTCTCGGCCTCGGTGCTGTCGTTCGTGTCGATCCCGCTGTGCGGACATATCTCCGATCAGATAGGCCGCAAGAACATGTATATGCTCGGCGCTGCCGTGACGGGCATCTTCGGCTTCGTCTATTTCGCCATGCTCAATACGGGGTCGCTGACCATCATCTTCCTCGCGATCATCCTGTCGCTGATTCCGCACGACATGCAGTATGGACCGCAAGCCGCCTTGATCGCAGAGAGCTTCACCGGACGCCTGCGCTATAGCGGCTCCTCGCTCGGCTATCAGCTCGCATCCGTGATCGCCGGCGGCCCCGCACCGCTGATCGCCACCTGGCTGTACGGCACGTTCCACTCGGCGACTGCGATCGCGATCTACATCGCGATTTGCGCGGTCGTGACGCTGGTCGCGACCGCGATGATGACCGATTACACCGGAAAGGACATCAACGCGGCGGGGGCGTACGAGCGACGAACTTGAATCCGCAAAAAAGCCCCGGGACGCGATGCCCGGGGCTTTGCTGTCCCGTGATCTCGAGCTCGGCCTTATTCCGGCTGACCGATGCTCACCTTCAGCGTACCGACGCCGTCGACGCCGCATTCGAGCTTGTCGCCGGGCTGGAGCTGCGACACGCCGGCCGGCGTGCCCGTCATGATGATGTCGCCGGCGGCGAGCTTCACCTGCTGCGAGAGCTGCCAGATGATCTCAGGCACGTTCCAGATCAGCTCGGTGAGGTCGCCCTTCTGCGCTTCCTTGCCGTTGACCGTGAGCCAGATCTTGCCCTTGGCGGGGTGACCGATCTTCGATGCCGGCTGCACCGCGGAACAAGGCGCCGAATAGTCGAACGACTTGCCGACCTCCCACGGACGCTCCTTCTTGCGCGAGGCGATCTGCAGGTCGCGGCGGGTCAGGTCGATGCCGACGGCATAGCCGTAGACATGGTCGAGCGCTTTCTCGGCGGGAATGTTGAGGCCGCCGCTCTTCATCGCGACGATCAACTCGACCTCGTGATGAAGATCCTTGGTCAGCGGCGGATAGGGAATGGTGGCGCCGTCGGGCACCAGCATGTCGGCGTGCTTGGCGAAGAAGAACGGCGGGGCGCGCTCGTCATTGCCCATCTCGCGGATGTGCTCGAGATAGTTGCGGCCGACGCACCAGATGCGGCGCACGGGATAACGGCCGCTTTCCCCGACGACGGGAAGCGAAGCCTGGATCGGAAGCGGGATGACGTAGGAGGCGGCGTTCATATAGCGATCTCGCTGCTCTTGAGGTGAAGGGAACTCTATGCGGTTGCGCTGATCGGCGCCAGAGCACCGGCGTCGTGATGTTGCAGGCGGAAGAACGACGCGTAGCGGCCGCCGCGGCGGAGCAGCTCGTCATGCCGGCCCTGTTCGACGATCTCGCCGCCCTCGACCACCAGGATCGCATCGGCGTGCATGATGGTGTGCAGGCGGTGCGCGATCACGATGGTGGTGCGGTTCTGGCAGAGATGCTCGATCGCCTCCTGCACCTGCCGCTCGGACTCGGAATCGAGCGCGGCGGTGGCTTCGTCAAGCAGGATGATCGGCGCGTTCTTGATCAGCGCGCGCGCAACCGCGATGCGCTGGCGCTGGCCGCCGGACAGCTGCGTGCCGTGCTCGCCGACGGGCGTGTCGTAGCCGAGCGGGAAGCCCATGATGAAATCATGCGCGCAGGCCGCCTTGGCGGCGGCGATGATCTGGTCTTCGGTCGCGCCGGCGCGGCCGAACGCGATGTTGCTGCGGATGGTGTCGCGGAACAGATAGACGTCCTGACCGACATAGGCGGTCTGGGCCCGCAGCGATTTTCGCGAGACCGCGCCGATCGACTGGCCGTCGATCACGATGTCGCCTTGCGTCACCTCGTAGAAGCGCAGTAGCAATCCCAGCACGGTCGATTTGCCGCCGCCGGATGGGCCGACCAGCGCAGTGACCTTGCCGGGTTCGGCAACAAAGCTCATGCGGTTGAGGACGGTCTCACCGTTGCGATAGGAAAAGCTGACGTCGCGCAGCTCGATGCGCGCAGTCGACAGTTTCAGCGCCGGCTTGTCGTCGTCAGAATGCTCGCTCGCGGGGCTGTCGACGACTTCCAGCAGCATGCGGGCGCCGACGAGCTGGCTGTTGAGGTCGATGTTGAGCCGCGCCAGCCGCTTGGCCGGCTCGGTCGCCATCAAGAACGCGGTCATGAAGGAAAAGAACGCGCCGGGCGTGGCATTGAGGGCGACTACGCTATAGCCGCCGTAAAGCAAACAGCCGGCGACCGCGAAGCCGCCGAGCATCTCCATGAGCGGATTGGAGCGGTTGGCGACGCGGGCCATCTTGTTGGCGTTGCGCTCGACGATCGCGATGTTCTCGTCGATGCGATTCTGCATGGTGTCTTCGAGCGTGAACGCTTTCACCGTGCGGATCCCCTGCAGCGATTCCTGCATCGTCTCCAGGATGTCGGCGGTGCCGGTGAACTGGTTGTAGGCGAGGCCCTTGATGCGCTTGACCAGCTTGCGCAGCACCAGCATCGCCGGCGGCACGGCGACGAGGCCGATGAACGACATCACCGGATCCTGCCACACCATCACGCCGATCATGGCGAGCAACATCATGAGGTCGCGCCCGACCGCATTGACCAGCATGTTGAGGACATCGGTGATGGACTTCGCGCCGGCCGTCAGCCGCGCCAGGAATTCCGACGAATGCCGCTCGGAGAAGAATCCGACGCTCTCGCGCATCAACTTGGCGAACAGCTGGCGTTGGTTGGTGGCAAGGATGGCGTTGGAGATCTTGGTCAGGATCACCATGTGGCCGTAGGTCGCCACGCCCTTGATGAAGAGCAGGATCACGGTGATGCCCGAGAACATCGCGATGCCTGGGATGTTCTTGTCGACATAGGCCTGGTTGATGACCTGGCCGAGCACGTAGGTCGCGCCCGCGGTCGATCCGGCGGCAAGCGCCATCAGCGCGAAGGCGACGACGTAGCGCCGCCAGTAGATGATGCCCTGTTCCGTGACCAGGCGGCGAATCAGCACCGCTGCCGCATAGGGATCGTCGGTGATTTTCTTTGGAAACTGAGCCATCCGCAGTCCATTGACGGCACAGGAATAAGCCTGCCCGCGCGTCAGGGATCGAACGGCCTCTGTGCCCGCTAAGCCAGCGCTTTTCAAGCCCAATTAAGGGCTTGCGCTGGAATGGAATCTAGGCCGAGGCGGCGTGGCGGAGCTCGCCGTGGCGCTCGCGGAACAGCTTGTCCTCCCACGCCAGCGCATGCGCGGCGATGGTCTCGAGGTCGTCGTATTGCGGCTTCCAGTCGAGCAGGCCGCGGATCCGGCTGGTGTCGGCGACCATGGTCATGATGTCGCCGGGCCGGCGCGGGGCGTATTGCACGGCGAAGCTGCGGCCCGAAACACGGCGCACCGCGTCGATGGTCTCCAGCACCGAGTAGCCGCGGCCATAGCCGCAATTGAGCGTCGTCGAGGCGCCGCCGTTGCGCAAATAGGCGAGCGCCGAGCGATGCGCCTGCGACAGGTCCGTGACATGGATGAAGTCGCGGATGCAGCTGCCATCCTGGGTCGGATAGTCAGTGCCGAACACGTCGATCTTGGCGCGCTGGCCGGTCGCGGCTTCCACCGCGATCTTGAGCAGGTGCGTGGCGCCGACGGTGGCCAATCCAATGCGCGCCTGCGGATCGGCGCCGGCGACGTTGAAATAGCGCAGGGTGACGTACTGCATGCCGTAGGCGGCGGCGACGTCGTGCAGCATGATCTCGGTCATCAGCTTCGACGAACCGTAGGGCGACAGCGGCCGTGTCGGCGCATGCTCGGGCACCGGCACCTGGTCCGGATCGCCGTAGACCGCCGCGGTCGAGGAGAAGATGAAGCGGTCGATGCCGCGCTTGACCGCGACGTTGAGCAGGTTGCGCGCGGTCGTGAAATTGTTGCGGTAATAGCCAAGCGGATCGCGCATCGAATCCGGCACGATCACCGAGCCCGCGAAGTGGATGATGCTCTCGATGTTGTGCTGGGCGATCACGCCTTCGAGCAGGTTCTCGTCGCCGGCATCGCCAATGAACAGCGGCACCCCTTCGGGCAGATAGGCCGAGAAACCGGTGGAGAGATCGTCGATCACGACGACGTCCTCGCCGGCTTCCGCCAGCGCCAGAACCGTGTGGCTTCCGATATAGCCGGCACCGCCGGTGACAAGCACAGTCATGATCTCACCCGTCTTCGATCAACGCTCCAAGCTAACGTTTACGTGGTGAAGAGTGGGTATCGGCGCGGCTGAACTGGTCACTATGCTTAATGTTGCGTATAGGGACTTTCGAAACGGAGCGTAGCGTGGCGAATTTCCCAACCGATCTCGAAGTGATCGTGCCAAATCTGCACAGGCGCTATTCCGGGGTCACCGCGACCAACCGGATGGTGGCGCCGCGGCTGGCGAAGCTGTTTCGCGCCGCGTGGTTCGGCTCCGACGCGCCGGAGGGGATCGCGCGCCTGAACGGTGCCGATCTCCTGAGATTTTGGCGCCGCAGCGCGCCGCTGATCTGGCACGCGCGCCGCAACAACGAGATGATCGCGGGCGTGCTGTTGCGCGCGCTCGGCTGGCCGCTCAAGCTCGTCTTCACCTCGGCGGCGCAGCGCCATCATAGCTGGATCACGCGCTGGCTGATCCGGCGCATGGACGCGATCATCGCGACATCAGATCTTTCGGCCTCGTTCCTGAAGGTTAAGGCGACGGTGGTTCCGCATGGCGTCGACACCTCCGTCTATGCGCCGCCGCTCGACCGCACTGCTGCCTTCGCGGAAACCGCGTTGCCGGGCCGCTATGCGATCGGCTGCTTCGGCCGGGTACGCGCGCAGAAGGGCACCGATGTGTTCGTCGATGCGATGTGCCGCTTGCTGCCGCGCTATCCGGATTTCACCGCAGTCATCGTCGGCCAGGTCACACCCGAGCAAGCTGTTTTTGCAAACGACCTGAAGAAGCGGATCGAGGCCGCCGGCCTGCAATCGCGCATCGTCATCACTGGCGAACTGCCGATCGAAGACGTGCAGCGCTGGTATCAGCGGCTGACGATCTACGCCTTCACCTCGCGCAACGAAGGTTTTGGCCTGACATTGATCGAAGCGATGGCGGCCGGCAGCGCGCTGGTCGCCGCGCGCGCCGGGGCGGCCGAACTCGTGGTCGAGGATGGCGTGACCGGCGTGCTGATCCCGACCGGTGATGCGGACGCGCTGGCTGCAGCGGTCGAACCGCTGATGCGTGACGTGGGCGCCGCGATCGCTATGGGCGCGCGCGGGCGGGCACGGGTGCTCGCGGAATTCAGCCTCGATGCGGAGGCCTCACGGATCGGGGACGTCTATCGGCCGCTGCTTTGAACATCGCCTTCAGGGCAGCAAACAAAAAACTCGAAAATAACCCCATGCACAGTAGTCTAGGCCAACGAAATCAACGGCTTGGCCGGCATCCCGAAGCTGCGAATTTTACGAAGTCGATTTGACTCGTCGAGCAAAACACCGGTATGATGTCGTCATCGGCGTAGCCTCGACGGCCTTCACGTCGAAGCCCTTGTCCCCACCTCACCCAGCACCCGCTGCGCAATCTCCACCACCTCGCTCGCCGCGATATCTCGCATGCAGCGGTGGTCGTTCATCTTGCAGATCGTGCTCTGGCAGGGTTGGCAGGAGAGCACGCTCTTGTCCTGCACCACGGTCGCGGCGAGGCCGTTGAGGGGGGCCCAAAGATAGGGGCTGGTCGGCCCGAAGATGCCCATGGTCGGCGTGCCCAGGGCGGCTGCGATGTGCATCAGGCCGGAATCGTTGGAGATCGCGACGCCGGCTGCAGCCATGGCCAGCACGCCGTTGCGCAGATCATTGCCGGTGAGGTCCCGGACCCCCGGGCCGCCAGCCGCGACGATCTCCTGAGCCAGGCCCTTTTCCCCGGGGCCGCCGACAACCCAGACCTCAAGGCCGCGCTCGGCGAGCAAGCGGGCGGCTTCCGGATAGTAGGTCCAGCGCTTTGAAGCGCCGACCGAGCCGGGAGCCAGCGCCACGGCGGCGCCGGCGCTGAGGCCGTAGGCCTGCCGCCAGCGGACGATGTCCTCGGCCGGGACCCGCAATTGCGGCACCGGCCATTCCGGAGGCAGCGGGGCGCCATCGGGCTGGGCGAGGGCGGCGTTTTTGTCGATGAAGCGAGGCAGCTTCTTTTCGCCCCAGCGCCAGCGGTTGAGCAGGCCGAACCGGAACTCGCCGACGAAGCCGACCCTTTCCGGAATGCCGGCCAAAGCGGGCGCAATGGCGGCCTTCCAGGTCCGGGGTAGCACCAGGGCGGTGCCGTAGTTTCGCTTGTGCAGGAGCTTCGCCAGGCCGAGCTGGCGGCCCACGGCGAGCCGGCCGCGCGGCAGGTCCCAGACGATCGCTTCGCGCACGCCCGGCATGTAATCGACCAAGGGCGCGCACAGGGAGGTCGTGAGCAGATCGACCGGCCGGTTCGGCCAGCGCTCGTTGAGGACCCGGACGACGGTGTGATTCCGGACGAAATCGCCGATCCACATGTAGGGGACGATCAGGATCGGGCGCGTGTCGCCCCGATCTGCCTCGCCACTAAGTTGCGAATCTTGGTTCATTCGTTAAAAGGGCCGGGGTGCGCTGATGTGGCGGTTCGGTTAGCCGCTCCGGGCCGGCAGGTAAAGCCGGCTGAGTGGCCATCCCAAAACCGCTTACACTTTGGCGGATCATGCGCTAGGGCAGAACCGGGCCGCAAAACTTCGGGCAGGCGGAATCTGGCAGGGAAGTTGGAATGTTGCTGGTGACCGGCGGGGCCGGTTTTATCGGATCGAATGTCGTCGCCGCGCTGAACGAGGCCGGCCGCAGCGACGTGGTCGTCTGCGATTTCCTTGGCAACGAGGGCAAATGGCGCAACCTCGCCAAGCGGCAGCTCGTGGATATCGTGCCGCCAGCTGAGCTGCCGGACTGGCTGAAGGGCCGCAAGCTCGATGCGGTGATCCATCTCGGAGCGATTTCCGCGACTACCGCGACCGACGGCGACCTGGTGTTCGAGACCAACTTCCGCCTGTCGATGCGCCTCCTGGACTGGTGCACGGCGAATGCGGTGCCGTTGATCTACGCCTCCTCGGCGGCGACCTATGGCGACGGCGAGGCAGGATTTGACGACGATGCCTCGGTCGCTGCGTTGAAGAAACTGCGCCCGATGAATCTCTACGGCTGGAGCAAGCACCTGTTCGATCTCGCCGTCGCCGAGCGCGCTGCGAACGGCGAGAAGCTGCCGCCGCAATGGGCCGGACTGAAATTCTTCAACGTGTTCGGCCCCAACGAATACCACAAGGGCTCGATGATGAGCGTGCTGGCGCGCCGCTTCGACGACGTCAAAGCGGGCCGCGTCGTGCAATTGTTTAAGTCGCATTGCGAGGGCATCGCCGACGGCGATCAGCGCCGCGATTTCATCTATGTCGACGACGTCGTGCGCGTGATCATGTGGCTGCTGGCAACGCCCTCGGTGTCCGGGCTGTTCAATGTCGGCACCGGCAAGGCACGCAGCTTCAGGGACCTGATGCTAGCGGCTTATGCTGCGCTCGGCGCCAGCCCCAACATCGAATACATCGACATGCCCGAGCAGATCCGCGGTAGCTACCAGTACTTCACCCAGAGCGAGGTCGATCGCCTCCACCGCGCCGGCTACAATGGCGGTTTCACGACGCTCGAGGACGCGGTGAAGGCCTATGTCGGGGATTATCTCGACCGGCCCGACCGCTTCCGCTGAGGTCCATCACCATGCCGACGCCCATTCTCGATTTCGATGCCCTCGCGCAAGCCATCTCAGGCTGCACGGTGCTGTGCATCGGCGACATCATGCTGGACGAGTTCGTCTATGGCGAGGTGTCGCGGATATCACCGGAGGCGCCGGCGCCTGTCATCGCGGCCCAGCGCAGCGAGATCCATATCGGCGGCGCCGGCAATGTCGCGCGCAACGTCGCCGCGCTCGGCGCGCGCTGCATCTTCGTCGGCCTCGTCGGCGAGGACGACGCGGGCAGGCAGCTCGCCTCGACGCTTGCGGAGCAGGGCGCCATCGAAAGCGTGCTGGTGTGCGATCCCTCGCGTCCGACCACGCGAAAAGTGCGTTTCGTCTCCGAGCATTTTTCCACGCACATGCTGCGTGCGGATTGGGAGCAGGCACAGCCTGCTTCCGATACGATGGAGACCAAGCTGATCGAAGCAATCCTGCCGCAGATCGCGCGCGCCGACATCGTGCTGCTGTCCGATTACGCCAAGGGCGTGCTGACCGCCCGCGTCATCCGCCACACCATCGACGCCGCGCGAAAACTCGGTAAGCCCGTGATCGTCGATCCCAAAAGCCTAAACTGGGCGATCTATCGGGGCGCCACGCTGCTCACGCCCAATCGCAAGGAATTCTCGGAAGCGACCCGAAGCCGCGCCGACACGCCGCAGAGCATCGTCGATGCCAGCGAGGACATGATGCGGCTCGCCGATTGCGAAGCGATCCTGGTCACCCAAGGCGAGCACGGCATGACGCTGGTGCCGCGCAACGGCGAGGCCGTTCACGTTCCGGCATTTCCGGTCAAGGTGCGCGACGTCTCCGGCGCCGGCGACACCGTTGCCGCGGCGCTCGCGGTCTCGCTCGCCACGGGCGCGGACTGGGACACGGCGCTTCGCATGGCCAGTGCCGCGGCCGCCGTCGCCGTCGGCAAGCAGGGCACCGCCAGCGTGAGTGCGGCCGAGCTGAAACGAAAAATATTGCCGCATGCCTATCTCGCGGCCGAGGAGAAGATCGTGCTCGAGCCCGGCGCGCTCGACGCGCAGCTCGCGGAATGGAAGAAGCAAGGCCAGCGCGTCGGCTTCACCAATGGCTGCTTCGACATCCTGCATCCCGGCCACGTGAAGGTGCTGACAGCGGCGCGCTCCGCCTGCGACCGCCTGATCGTGGGGCTGAACAGCGACGCCTCGGTGCGGCGGCTGAAGGGCGCCGACCGCCCCGTTCAGGACGAGCGAGCGCGTGCGGAAGTGCTGGCGGCGCTCGAAGCCGTCGATCTCGTCGTTATTTTCAATGAGGATACGCCGATCGACCTGATCACTCGCATTAAGCCGAGCGCGCTGATCAAAGGGGGCGATTACACCCGCGAGCAGGTGGTCGGCCATGAGGTCGTCGAAGCCGCGGGCGGGACGGTGGTGCTGGTTGACATTCTCCAGGGCTTCAGCACGACGGCGCTGGTTCATCGCGCGCGGGGAGAGGGCAAGTGACGACGCTCCCGGGGCAGACGACCGGCCAGGTGCTGTGGCGGCGTCTGCGCAGTCCGGCGGCCTGGTCCGAGACGGTCGATCTGTTTGCGATCCTGACTGCGGCCTCGCTGCCATGGTCGACGTCGCTTGCGGCGATATTCAATGTCCTGATGCTGCTCTGCATGGTGCCGTTCCTCGACGTCCGTGAGTTCCTGCAATCGCTCAAGCGTCCGATCTGTGCGGCGCCGATTGCGCTGGTCCTGCTCGCGCTGGTCGGGACGCTGTGGTCGGACGCGGCCTGGGGGGCGCGCTTCTACGCAGTCAATCCGACCGTCAAGCTGCTGGTGCTGCCGGTCCTGCTCTATCATTTTGCGCGCTCGCCGCGCGGACATTGGGTGTTCGTCGCCTTCCTGGTGTCCTGCGCGCTGTTGTCGGTGATGTCCTGGCTCGTCGCTTTCTACCCAGACCTCGCGCTCAAATCCGACCGCGTCGAGCGCGGCATCTTCGTCAAGAACTACATCGACCAGAGCCAGGAGTTCACGCTCTGCGCGGTCGCGCTCGCCTATCCGATCGTGCAGTTGCTGCGCCAGAAGCGCTACTGGATCGCCGGGCTGCTCACGGCGCTTGCGCTCGCCTTCTTCGTCAACATGGTGTTCGTGGTGGTATCGCGCACCGCGCTCCTCACGATTCCGATCCTGTTTGGTGTGTTTGCGTTGCTTCATCTGAGATGGCGCAGCATCGCGATCATCTCCGCGGCCCTGCTCGTGGGCGCGGTTCTCGCCTGGCAGGCCTCCCCGCAATTGCGCAAGACCGCCGACAGCTTTGCCAGCGACTACACACGCTATGTCGAAAAAGGCGCGGCGACCTCGGCCGGCTTGCGGCTCGAATTCTGGCGGAAATCCCTCGGTTTCTTCGCGGAGGCGCCGATCAAGGGGCACGGCACGGGCTCGACGCGTGGATTGTTCGAGCGGGCCGCGACGCCTGGCGATCAGAACCTGGCGTCCGCCGAGGTGATCGGCAACCCGCATAACCAGACGCTGAACGTGGCCGTGCAATGGGGCATCATCGGCGTCGCCGTTCTTTACGCCATCTGGATCCTGCATCTGATGCTGTTTCGCGGCGACGGGCTCGCAAATTGGGTCGGCCTCCTGGTCGTGGTCCAGAACGTCTTCACCTCGCTGTTCAACTCCCATCTGTTCGACTTTCACGAGGGCTGGATGTACGTCATCGGTGTCGGCGTTGCCGGCGGCATGGTGATCCGGGCCCAGCGCGGCACTCCCAAAGGTGGGGGAGCTAGTCCCTGAGCGGCCAGCGCGGGCACGTCTTGTGCTGGCAAGTCCTGTCGAGATGGGCTATCAGCGCGGTCAGGTTGCACCTCAACGGATTTTCATCGGCCGGCGGATGACGCGTCTTTCGCACCTCACCTTGCGCAATTTCCTGATCGCGCTGCACGACCTGCTTGTGACCACGGCGGCACTTTTTGCCGCCTTCTATGTGCGATTCGAGGGTGGCAACGGCTTTTTCCAGCGCTTGCCGCTCCTGTTCCAGATCCTGCCCTACTTCCTCGCCTTCAGCGTGGCCGTGTTCTTCCTTTTCAACCTGACCACGACGAAGTGGCGCTTCATCTCGATGCCAGACGCGCTGAACATCATCCGCGCGGCGACCGTGCTGACGCTTGCCCTTCTTGTGCTGGACTACATCTTCGTCGCGCCCAACGTCCGCGGCAGTTTCTTCGTCGGCAAGGTGACCATCGTCCTCTACTGGTTCCTCGAGATCTCCTTCCTCAGCGCGCTGCGCGTGACCTACCGCTACTTCCGCTATACGCGGGTGCGGCGTCGTGCGAGGACCGATGATGCTGCGCCGACGCTGCTGATCGGCCGGACCGCGGATGCCGAGGTGCTGTTGCGCGGCATCGAGAGCGGGGCGATCAAGCGGATCTGGGCGGTCGGCATATTGTCGCCCTCGCGCGCCGATCTCGGCCAGCTCATCCGCAACGTGCCGGTGCTGGGCGGCATCGATGACGTCGAGGACGTCATCGCCGATTTTGCCAAGCGCAACAAGGGGATCGGCCGCCTCGTGATGACGCCGTCGGCGTTCGAGCCGGAGGCCCATCCGGAATCGATCTTGATGCGGGCGCGCAAGCTGGGCGTCATCGTGAGCCGTATGCCCTCGCTTGAGAGCGGAGAGACGCCGCGGCTCACCCCGGTCGCTGTCGAGGACCTTCTGCTGCGGCCGAGCGAGACGATCGATTATGCGCGCCTGGAAGCGCTGATCAAGGACAAGGCCGTGATCGTCACCGGCGGGGGCGGTTCAATCGGGTCCGAAATCTGCGAGCGCGTGGTCGCCTTTGGCGCGGCGCGCCTCCTGATCCTGGAGAATTCCGAGCCGGCGCTCTATGCGGTCACCGAAGCGCTCGCCGCGCAGGGCACAGGTGCTGCGATCGAAGGGCGCATCGCCGACATCCGCGACCGTGAGCGCATCATGCGTCTGATGGCCGAGTTCAAGCCGGACATCGTATTCCATGCCGCCGCGCTCAAGCACGTGCCGATCCTCGAGCGCGACTGGAGCGAGGGCGTCAAGACCAATATCTTCGGGTCGATCAACGTTGCCGACGCGGCGCTCGCGGCCGGCGCCGAAGCGATGGTGATGATCTCGACCGACAAGGCGATCGAGCCGGTATCGATGCTCGGCCTGACCAAGCGGTTCGCCGAGATGTATTGCCAGGCGCTCGACCATGAGCTTGCGGCAGCGAGCGGCGGCAGATCGCCGATGCGGTTGATCTCGGTGCGGTTCGGCAACGTGCTGGCGTCGAACGGCTCGGTGGTGCCGAAGTTCAAGGCCCAGATCGATGCCGGCGGTCCCGTCACGGTCACGCATCCCGACATGGTCCGCTATTTCATGACCATCCGCGAGGCCTGCGATCTCGTCATCACGGCGGCGACGCACGCGCTCGGACCGTCGCGGCCGGACGTCTCGGTCTACGTGCTCAACATGGGACAGCCGGTGAAGATTGTCGATCTCGCTGAGCGCATGATCCGCCTCTCGGGTCTTGAGCCGGGCTATGACATCGATATCGTCTTCACGGGCATGCGGCCGGGCGAGCGGCTGTACGAGATCCTGTTCGCCTGCGAGGAGCCGACCAGCGAGATCGGCATCGCCGGCATCATGGCGGCGCAGCCGAACGAGCCCCCGATGCAGACCCTGCGCAAATGGATCGCGGCACTCGAGCAGGCGATCGCGCGGGACGACCGGGCCTCCATCAGGACCATTCTGAAGGATGCGGTTCCCGAATTCGGGTCGACCGCAGCCTGACCATGCTGGTCGAGGGATTGTTGCGCAACGCTGTTCTGTCGGAGCCACGATGAGCGAGATAAAGCCGGTCGCGCTGGTGACGGGAGCGAGCGGCTTCATCGGCCATCATGTCGCGCGCGCGCTGACACGCGAGGGCTGGTCCCTCCGCCGCGTGGTTCGCCGCCCTGAAGGGGCTGACGACGAGGTCGTGATCAGATCGATCGGCCCGGAGACCGTCTGGCAGGCCGCGCTCGACGGCGTCGACTCAGTCGTCCATCTTGCCGCGCGCGTCCATCACAAGCACGAGGAGCATGCGGTCCAGCTCTACCGAGACGTCAACATCACCGGCACGCTGAATTTGGCGCGCAGTGCGGCGACGGCCGGCGTGCGCCATTTCATCTTCATCAGCACCGTTCTCGTGCACGGTCGCAGCAACGACGGCCGCGCGCCGTTCAGCGAGGACGATGTCCTGACGCCGCGCGGTCTCTACGGCATGTCCAAAGCCGAAGCCGAAGCCGGCCTGAGAACGCTGGCCCGCGACGGCGACATGAAGATCTCGGTGATCAGGCCGCCGCTGATCTATGGCGCGGGCGCCAAGGGCAATTTCCCGCTGCTGGCGCGCGCGGTGAGCCTCGGACTGCCGCTGCCCTTTGCTGCGATCCGCAATCGCCGCAACTTTCTTTCCGTGCAGAACCTGTCGTCATTCATCCTGCAACGGCTCTCTCATCCCGACCCCGCGAGCAATTTCGAAATCTTCCTGCTGGCCGACCGGGAACGGGTCTCGACGCCCGAATTCATCGAGCGCCTGGCGAGAGCCTCCGGCAAGAGCCCGCGGCTGTTCGGCCTGCCGCCAAACCTGCTCGGCACCGCCCTTCGCGTGATGGGCCGGCAGGATATGCATGACGGCCTGATCGGCTCGCTCGAGCTCGACATTTCCAAGGCGATCGCGACCGGGTGGCAGCCGCCGGTGTCTCTCGACGAGGGGCTGCGGCTGGCGTTGGCGGCTCAGGACGCCTGAGGGCGGGAGAACCGCCGCAGCACAACGCCGATCGCGCTAGCGCCCGCCAGCAGCGCGATGAACGTGATCGTCACCGAGCCGGCGCGAGCGGTGACGATGGCAAGCCCCGCGAGTACGAGATTGAGCGCGAACACCTCGCCGATCACGCGGGAGACCGTGAAGCCGTGGTCGGTGGCGCGCTGGTAGAAATGCGAGCGATGCGCCGACCAGAATTGCTCGCGCCTGGCGATGCGCCGGAACAGCGTGACGGTGGAATCCACGAGGTAATAGGCCGGCAGCAACAGCGCCGCGGCGGGCTGCCCGCGCCAGGCGAGCTCGAGCAGGCACCAGCCGAGCAAAAGGCCGATCGGCAGGCTGCCGACATCGCCCAGGAAGACTTTCGCGACCGGCTTGTTGAATGGCGCAAAGCCGAGCATGGCGCCGCACAGCGCCGCGGCGATCAGCGCGGCCGGCCACGACAGATCGCCGAGCAGTCCCAGCAGCAGCAGCGCGGCGGTGACGGGCACCACTTCCGCCACCGTCATCAGGTCGAGCCCGTCCATGAAATTGACGAGGTTCACGAACCACACGCCCGCCAGCAGGATGAGTCCGCGCTCCAGTGCGAGCGGCAGCGCCGGCACGATGCGCGCGGTCTCAGGCGTGGTGAACACGACGGCGCCGACGGCTGCGGCCTGCAGCACGAGCCGTACCAGCACCGGCAGCGACTTGATGTCGTCGGCAAATCCGACCACGGCGATCAAGACCGTTGCAGCGATCAGCGCCGGCGGAATCGCGATGTTCGCCCAGACTGCCCAGGCTGATGCGACCAGCAGCGTCGCTGATATCACGGCGATGCCCGCACCCTGCGGGGTCGGGATGCGATGAGAGGACCGCGCGTTGGGCCGCGCCAATGCGTAACGCTGGAGCAGGGGGCGGCTGCTCCAGGTGATGACACCCGACACCAGCGCGGCAATCGCAACCTCAAGCAGCGAGGGGACGGCGCCGAGCGCGTCGACGGCCGCGTTCACTGCGGCACTCCGAGCGGCGCCGATCCCTGCGCGGCTTTCTCGGCGCTGAGGATCCAGACCAGGCCGCCGATCGCGCCGACGATGAAGTACACGGCGCCGAACAGCAGCGAGACGTTGACCCCCTCGTTTGCGGCCAGCCCCGCGAAGCCAAACGCGAGGCCCATGGTGGCTTCCCGCACACCCCAGCCGGCGATCGAGATCGGCATCATCGTGATCAGCATCACCGGCGGCACGAGCATAAAGACGTCGCTGAATCCGACCGGCGCGGCGATCGACTGCACGACGCACCAGGCGACCACGACGGCCAGCACATGCACGGCGAGCGACAGGACCACGACGGCCGGTCCGCGCGAGCGGCTGAAGATCACGCGGTTGGCGATCACGGCACAGGCGTGGATGTGATGCGTGGCCCACCAGGTTTTCAGCCAGTGCCATTTCAGCGCGCCGAAGACCAGAAAGCCGAGGCCACCCGCGAGCGCCGCGAGGTCGACGAGCAGCAGCGCCGAGCGCCCGTGCGGATCAGCGATGAGGCCGTAGCTCCAGGGCAGGCTCGCGACGATCATGATCGCGAGCGCGATCAAACCGATCGCGCGGTCGACGAAGATCGAATAGGTCGCAGCGCGCCAGCCGGCGCCGGCGCGCGCGACGAGCCACAGCCGGACCGCATCGCCGCCGATCGCCGAGGGCAGGGTCTGGTTGAAGAACGATCCGATCACGTTGTAGCGCATGGCCCGGCCGAGCTCGAGCGGGGCGCCGCATGCGGCGCTGATCTCGCGCCAACGCAACACGCCGACGAAGATTTGCAGGAACGTGACGGCGATCGCCGAGCCGATCCAGAACAGGCTGGTCACGGTGAAGCGCGAAAACAGTTCGGACAGATCGACCTTGCGCAGCGCCAGGTACAGCAGCGCTCCGGAAATCAGGATCTTGGCCGTCGACAGCAGGATTCGGCGCATTTCGCCCGCATGAACAAGGTTTTGAAGCAACCCGACGCAAGGCGCCGAATTCGGCCGCTTTGGTATGGTTTTGGCGCCGATCTTGCAATAGCGGTGATCAGGAGCCCGCATGCAGGGCGGCCGGCTATTGCGGCCCCGTCGATGCGGAGGCTAAAGAGGCGCCGCTGGCGAAAGATCGGGCGAAGCGGTCCTTGGGAACAGGATGAGGGATCACCGCAGATCGTCCGGCTGCCGCAAATGCGCCGTCTAAGGTCTACAATGTCGGCAACCACCACCCGGAAGAGCTGATGCACGTCGTCGGACTTCTGGAGCCGGAGCTGGGTCGGACGGCGATCAAAGAATTGCTGCCGAGAGACCTTTTGGAAACGTTCGCGGATGTCGAGGATCTGATGCGCGATAGCGGCTTTGCACCGTCAACGCCGATCGCGCACGGAATTCGTAATTTTGTCACCTGGTATCGGAACGACCTCAAGGTTTGAAATGACGATGGACAAACGCATTATCCCCCTGATCATGTGCGGCGGTGCCGGAACGCGGCTGTGGCCGGCTTCGCGCGAGGTGCGCCCCAAGCAGTTCCTGCCGCTGTTCGGCACCCGCTCGACCTTCCAGGACACGCTGCTCCGCGTCTCGGAGGCTTCGCTGTTCGATCGCCCGATCGTCATCACTAATGCCTCCTACCGTTTCATGGTGCTGGAGCAGCTCGCGGAAATCGGCATCGAGGCTGACGTGATCCTCGAGCCGATGCGGCGCGATTCCGGCCCGGCGATCGCCGCCGGCGCGGTGTTTGCGCAGAACCGCTCGAGTGAGGCGATCGTGCTCGCGCTCGCCGCCGACCACGTGGTGCAGGACAATGCCGCGTTCGTCGCGGCGTGCCGCCAGGGCCTCACCGCCGCGAGCGCCGGGCGCATCGTCACCTTCGGCGTCAAGC
>NZ_JBIXJX010000018.1:0-141131 GCF_052871955.1 Bradyrhizobium sp. CAR08
GCTCGACCGCGACGGCCGCTACGGAATCTTCTTTGCCAGTTGGCAGGTCGGATCAATCGACTTGACGCGCAGCCAAACTGTCAGTGATGTGTCCGAACAGGCGTCAGCTATGTCTCCGGTCTAAACACTCGACCGGGCGATCCAGTACGCCGCGGCGCCAGCGATCAAATCGTGAGGCCGCGGCGTACTAGATGCCCCGCCCTCGTGCGTAACTGCGCACTAGGCGGGACATGACGGACAGTGAGCGAGCACGAGGTAAAGACAACTCGCACCTCGGCGCCGCACATCAACCCGCCGGCACGATCACCATGCTCTTGTCCTTCGGCCAGCGAACGCGCCAGGCGAAATTGATGTCGCGGACCTCACCGGGCTTGGCGTCGAACGACCATTCCAGCACGCCGCGCCGGTCGCGAATGTTGCTTGCGGTCGGCGGCGTGGTCGCAGGCAGCATCTCGACGAGGATGTCCTCGTTCTCGCTGACCGGCAACTGATCCTCGATCGCGACCTTGATCGGGAAGTCGTGACCATTGCGGATCGTCGTCTTGAATGCGCGCTCGTCGGTCTTCGACGTCGTGACCAGGAGACCGGCCGAACCTTCGTTGCGCTTGAGCACCGCGCGCTCGATCCTGACCTTGTCGTCGGCGCCGAAGCCGAGCCGCACGATATCGTCCTTGGCCGAAGCCGAGAGTTTGCCGCGGCCGACGAAGGTTCCATCGCGATAGATTGCGACCTTGCCCGGCAACAGACTCGTGTCGTCGCTCTGCTTGAAGCTGGCTTCGAGGAAGGCGGTTGGATCCATCACCGGTGCCGCGCGCACCATGAGATCGGCGGGCACTGTCATCGAGGCGATGCGCAGGCTCTTGGCGCCCTCGGCAGCACCGAGGCTGACGCGGCCGGGAATTTTGTAGGTGGCCTGGAAGTCGCCGATCTCGGCGACCGCCTGCTGTTCTTCGGCGCGCTCGCGGATATCGTCGGCCGCCTTGGCCGCGGAAATTTCCATCTTTCGCTGCTGCATGGGCGCCGCCGCAGGCACTGCCGAATCCGAAAGCGAACCCAGCGCCCGCGGCTTCGGCACTTGCGGATACTGCGCGACCAGCGAGTTCAGCTCCGGCGCGCTGCCGCCGCGGCCGATGCGGACCGTGGAGACGCCGAGCGTGACATTGGACCAGTCCTCGCCGGTCGATTGCGTGACTTCGGCACGGCGGACAAGCTCGAGCTGTGGTTTGCGATCCTTCGCGCCGGTGTCGAGGCGGGCGTCGTAGAGCGGCAGCCAGCGCGCATTGCGCACATTGTAGGTGACCCTCAACGTCGCCTTGGTAGCCGCCGGCGCGGCGATGTCCATGCGGACTTCGAGCTTGCTCGGCGGCTTGGCCTTCCGCTCGACTTCGAGCTGGGCGATCTGCCGATCGATCTCGCGCATCTTGCGCGTGGCGTCGCGAACGGCGGTATCGGCGCTTGCAATTTCCTCGCCGACGGTGGCAAATGCCGTGCGCCATTCGGCAATCGGCCGCGCCTCGCCCTTGTCGCCGATGCCCGCAGGCGACGCTTCCGCAAAGTGCTCCGCGAATTTGCGCCGCGCATTGGCCGAGTCGATCGCGCCTTGCAGGTCGGCGCGTTGGTCGTTCAGCGCCTCGATGCGCTTGTCCAGCTCCGGCAGATTGACCGGCGCCGCACGCGGCGTTCGCGCATCGATCGTGCCGATGGTGAGCTTCGCTCCCCCCTCACCCTCCACCCGGATCGAGGAGGTGTCGAGACCAAGCGGGAAGTCCTTGGCAATGAGCGTCGAGTCACCAGACGGCAGGTCCACCGCGATGACGCGGGTGACGGTCGCGCCATCGGGGTAAACCGTGACGGTATCGATCGCCGATGTGGCGTCCAATTCGGCGGCCCATGACGACGACGCGAATGCCGTAGTCACCAGAACCAGGCTCGTCGTTGCCAAACATTTTGCGGTGATGCGCATCAAGTCCCTCCTCCAAGTCATCGCCGCCACCAGCCGGACGCGCGATCCAATGCCTCGCCAACATGGTTGGACGCGGCAGGGAAGGAACTGGTTCGATTGGGGTTTCCGTGGGGCCCGCCGCGGCGGCAGCAAGGCCCGGAACGTGTCGTCAGCCCGCGACGGAGCGCTTAATCCTGAGCGGACGAACCCTGCCCGAAGATGCGGCGGAGCAGATCGGTGACGTTCTTGGCGCCCGCCTTCCTCAGGATGCCGGCGCGATAGCCCTCGACCGTGCGTGCGCTCAGATGCATGCGCCGGGCGATCTCCTTGTTGGTCAGGCCGGCGGCGAGATGCTCGAGCACGTCGCCCTCTCGCGTGGTCAGGGGTTCGCAGCCGGGCAGCCAGCGCTGCCGGCTGGAGCCGGGCTGTGCGAACTCGTCGATGGCGGCATCGATCCGGTCGATGATGTCGCGGGTGCGGAACGGCTTCTCGATGAAGTCGGCCGCACCGCTCCTGATGGCATCCACCGCCATGGCGATGCTGCCGTTTGTCGCGGTCACCAGCACCGGCGCCATGCAGTTTTCCTCGCGCAGGCGCTTGAGCACGTCGAGACCGGAGCGATCGGCCGGCATCTCCAGCAGCACGCAGGCCGGCATCCGCGCCTTGGCCTCCGAGAGCAGAGACGCGCCGTCGGCGAAGCAGATCACGTTGTATGCGCTTTGTTGAAGCGCGGTGGAAAGTTGTTCGCGGGAGGCGGCATCGGTGTCGATGACGAATACCTCACCCTTGGAAAGCATGTCCCCCGGCATAATTCCGATCCAGCAATGTCTTGGGTCAAATGGTCCGAGACGGCAGCGGGGCCTCGTCGCGCCGCGCCGTCATATGCACGGCATTCACGCCCGTGCTTCGGTTTTACTTATGTATGTTCCACCCAGTTCCCGGATTTGACGGATCGGGACAGAAACTTTACATTTCGGGACATCTGCGGGATGTCAGGCAGGAACGGGTCGCATGACCGACCTCATTCGCAGCGCGGGCTTGAGCTATTACCCGGAGGTCGCCCGGTCGGTCGGGCTCGACCCCAAACACATGATGCGCAAGGTCAGGCTGCCGCTGGCCTGCCTCGACAAGCCCGACACGCCCATTGCCGTCACCGGTCTCCGCCGTCTGCTCGAATTGTCGGCCGAGGCGTCCGGCGCCGAAGATTTCGGCTTGCGGCTTGCTGAACGCGGCGGGCTGACCAATTTCGGCGCGGTCGGCCTGATCGTGCGCGAACAGGCGACCGTTGGTGAAGCCATCGAAGCCTTCTCGCGCTTCATCCCGATCCATCACGACGGCATGAAGCTGGACGTCACCCGCGACAAGCAGACCGTCAGCGTCACGCTGCACCTGCGCGGCCGGCAGCCGGCCGCGCCGCGCCAGTCGATCGACATGGCGCTCGGCAGCGTCCACCGCATCATCCAGTCGCTGTTCGGCAGCGATTGGCGGCCGCAGGAAGTGCACCTGCATTATCCGCCGCCACGCGACCGCAAGCGCTACCGCGAGTTCTACGGCTGCCGTGTGACCTTCAATGCGGAGGACGATTCGATCCTGTTGTCGGCACACGACATGGAGCGCCGGATCCCGAGCGCGCATCCGCTGATCGCGAGCTATCTGCGCAAGCGGATCGAGGCGATCGAGACGCGGCCGGCAAGCTGGGAGGAGAAGGTCGACGAGGTCGTGCGTCTCCTGCTCGCCGGCGGCGACTGCACGGTCGAGCGCGTCGCCGAACACCTCGCCTGCACCCGGCGCACCATCCACCGCCACCTCGCCGAAGCCGGCACCAGCTTCTCGGCCATTCTCGACGCGCAGCGCGCCGATCTCGTGGTCCAGCTCATCGAGGACCCCGGCCGGCCGCTGGCCGACATCGCCGTGCAGCTCGGCTTCTCCGCACAGAGCGCCATGGCCCGCTGGTTTCGCGGCCATTTCGGCTGCACCATCACCGCATGGCGCAAAGGCGCCCGGCCATTGGCGGCAACCGCGGCTTGATTTTCAAGACCGATCACATCGCCCGCGCGAACATGCGAAAGCCCGGCGCACCGATGATCGCCTCGAAGGCAGGATCGCGCTTCTCCTCGGCAAGGACAAAGCCGGCCTTGGTATAAGCGCGCTCGGCGGGCTCGTTGCCGATCAGGAACGATATTGTCGCCCGTGCACATCCAGCCGCTCGCCCCTTCTCCAGCGCATGCGCGATCAGTGACTGCACCAGGCCGCGGCCGCGATAGGCGGGATCGGTCGCGACATGCTCGATCATCCAATCGCCCTCGCCGCCCTGAACCCAGCAGGCGCGGGTGTAGCCGCCGCGTTGACGGATGGCCTCCAGCTCTGCCGCGGCGATTCCGGACGCGGCTGCGACTTCCTCGATCGCACGCCAAGCCGCTGGTCCCGTGCCGGCCGCCGGTAGCGCACACAAGGCGGCAGCAGGCTTGCCATCGATCTCGGCGACCAGAAATTGCGAGACGTGCCACATCGACACCGCGCGAGCGGCTGCGACGTGCGCGATGAATTCGCGGCACTGTGTTTCAGGCCAACCGAGCGCAACGTCGAACCAGCCGCGCGGCCGGTAGCCGCGCTGCGATGAAAGGATGGTTTGTGCGATGAAATCGGCGTCTTCGGGACGCGCAGACCGTATCGTCATGCGCGCCCCCTTCGCGAAAACCTTACGTGTTCTTCAGTGCGACGCGAAATTCGGCCTCGGTCTTGGCCTTGACCTCGTCAAGCGAGACGCCGTCGGCGAGCTCGATCAGCGCCATGCCGCCGCTGCCGTGCTTGTCGATGGTGAAGACGGCCAGGTCAGTCACGACCATGTCGACCACGCGCTCGCCGGTCAGCGGCAAATTGCACTGCTTCAGGAGCTTTGGACCGTCCTTGGCCGAATGCTCCATCACCACGACCACGCGCTTGACGCCGGCGACGAGATCCATCGCGCCGCCCATGCCCTTGACCATCTTGCCGGGGATCATCCAGTTGGCGAGATCGCCGTTCTGGGCCACCTGCATGGCGCCGAGGATCGACAGATCCATGTGGCCGCCACGGATCATGCCGAAGGAATCCGCGCTCGAGAAATACGAGGTCGACGGCAGTTCGCTCACGGTCTGCTTGCCGGCGTTGATGAGATCGGCGTCCTCTTCGCCCTCGTACGGGAACGGGCCCATGCCGAGCATGCCGTTCTCGCTCTGAAGGCTGACGTCCATGCCGTCCGGGATGTAGTTCGAGACCAGCGTCGGGATGCCGATGCCGAGATTGACGTAATAGCCGTCACGCAGTTCCTTCGCGGCGCGCGCAGCCATCTGTTCACGGGTCCAGGCCATCTTAGTCTCCTGATCTCAAGCTGCCGTGCGCGGGCGGGTGTTGCGGAATTCGATGCGCTTCTTGGCCGTTCCGACCTCGACGATGCGCTTGACGAAAAGACCGGGCGTGTGGATGTGGTCGGGATTGAGTTCGCCGGCCGGAACCAGATGCTCGACCTCGGCCACCGTGACCTTGGCGGCGGTCGCCATCATCGGGTTAAAGTTGCGCGCGGTCTTGCGATAGATGAGGTTACCTGCGGTGTCGCCCTTCCAGGCATGGACGATGGCGAGGTCGGCGAACAGGCCGCGCTCCATCAGGTATTTCTGTCCGTCGAATTCTTTCACTTCCTTGCCTTCGGCGATCAGCGTGCCGACGCCGGTCTTGGTGTAGAAGGCCGGAATGCCGGCGCCGCCCGCGCGGATGCGCTCGGCCAGCGTGCCCTGCGGATTGAATTCGAGTTCCAGCTCGCCGGCGAGGAATTGCTGGGCGAACAGCTTGTTCTCCCCGACATAGGACGAGATCATCTTCTTGATCTGGCGGGTTTCGAGCAGGCGGCTGAGGCCAATGCCGTCGACGCCGGCATTGTTTGAGACCACCGTCAGGTCCTTGACGCCGGAGTCGCGGATCGCGTCCGACAGCGTCTCGGCGATGCCGCAGAGGCCGAAGCCGCCCGACATGATCATCATGCCGTCTTTCAGAACGCCCTCGAGAGCCGACTTGGCGTCGGGATAGACCTTGTTCATGCAAATTACCTTCGAGTGAACCTTCGGCTTGCAGGCGTCGCGCCTTAGTGGCGGCGATTATTAGGCGAAATCGTCCGAAGCCGTCAATGATACGGGGTTCTCCGCTCCGCCCCTGGGTGATAGAAGCTGCCCAAGCCGTGGGAGCAACCGTTCCCGCGGCCTTGAAAGCGACAAGAAAACCCATCAAGTTGGGGCACTTAACACAATAGGTCTTGGGCGTGGGGCGCGCAGGTTTCCCGGCCCGCCTTCTGGCTCCAGCGACCAACTCGATCAGGACATGCCATTGACCATGGCCCAAGGAATGAAGCGCCTCGGGACGCCGATCGCGGCGCTGCTCGGCGTGGCGCTGATCGCCCTGATCGCGACCTCATGGCTCATCAACCGCGACGCACTGCGCAAGGCCGTGGAAACGCAGATCCGCGACGTCACCGGACTCGAGGTCAACGTCGCAGGCGCGATCGACATTTCGGTGCTGCCGGCAAGCTACATCTCCTTCCATGACGTCGGGCTGAAGGGCGGCGGCACCAGCGATCCCGCGCTCCATGTCGACGTTCTCACCGCGAACCTGCGGCTGCTGCCGCTGCTGCTGCAACGGTTCGAGATCGCCGACCTGACGCTGCTGCGGCCGCGCATCCATGTCAGCCTGAAGCCGGACGGTGAAAGCAACTGGACACCGTTCATCCAGACCATCGCGCGCACCATGAAGCCCGGCGCCGAGAATCAAGTGTCGTTCTCTGAGATCCGGATCCAGGACGGCGTGCTCAATTACGAGGACGCTGCCACGCACGGCACCGAGAAGCTCGAGGACATCGACCTGTCGCTGGCCTGGCCCTCGATCTCGCGCTCCTTCGCCGCGACCGGACAGTTCGACTGGCGCGGCGAACGGGTCGACGGCTCGATCAGCTTTTCCGATTTCGTCGCCGCCCTCTCCGGCGAGCGCTCGGGGTTGAAGGCGCGGATCGCGAGCGCGCCGCTCAAGCTCGCCTTCGACGGCAGCGTCGCCAACCGCACCAGCCCGATGATGGAGGGCACGCTCACCATCGACAGCCCGTCCCTGCGCAACGCGCTACGCTGGACCGGCCAACCGCAGCCCGCCAGCGGCGGCTTCGGCCGCTTCGCGCTGAAGGCGCGGGCCAATGTTGTCGGCGCGTCCATCGCGCTCACCAATGTCAATGTCGAGCTCGACGGCAACACCGCCGAGGGCGTGATGACCTACGCCAATAACGGCCGGCAGACGCTGCAGGCGACGCTCGCAGCCGACGCGCTCGACTTCACCCCCTATATCTCGACTTTCCGCCTGCTCGCGAGCGGCGCGCGCGACTGGAACAGGCAGCTGTTCGATCTCAACGCCTTGTCGACCACCGACCTCGACATGCGCCTGTCGGCCGCCAAGCTGACGGTCGGGACATCGAAACTCGGCCGCACCGCGATCGGCGCGAATCTCCGCAACGGCACGCTGGCGCTCTCGGTCGGCGAGGCCCAGGTCTATGGCGGCATCGCCAAGGGCTCGTTCGGCATCGCGCGCTCCGACACCGTCGCCGACATCAAGGCGCAATTCCAGTTCACCGACGTCGACCTTCAGGCCTGCGCCTCCGAGCTGTTCGGCATCAACAAGCTGTCCGGGCGCGGCAACATCAACGTCTCGCTCCTCGCGTCCGGCTCGAGCCCGTTCGGCCTCGTGCAGTCGCTCGACGGCAGCGCCACAGTGACCGGGCATGACGGCGCGATCGCGGGCTTCAATGCCGAGCAGCTCCTGAAGCGGCTCGAGCGGCGGCCGCTGTCCGGCGGCGGCAATTTCCGCAACGGCTCTACCCCTTACGACAATCTCACCATCGCGGTGAAGTTCTCCGACGGCGTCGCCACCGCCGAGGACATCCGCGTCGAAGGACCGGCGGCGAAGATCACCATGACCGGTACCGCCTCGGTGCCGACGCGCGAATACGACATGAAGGGCGTGGCCAGCCTCAACAGCGCGTCGGGGTTCGAATTGCCCTTCGTGGTGCAGGGCCCCTGGGACGACCCCCTCGTCTTCCCCGATCCGGAAAGCCTGATCCGCCGTTCGCCGGCCTCTGCGCCCCTGCTCGACATGCTGAAAGACCGCAAGCCGGGCGACGCGGTGCGCTCCGCGATCGAGCGCATCACCGGCACCGGAAAACGTCCCGCACCGGCCGAAGCGCCGACGGCGGAGAACGCCAAGGAAGGCGCGAAGTCCAATTAAGGACGGCGATCAAGCGGCGCCAGCAGATCGGCGCGAATTGATCAGGGCGAATTGATGCGGCGATTGGATCGATGCGCACGTTAAGCATCCCTCTCGCCCGACACCCCCACGACCTATGTCTGACAACAAGCCGCTAGATCGTATCACGGCCATGCGCTAGTGTTTTATACGACCGGTTAAAAACACCGGCCGTTTGAGGGAGAAAAACGTGAAATCCAAGGTTATTGGCGCAGTATCACTGGCGGTCGCTGCGGCCGGGCTGTTTGCAGCCGCTGCACCCGCATTTGCGCAGCAGAAGACGATTACGGTCTGGTGGGGCAAGGGCTTCTACCGCTCCGAAGACGACGCGCTGCTCGAGACAATCAAGAAGTTCGAAGCCAAGACCGGCATCAAGGTCGAATTGTCGCAGTACGCGATCCAGGACATGATTCCGAAGACGGTCGCCGCACTCGATTCAGGCACCGTGCCCGATGTTGCCTATTCCGACACCTACGACGTGCAGGTCCAGGGCAAGTGGGCCTACGAAGGCAGGCTCGAGGACCTCTCAGACATCATGGAGCCGATCAAGGATCGGTTCGTGCAGAACACGCTGGATGCGTCGATCCTCTATAACGACGTCACCAAGAAGAAGGCCTATTACGGCTTCCCGCTGAAGCAGCAGAGCATGCATGTCGAGATCTGGAACGACATGCTTGAGAAGGCCGGCTTCAAGCTCGCCGACATCCCGACCGACTGGGAAGGCTACTGGACATTCTGGTGCGACAAGGTGCAACCGGGGATCCGCAAGGCGACCGGCCAGCGCGTCTACGGCGTCGGCCAGCCGATGGGCGTGGAATCCACCGACGCTTTCCAGTCGTTCTACACCTTCATGGATGCCTATCACGTCAAGCTGGTCGACGACGACGGCAAGCTCACGGTCGACGATCCCAAGGTCCGCGAGAACCTGATCAAGGCGATGAAGGACTACACCGACACCTACATCAAGGGCTGCACCCCGCCGTCCTCGACGACCTGGAAGGATCCCGACAACAACGTCGCCTTCCACAACAAGACCATCGTGATGACCCACAACTTCACGATCTCGATCGCGGCGAAATGGTTCGAGGACTCCCAGAACCAGACGCTCACGCCCGAGCAGCGCGAAGCCGGCAAGAAGGCCTATGGCGAGGACATCATCACCGCGTCCTTCCCGAAGGCTCCGGACGGTTCGACGATCCGCTACCGCTCGGACGTCAAGACCGGGCTGGTCTTCTCCGTGGCCAAGAACAAGGCCGAGGCCAAGCAGTTCATCGCCTTCCTGCTCCAGGAGGAGAACGTCCGGCCCTATATCGAGGGTGCGCTCGGCCGCTGGTTCCCGGTGACGAAGGAAAGCCAAGAGAGCCCGTTCTGGCAGGCTGACCGGCATCGCAAGGCGGTCTACTCGCAGTTCAAGGGCGGCACCGCCGCGTTCGACTTCACCAAGAACTGGAAGTTCACCATCCTGAACAACGAGAACGTCTGGGCCAAGGCGATGAACCGCGTGGTCAGCGAGAAGGTGCCGGTGGACAAGGCGGTCGACGAGCTGATCGCCCGCATCAAGGCGGTCGCGGGCTGATCTCGGACTGCAATAAGGTATATGCTAATACCGGTCGCGGCTCTCCGCGACCGGTTGCTTTCGGTGGGTATGCGATATGGCGATCACACTTTCCGGCTCAGACACAATTCCGGCCCCTCCCCTGTCGGCGCGCCTGACCACGCAGCAGGTCTGGGGCATCTTGCTGCTTGTGCCCTATCTACTCGTCTTCCTGGCCTTCGTCGTCTATCCCGTCGGCTACGGCCTGTGGCTGGCGCGCAGTCCGGCGAACTATGTCGCGCTGTACAACGACCCGATCTTCGCGCGCGCCGCGGTCAACACGCTGATCTTCCTGGTCATCGGCATCAACGTGAAGATGCTGATCGCGCTGTTCCTGTCCGGCTTCTTCGCCCAGCAGCGCCCCTGGATCAAATGGCTGTCGGTGATCTTCATCCTGCCCTGGGCGGTGCCGTCGATCCCGACCATCCTGTCGGTCCGCTTCATGCTCAATCCCGAATGGGGCATGGTCAACCATTTCATCTTCTCTCTCACCGGCGATGACGGGCCGAACTGGCTGAACGATCCGACGGTCGCGCTGACCATGGCGATCGCCGTGCATATCTGGAAGTCGCTGCCGTTCTGGACGCTGATCCTGCTGACCGGGCGGCTCGCGATCCCGCAGGATCTGTACGAGGCGTCCGAGGTCGACGGCGCCAGTCCGTGGCAGAAATTCCGCTTCATCACCTGGCCGTCGATGCAGATGCTCTACGTCACCTGCACGCTGCTCTCGATGATCTGGACGCTCGGCGACTTCAACAGCGTCTATCTGCTCACTGGCGGCGGGCCGGCCGACCTCACGCACGTGCTGTCGACACTCGGCATCCGCTATCTCCGGCTCGACCAGCTCTCGCTTGCGATGGCCTCTATCGTCTGCGCGATACCGCTCGTGCTGCCGCTGATATACTTCATGATGAAACGGTTGTCGCGATGAAGCTTCCCACCCTCCGCGAAGTTGGCACCGAAGCCAAGCTCCTGCTGATCGGCATCCCGGTCTTCATCTGGACCATGATTCCGATCTACCACATGTTCCTGTTCGCGATCTCGCCCAAGGAGGACGCGTTCTCGGGCAAGCTGTGGCCGGATCATCCGACGCTGCACAACTTTCACATCGTGTTCTACCAAGAGCACTATTTCCTGCGAGACTTCTGGATCCAGTTCTGGAACTCGACGGTGATCGCGCTGGCCGCAGGCGCGCTGACCTTGTTCGTCGCGACCGCCGCCGCATTCTCGATCTCGCGGCTTAAGGCGCCGGGCGGCCGCTGGGTGATGAATCTCGCGCTGTTCACCTACTTCATCCCGGCGGCGTTCCTCGCCGTGCCGATGTACCGCACCATGGGCAACTACGGCCTGCTCAACAATCACTGGTCGCTGATCCTGGCGATGGTGACGATCGCTTCGCCTTACGCGATCTGGGTGCTGAAGCAGGCGTCCGACAAGCTGCCGGTCGAGCTCGACGAGGCCGCCGTGATGGACGGCGCGACCACGCTGCAGCTGTTCCGCCTGGTCTATGTGCCGCTGATGATGCCCTCGCTGGTCGCGATCGGCACCTATGCCGTGCTGCTGGCCTGGAACGAATATCTCTACGCGTTCCTGCTCTTGTCCAAGGACACCGATATCACGCTGCCGGTCGCGCTCGGCAACTTCCTCGCCGCCGACGACTCGCCGTGGGAGCTGTTGATGACCACCGGCTTCATCTACGCGCTGCCGCCGGCCGCGGTCTATTACGCCTTCAAGCGCTACATGGTGGGCGGGCTCACGGCCGGTGCGGTGAAGTCCTGAGATCCACGGCGCGCTTTCTTTGGTAGGCAACCAGCAGCGCGATCGTCGAGCCGATGAAATAGCCCGCGGTCGCGCCCGAAATCGCGCGGCCGACGACGAGTGCGAGTGCACGGTCGCTCGCATCGACCGTCGAGATCACGCCGACCGCATACTGCAGAGAGAATATGACGAGGTTGCGGATCAGCGCAAAGGCGCCACCCGCGCGGATGATCTCGCCTGTCTTGTGATCGACGTCGAACGGACGCGACGTTAATACGCCGATCGGCAACAACACCAATGCGGCCCCGCCCCAGACAACCAGCGGCCACGCGCTATCCTGCTGTCCGAAGCCAATCCGCGAAATGCCCCAGACGATGAATACGATCGGAACGATCAGCGCACGCCAGACCGGCGTCTTGCGCGGCTGCATCGCCTTGATGCCCTGCCTAGGCGAGCAAGGTCCAGACCCAGAGCGGCGTATGCACCAGGACCTGATAGGCAAACGTCATCATCGCCTCCCGTTATAGCGGCGCCGCGCTCTCGCCCTGCGAGCTCGACAGTTTCGAGGCGAGCGAGGCGATGACGATGACAACAGCAATCAAGGCGATCACCAGCGTGCAGATCGCGTTGATCTCGGGCTTCACTCCGAGCCGCACTTCCGAATAGATCCGGATCGGCAGCGTCGCCGAGCCGGGGCCGGTGGTGAAGCTCGCGATCACGAGATCGTCCAGCGACAGCGTGAAGGCGAGCATCCAGCCCGCGACGATCGCAGGCGCGATCAGCGGCAGCGTTACGGCCACGAACGCGCGCAGGGGGTCGTAGCCGAGATCCATCGCGGCCTCTTCCAAGGAGCGGTCGAGCGAGCCGAGGCGGGACTGCACGACGACGGCGACGAAGCACATCGTCAGCGTGGTATGGGCGATCGTCACCGTCCAGAAGCCGCGCTCCGCGTTTAGCGCCACGAACAGCAGCAGCAGCGACAGTCCGGTGATCACCTCCGGCATCACCAGCGGCGCATAGAGCATGCCGGAGAACAGGGTGCGGCCGCGAAACCGCTCGCCGCGCGACAGCGCCACGGCGGCGAGCGTGCCGATCAGGGTCGCAATGGTTGCCGACGAAACCGCGACGCGCAGGCTCATCCAGGCCGCCTCGATCATGGCGCGGTCATTGAAGAACTCGTGATACCAGCGCAGCGACCAGCCACCCCACACCGTCACCAGCCGCGAGGCATTGAAGGAATAGATCACGAGGATCAGGATCGGCAGATAGAGGAAGGCCAGACCCAGCGAAAGCGAGGCGACGTTGAAGCGGGACAGACGGGAGACCTTGCGCATCGCCTCACCGCCCCTGTTCCAGCTGCCGCTTCTGCAGCCGTTCGTACAGCAGCAGCGGGACCAGCAGCACCACCAACAACACGATGGCCGCGGCGGAGGCGACCGGCCAGTCCTTGTTAGTGAAGAATTCGAGCCACAAGGTCTGGCCGATCATCAGCGCATTGGAGCCGGCCAGGAGATCCGGAATGACGAACTCGCCGACGATGGGGATGAAGCACAGCAGCACGCCGGCGCCGACGCCGGGCAGCGACAGCGGGAAGGTGACGAGCCAGAACACCTGCCAGCGCGGCGCGCCGAGATCGGAGGCGGCCTCCTCCAGCACCGGCTCCATTTTGGCCAGCGTGGCGTAGAGCGGCAGGATCATGAACGGCAGGTAGGAATAGACGATGCCGATATACATCGCGCTGTCGGTGGAGAGCCACACCACGGGCTGACTAACCAGATGCAGCGCCAGCAGGATCTGGTTGAGCAGGCCGTCGTGCTGGAGGATGTTGATCCAGGCATAGATCCGGATCAGGAACGAGGTCCAGAACGGCACGATCACCAGCACCATCGCCACGGCCTGCCAGCGCGCCGGCAGCCGCGCCATGCCGTAGGCGATGGGATAGCCGATCAGGAGCAACAGCGCGGTCGCGGTGACGGCGACGGTGAGGCTACGCACATAGGCGAACACGTAGATATCGTCGGAGACGAGCAGCCTGAAATTGTCGATCGACAGCGCGGCAAAGGCGGCCTTCAGCGCCCCCCATCCCGCCATCAGGTCGAACACCGGCTCGTAAGGCGGCTGCGCGATCGCCGTCTGCGACAGGCTGATCTTCAGCACGAAGCCGAACGGCACCAGGAAGAACAGCACCATCCAGACATAGGGCGCGATCGCGGCAAAGTGAGCCGGTCGCGCAAAAATGCGGCGCCCGCTCATGACGGCAGCACCACGCAGTCGTCGGGCGTGAACCAGGCGACGACAGGCTGGCCCACGCTGTAGGCGTCGACGTCAAGGCGCGCGCTGTTGGCGACCGACGCCTGCACCGTCCCGCCGGCCTCGAGCTTCACCTTGTAAGTGGTGGTGCCGCCGAGATAGCAGATGTCGGCGATCACGCCGTCCAGCTGGTTGATCGCCGTCTCATGACCGGCCTCCCTCGCCGGCCCACGGCGCGACAGCTTGACCTTCTCGGGGCGGATCGCAACCGATAATCTGACCTCACCGAACGGCTCGCGCGGCTCCGCCACCACCAGCGGTCCCGCATCGCGCGTGCCTATGACCAGACGATGACCGTCGCGCAATTTGGACTTGGCGTCGAACAGGTTGATGTCGCCGACAAACTCCGCGATCCAGCGCGAGCGTGGCGCCTCGTAGAGTTCGCGGGGACTCGCGACCTGCGCCAGCCTGCCGTCCCTCATCACGCCGATCCGGCTCGCCATCGTCATCGCCTCTTCCTGGTCGTGGGTGACGATGATGAAGGTCATGCCGAGCCGGCGCTGAAGCTCCATCAGTTCGCCTTGGGTGCTTTCGCGCAGCTTCTTGTCCAGCGCTGCGAGCGGCTCATCGAGCAGAAGGAGCTGCGGGCGTCGCGCCAGTGCACGCGCCAACGCCACGCGCTGGCGCTGTCCCCCGGAGAGCTGGTCGGGCTTGCGCTTCTCGAGTCCGTCGAGCTTCACCAGCGCAACCATCTCCGCCACACGCGTGGCGATGTCTGCGCGCGCCATACCGGCGCGCTTCAGGCCGAAGGCGATGTTGTCGCGCACCGACAGGTGCGGAAACAGCGCGTAGTTCTGGAACATCATGTTGATCGGCCGCTCATGCGGCAGCGCCTGCGCGATGTCCTTGCCGCCGAGCAGAATGCGCCCTTGATCCGGCGCTTCGAAACCGGCGAGCATGCGCAGAAGCGTGGTCTTGCCGCAGCCGCTGGGCCCGAGCAGCGCAAAGAACTCGCCGGCCTTGATGTCGAGCGAGACGCCATCGACGGCCCGGAACGTCCCGAACGTCTTGGCGACGCCCTCGATGCGCAGCAACGGCTCGCCGGCCGCGAACTGCGTCTCTCCGACCGCAGCCGCAGCCGCGTCTGTTCTGGGCAACTCGTCAGTCATGGTTCCTGCCAACCCCAATCAAGCCGCACGCTAGCGGCCGATCGTCCCTCACTCAACCGGTTAGAGGCCGTTCGTTCACGCATTCGCCATGAACGCAGCCAGCGCATCGCATTCCCCCGCTGACATCGTCAGGCCGAGCTTGGAGCGGCGCCACAGGATGTCCTCGGGAAAACGCGCCCATTCGTGGGTCATGAGATAGCGCACCTCGGCCCCGGTCAGTTCGGGACCGAAGGCGGGGCCGAGATCGTCCCGGGTCTTCGCCTCGGCAAGCACAGCCGATAGCCGCGAGCCATAGGCCGCGACGAGGCGTTGGGCCTGCGCCTCCGAGAGAAAGCGCCAGCGGTCACGCGCAAGATCGGCCTCGGTGTCGAAACGATCCCAGGCAAAATCTCCGCCCGGCAGCGCCGCGCCTGCGGTCCAGGGCGGCGACATCGGATAGAACGGCGTCAACTTCGTCACCGCGCGCTCCGCCCGCAGGCGCGAGGTGGTGACGTCACCGCCAAACATCGTGATCAGCGGCGCCTTGCGCCGTCGCGCGTCGAACAGCGTCGTGCCATCACGCCCGCGCGCGGACGCCAGCGTCAGGTTGACGCCGGAGACCGCGCGCACCACGTCGGTCGGGGCAACGCGCTCGCGGAAATAGCGACTGGCCGCTTCGCAGAGATAGCTGACGTCGGCCCCCCGCATCGCGACGATCGCAGGATCGCCGGTGAAATCGTGCGTGACTGTTCCAATCAGGGTGAAATCGCGCGCGATAGGACTCGCCAAGATCAGCCGGCCATCGCTGTTCTGGAAGACGTAGACGTTATCGGAATCGAACAATCGCGGGACGATGATCTGGCTCATCTGCATCGCCGCCACGGCGGGTTGCGGCTGCCGCAGCACGGTCTCGGCGACCATCGACGTCCAGCCGCCGGTGGCGTTGGCCAGTGCCCGGGCCGTGATCGTGCGACGATGGCCGCGGTCGACCACCGCGAGCCGCCATGTGTCGGTTCGATCGGCGCGCACACAGCGCGCTCCAGTCCGAATCACGGCGCCGCGCTCGGCCGCATCCAGTGCCGTGAGCACCACCAGTCGGGAATCGTCGACGACGCAATCCGAATATTCGAAGGCCGTGCCGAATGGTCGTTTCAGCGCGTTGCCGACCGGATGATGCGTGATGTCGAGGGTCGCCGTTGCAGGCAGGCCGCTCCGGCTGGTGAGGCTGTCGTAGAGGAGCAGGCCGACGCGCAGCAGCCATGGTGGGCGCTCGTCGGAATGCGCCGGGATCACGAAGCGCATCGGCCGAACCAGATGCGGCGCGATCCGGAGCCAGATCCGGCGCTCAGCGAGCGCCCGGCGCACCCGGCGGAAGCCGCGCCGTTCCAGAACCGACAGGTCGCCGTGGATCAGCCGCGGCGTTGCCGACGACGCCGCGCCGCCCAGATCGCCCTGCTCCAACAGGATGACCCGCAGGCCGCGGCCGGCGGCATCGCGGGCGAGGCTGACGCCGTTCAGGCCGCCGCCGATGATCGCAAAATCGTAATCCGCCATGAAGCCGTCGAATGGGAGCGAAACGCTCGCCATCTCTAGAGCCATTTCCCTTCCGATGAAATCGGAACGGGGCTCTAGATTCTGGTTTGGCGCGTTTTCTTGACGCGAACCCGCATCCGCTGCGCTCGAAAAACGCTCTAGCCGGTCTTGAGCGCAAGCTCCATGACTTCGGCACGACCGACGAGGCCGGCATATTTCCCGATCGGCAGTGGCTTGCCGAGCAGATAGCCCTGCACGCCGTCACAGCCTTCCGCGGCGAGGAAGGCGAGTTGTTCCAGCGTCTCGACGCCCTCGGCGACGATCGACATTTCCAGGCCATGGCCGAGATCGATCACCGCGCGCACGATCGCCGCCGATTGCGGGTTGCGGCCGAGATTGATGATGAAGGCGCGGTCGATCTTGATCTTGTCGAACGGGAACGCCTGGAGATAGCTCAGCGAGGAATAACCGCTGCCGAAATCGTCCATGGAGATGCGCACGCCGAGCGCCTTGAGCCGGCGCAGGAGCGCCAGACCGCGATCGAAGTCCTCGATCAGCACGCCCTCGGTGATCTCGAGCTCGAGCCGACCGGGTGCGAGACCCGTCTCGAGCAGGATGGAATGCACGAGCCCGACCACGTCGCCGTGCATGAACTGCGCCGGCGACAGGTTGACCGCGATCTGAAGCGGCTTCGGCCAGGACGCGGCCTCGCGGCAGGCTTCGCGCAGGATCCACTCGCCCATCTCGACGATCAGGCCGCTTTCCTCCGCGATCGGGATGAATTCGGCCGGGGAGACTTGGCCGCGCACCGGATGCTGCCAGCGCGCCAGCGCCTCGAAGCCGATGATCTCGCTCTCGGCGACGCTGTGGCCCGCTGCTCCCTGCGGCTGGAAGGCGAGCGAGAGCTCGCCGTTCTTGATCGCCATCGAGAGATCCTGGTGCAGCACGCGGCGATCGCGGATCTGCTGGTCCATCTCCGGCTGGAACAGGCTGATCGTGCCGCGCGACTTCTGCTTGGCGCGGAACAGCGCCGCGCCGGCATTGGCGAGCAACGAGGCGGCGTCGGCGCCGTTGTGCGGGAAGATCGACATGCCGGTGGTGACGCCGGCGCGGACCGGGCGGCCGTCGATCTGGAATTCCTTAGCGACGGCATCACCGATCTGCTGCGCCAGCGCGAGACCTGCATCCGGCTGCTTACCGTCGATGATCAGGCCGAACTCGTCGCCGGACAGGCGCGCCACCACGCCGCCGCGCGCGGAGTCCTGGAGCCGCTGGGCCACCTCGACCAGTAGCTTGTCGCCGTGCGCATGACCGAAGACGTCGTTGACCTCCTTGAGACCGTCGAGATCGACGCACAGAACCGCGAACTCCTCGCCGGTGCCCTCGCAGGCCTCGATCATCTGGGTCAACGCCTGCAGGAAAGCGGCACGGTTCGGCAAATCGGTGAGGCCGTCGTGATAGGCCATGTGCGCCATGCGCGACTCGGTCTGCCGGCGATCGGTGACGTCCTCGTGGGTCTTGATCAGATATTGCGGCTCGCCGGTGTCGCTCAGCACGGTGGCACGGCGGGTGAGGAACAGCCGCAGCCCGTCCTTGGTGGAGATCGGGTGCTCTTCGGTGATCATCCCACGCTTCTTGATCGCGGCTTCGTCGCGCGCGATGATCAGCTTGGCTTCCTTGGGATTGAAGATGTCGGACGCGGTCAGGCCCGTGGCTTCCTCGCGCCTGCGGTTGAGGATCGTCTCGGCGCTGCGGTTGGCGAGCAGGTAGCGGCCGTCCTTGACCTGCTCGACGATTAGGGCCACCGGGATGTTGTCGACCACGAGCTCGAGGAACTTCTTCGTGCTCTCCAGCTCCTTCGACAGCGAGCGGCGATCGGTGATGTCCTCGAACACGAGCATCAGGAATTCGGGTTTGTTGCTCTCGTTGCGGACAACGATCCGGATCGAGGCAACCATGCGTCGCTCACCGGCGCGGTCGACCTCGAATTCGTTGCGAAACTGGCCGTCCGGCGAATCGAGTGCCGTGCGGTCGGTCGCCTCGATGCTGTCCGCCGAGATCGGCGCAAACAGCTCGCGCGCGTTCTTGCCGACGACATGGTCGCGCGAGAAGCCCCAGAACCGCTCATAGGCGCTGTTGGCGAAGATGTAGCGACCATCCTCGATGTTCTTTGCGGCCACGCAGGCCGGCACGTTGTCCAGCACCGTTTCCAGGAACTGCTTGGTGGAGGCGAGCTGCCGCGACAGCCTGCGCTGCTCGCTGACGTCCAGATGCGTCGTCACCGAGCCGCCGTTGGGCAGCACGAAATATTTCACGAGGATGGCCCGCCCGTCCGGCAGTTCGGTGATCAAGCCGTTGGTGCTTGCCGCCTTCTCGTAGAACTCCTCGTTGGAGGCGGCGCCGAGCACCCCGCGCTTGCGTCGCAGCTCAAGGAGTTCGTAGCCGTTCATGTTGGCCCAGAGATCCGACCGCGCCAGGCCGTAAATCTCGATATAGCGGTCGTTGCAGAAGATGACGCGCCGCTGCGCATCCGTCATCACCACGCCCTGGTTGAGATTGTTCATGGCGGAGGAGACGAAGGCATTGCGCCGCAGCTGCAGACGCCTGGTCCGGCGCAGCGAGGAATGGATCCACAGCGCGATCGCGATGAGGAACGAGCAGATCACGACGCCCGCGATCAGGGCTTCCCAGATCACGTTGGGATTGAGCTCGCCGAGATAGCTCGGCGGGGCGAAGCTGTCGGAAAGGGCAAAGGCGCGTGCAGGCGCGACCGCTGCGGCCAGGCACACGACGGCCTGCACCGCAATCGGAAGCGCGCTGCCCGCGTGCCAGTTCTTCTCCGCCATCAGCCACCCGCGATTTCAACGTCGGATTGTCTGGCCTCGCGAGTTTGGATCGGGTAAACGCCTGTACGCGCAACGGAACAATGTGGCATCAAATACGGCAATTGCCCTGACATGATAAATGCTTCCTTAACGGAAAAAGCCCCCGCGCCGCCCTCCCCAGGCGTGGGGCCATCGTCGCTTCGAGCGGACGTCCTGCACGACCATGGATAGGGTGGACTGCGTCGTCATCGGAGCCGGCGTGATCGGGCTCGCGGTGGCTCGAAAGCTGGCGCAAGCCGGGCGCGAGGTGATCGTGCTCGAGCAAGCCGAGGCCATCGGCACCATCACCTCCTCGCGCAACAGCGAGGTGATCCATGCCGGCATCTACTACCGCGCCGGAAGCTGGATGGCGCGCATGTGCGTCGACGGCAAGCACGCGCTCTATCGTTACTGTTCCGAGCGCGGCATCCCGCACAGGAATTGCGGCAAGCTGATCGTCGCGACCAATCCGAAAGAGACCGAGAAGCTGCAATCGATCAAGGCGCATGCCGAGGCCAACGGCGTGCTCGACATGCAGTTGCTCACGGGTGATGCGGCACGTGCGCTGGAGCCGGCGCTCGCCTGTGACGCCGCGCTGCTGTCGCCGTCGACCGGCATCATCGACAGCCACGCCTACATGCTCTCGCTGCGCGGCGAAGCCGAGGACGCGGGCGCGGCCTTCGCGTTTCACACCCCGCTGATCCGTGCCAAGGCGACCGCCGGCGTCATCGAGATCGAGGCGGGCGGCGAAGCGCCGATGACGCTGCAATGCAGCCTCCTCGTCAACGCCGCCGGGCTCTCGGCGACCACCGTGGCGCGCAACATCGAGGGCATGCCGCTGGAACGGATCCCGACGGCCTACCTCGCCAAGGGAAACTACTTCAGCTGCAATGCTAGGGCGCCGTTCTCGCGCCTGATCTATCCGGTGCCCGAGCCCGGTGGCCTAGGGGTGCATCTGACGCTGGACATGGCCGGGCAGGCCCGTTTCGGCCCTGACGTCGAGTGGATCGAGACGATCGACTATGAGGTCGACCCGTCACGCGCCGAGCGCTTCTACCCGGCGATCCGCAAATACTGGCCGACGTTGCCTGACGGTGCTCTCATGCCGAGCTATTCGGGCATCCGCCCGAAGATCGTGCCGCCGGCGGTGGCCACGCAGGATTTCTTGATGCAGGGCCCGCGCGATCACGGCGTCGAAGGCCTGATCAATCTGTTCGGCATCGAGTCGCCCGGATTGACGTCATCGCTCGCGATCGCGGATCACGTCGCCGAGCTCGCAAACATCTAGTGGTTTAAAGCGAATTGGATTCCGGTTGCGCGTAAAGAACTGCGTCCAGACAAGACGCTGGAGCCGCGCAAATCCTTGCACGCTGCGCGCCTTGCAGCAGGGATGAGCGCAAAGGCTCCCATCCCTGCCTGAAAGGGTGCGATCAACTCTACGCTGTTACGGGGTTACTAGTGGAGCGTGTCGCCGTGCCTGAGACGCTCGATCTGGTCCTTGACCATCAACTTCCGGCGCTTCAACTCAACAATTTGCAGGTCGTCTGTTGAAAGGTGCACGAGAGCTTCGTGCAATTCGTTTTCGAGAGTTTTGTGCTTCCGTTCCAATTCAACCAGATGTGCCTGAATTGTCATTCGAAACCTCCTCGGTAGGGGTGAACCTTGGATTCGACCGGACGAGGAAGTGTACATCACCGATTTGTTCTGTCGATGGATATCAGTCGTCGCGCTGTCATTTTTAGAAATTCATATGTAACGAAGCGTGAGTAAGGGAACAACGCGGGAAAAATCCGTGATATCAATGCGCTTGCGCAACGCCGGAGCGACCGCAGAAATATCTCGCGGGAGATCGGCGCGCGACAGCCCGAGATCGCTTGCGATCACGGCGCGCAAGGACGATAGTTTCCACAGGGCATCCACAGCCTTAATCTCACGCCTATCGGTTTTTCGGCCACCGCAGACATGACCAATGAAGATGCGCGCGAACTCGAATCCGAGCTCGCCCGGTTGCACCAGGAACACCGAGATCTCGATGTGGCGATCGATGCACTGCATCAATCGCCCGCCCCCGACCTGTTGCGGTTACAGCGGTTGAAGAAACGCAAGCTGTTGTTGCGTGACCGTATCGCGTTCATCGAAGACCAGATCACGCCCGACATCATCGCCTGATCCACGGGTAGAACTTTACGGCGGCCCCGCCGCACGTAAATCCGCTTGACTCGAAAGGAACAAAATAAGAACATTTGAGCACCCAACACCCCCGGGGAAACCGTCTAAGGAAAATGCAGATGTCGGCAACCGCCCTTCTCGACAACAGCCATTATGAACAAGCCTGCGATCAGGCGATCGCGATGTGCGACGGCAATCTGCGCAGCACCATCAAGGCGCTGATCATGGCCAATGAATATCTGGAGGCCGAGCTGGAAGAATTGCAGGCGGCGGTTTCCGCAGGCTGCATTCCGGAGACCTCGCGCAGCAAGATGCGGAGCAAGAGCAGCGCCGCCTGACTGTCAGCTATCGGAGCCGACCATGTCCGATGTCACCTATTACGTTGCATTACCTTTCCTGACCGACGAGGACGGATCGCCGGTCGCGGGTGCGGCCGAGGAATGCCAGAGCGCGGCGGCCGCGCTACGGCGCGCCGAGATTATGTCGCACGGCGCCGGCCACACCGGCGCGGTCGCGTTCAGCCGCAGCGGCGATCCCATGACCGGCGAATTCGGGGACGCAAAACTGCTCCGCAGCTTCGGCGACGTACCGAAAGACCTCGGCACGCTTTAACTAGCTGCTGACGAGCCTGATGTGCGGCTCGTGCCGCCGGTGCGCCTTGCGCACATACATCGCGGCATCGGCCTCCTCCAGGGCGCGCGTGGCGTCGGATTGCACTCCGAGCAGGGCGACGCCGGCGGAAGCGCCCGCGCTCACGTGCTGGCCGCGAAAGACAAAGGACAATTCGTCGATGGCCTGCTCGAAAGCCGCGGCCTTCGCCTTGGCGTCGGTCTCGCTGAGATTCCAGAGCAGCAGCGCGAACTCGTCGCCGCCGAGCCGGCCGACCACGTCCGAAGCGCGGATCTGCCGCGTCAGCGTGGTGGCAATCGCCTTCAGGACCTCGTCGCCGGCCGCATGGCCGAAGGAATCGTTGATCGGCTTCAACCGATCGACGTCGAGCACGATCAGCGCCCCGCTGGCGCGGTAGCGCTTCATGTAGGCGACGGCGCGGGCGAGCTCGCGTTCGAAGCCGCGCCGGTTCGGAATTTCGAGCAGGAAATCGGTGTCGGCAGCCGCCTCGAGCTCCGCGACCCGCCGCAGCGCCCCCCTGAGCTTGCTCCGGAGCTCGCGGATGGTCGCGTTGATGGCCGGCTCGATGGCCGCTTTGGCCCCGTCATCGGCAGACGCTGCCCGCTGCGACGGCCTGGTCGGACGCCGCGCCGGACCCTTGATCCGACGCTTGGCCGGACGCTTGAGAGCAACTTTGGAGCGGCCGGCACTGGCCTTCGGGCCCTTTTTGGCCTTCGCAGCGCTTGCCCTTTTTGGTTTCTTCATGGGCATCCTGCTCAATGAAGGCTTGCGGGGATTCACCAAGACAGGATAGTTCATTCCCTTCTCCTTGCCACCGCCTTGCGAGCCACCGGCCGGAACCTTTAGTCTGGCCTATCTTTCTGTTTTTCGAGAACAATTCACGTCATGACCGCGCCGATCGCCATCATCATGGGAAGCCAGTCGGACTGGGACACGATGCGGCATGCCGCCGACACGCTCGCAGGGCTCGGCGTTGCCGCCGACACCCGCATCGTTTCGGCCCACCGCACCCCCGACCGGCTGTTTACGTTCGCCAAAGGCGCCAAGACGGCTGGTTACAAGGTCATCATCGCCGGCGCGGGTGGCGCAGCCCACCTGCCCGGCATGGCGGCGGCTCTGACGGAATTGCCCGTGTTCGGCGTCCCCATCGAATCCAGGACGCTCAAGGGCATCGATTCGCTCTATTCGATCGTCCAGATGCCCGCAGGCATCCCGGTCGGCACCCTCGCCATCGGCAAGGCGGGCGCCATCAATGCGGCGTTGCTGGCGGCGGCCGTGCTGGCCTTGTCCGACCCGGCCTTGTCCGATCGCCTCGCCGCCTGGCGCAAGGCGCAGACCGAGGCCGTGGCCGAGCGCCCGGAGGACAAGGCGTGACTGACGCAAAGCAGGTGAAGCTGAAGCCCGGCGACACCATTGGCATCCTCGGCGGCGGACAATTGGGGCGGATGCTGGCCATGGCGGCGGCCCGGCTTGGCCTGCGCTGCCAGGTGTTCTCGCCCGATCCGGACTCACCGGCCTTCGACGTCGTCCTGAATGCGACCTGCGCCGAATATGCCGATGTCGAAGCACTCGAGCTGTTCGCCAACGACGTCGACGTCATCACCTACGAATTTGAGAACGTGCCGTCCGCGGCCGCGATGGTGCTGGATGCGCGCCGCCCGGTGCTGCCCAACCGCAAGATCCTCGAGACCACCCAGGACCGGCTCGCCGAGAAGGATTTCGTGACGCGGCTGGGCATCGGCACCGCAGCCTACGCCGACGTCACCTCGGTCCCGTCATTGCGCGAGGCGATCGCCAGGATCGGCCTTCCGGCGGTGCTGAAGACCCGTCGCTTCGGCTATGACGGCAAGGGCCAGGCCATCATCCGCGAGGGCGACGACGTCGCGAAAGTGTGGACCAGTCTCGCCACCAAATCGGCCATCCTGGAAGCCTTCGTGCCGTACGAGCGTGAGATTTCCGTGATCGCCGCCCGCTCGGCCACGGGCCAGGTCGAGTGTTTCGACGTCACCGAAAACGAGCACCGCGACCACATCCTGAAGATCTCCCGTGCGCCCGCCCGGATCCCGGACGTGCTCGCCGAGGAAGCGCGCAGTATCGCCGGCAAGATCGCGGGCGCGCTCGATTATGTCGGCGTGCTTGCCGTCGAGATGTTCGTGCTCGCCAACGGCACCGGACCCAAGGTGCTGGTCAACGAGATCGCTCCGCGCGTGCACAATTCCGGACATTGGACGCTCGACGGTGCGTCCGTCTCGCAGTTCGAGCAGCACATCCGCGCCATTGCCGGCTGGCCCCTCGGCAAGCCCGTGCGCCACGGCGAAGTCGTCACCATGACCAATCTGATCGGCGACGAGATCAACGAATATGACAAGTGGCTGAGCGTCGCGGGCGCAACGGTGCACATCTACGGCAAGGGCGCGCCGCGTCCGGGCCGCAAGATGGGACATGTCACCGAAGTGCGACCCACGACCGGCAAATAACGGGACCGCGGCGCATGCCGCGATCCCGCTTTGCAGTTATGCCGTCTTCGCGCCCGCGACGACGCCAGTGGGCTCTTCGCTGAGCCAACGATAGATCACCCCGCCCAGCGCGCCGCCGATCAGTGGCGCAACCCAGAACAACCAGAGCTGCGACAGCGCCCAGCCGCCGACGAACAGCGCGGGCCCCGTGCTACGCGCCGGGTTCACGGAGGTGTTGGTGACGGGGATGCTGACGAGATGGATCATCACCAGCGCGAGCCCGATCGCCAGCGGCGCAAAGCCGGCGGGCGCGCGGCCGTGAGTCGCGCCCATGATGATGAACAGGAACATCATGGTCATGACCACCTCGGTGAGGAAGCACACGATCATGCTGTACTGGCCGGGAGAATGGGCATCGTACCCGTTGGACGCGAACCCCTTGCTGACGTCGAAGCCGGGAGCTCCGCTTGCGATGACGTAGAGCAGCCACGCGGCCACGATCGCGCCGGCGACCTGCGCAATCACATAAGGCAGGATCTGTCCGGCCGGAAAACGTCCGCCGGCGGCAAGACCGACAGTGACGGCCGGATTGAGATGACAGCCTGAGATGTGGCCGATCGCATAGGCCATGGTGACCACGCTCAGTCCGAACGCGAGGGAGACACCGACCAGACCGATGCCAACCTGCGGAAAGCCGGCTGCGATCACCGCACTTCCGCAACCTGCGAATGTGAGCCAAAAGGTACCGATAGCTTCGGCCGCGTATTTCTTCATATCCATGTGTCGTCCCCTGCTTTCAAAGATTCCGGAACAAAGCTCCGGAAACGGCCCCACCCTTGGCGTCAAATCTCCCAAATCAGGGCCGCACAGAGGTATTTTGCCTCATTTAATGGCTGAACTTGGCCCGAAAACCCGCTTGGCCGGTGGACATCCCAAGTTTTGTCTGATACATCCGCGCCCTCAAGGTTAAGGGCTTGTGCGTTTCGCCATCCCCTTTGACTTACCAGAATTCAAATCCGATCCACTGAAGAGGATGCCGCGTGCAGGTTCTCGTTCGCGATAACAATGTCGATCAAGCCCTCAAGGCGCTGAAGAAGAAGATGCAGCGCGAGGGTATTTTCCGCGAGATGAAGCTCCGCGGTCACTACGAAAAGCCCTCCGAGAAGAAGGCCCGTGAAAAGGCCGAAGCCGTGCGTCGCGCACGCAAGCTGGCCCGCAAGAAGCTGCAGCGCGAAGGCCTGCTGCCGATGAAGCCGAAGCCGGTGTTCGGTGCTGGCCCCGGCGGTGATCGTGGCGGTCGCGGCGGCCCGGGTGCAGGCGCAGGTGCAAGTGCTGGTCCGCGCGGACCGCGCTGATTTACCCGACTTGAGAGATTTCAGTTTTCGATGACGCGGGCCCCTGGCCCGCGTTATTGTTTTGTGAGCGGTGCCTTGCTGGGATGGGGCACTACCGATGCGGCACTAGCGCGAGCGAACCGTAGATGGCCTCCCCTCTCCCCAAGCGCGGCTTGGCGCGGCTACGGCAGATCTTGCAGCAGCCGTTTGCGCTGGCCTTGATGGGGATTTCGCTATGCGGCTGCTCCTTCGACCTGGGGTCGCTGACGCCGGAGAAGGAGAAGCCGCAGGAGGCACCCAAGGCGGCCACGACCGCTGAGAACGTGGTCAGCGCCGGCAATGTCAGCGAAGCCCAAGCCCATACGGCAAAGGCCCAGGCTCTGGCAAAGTCCGGCGAGACGGCGGCCGCGCTCGATGAATTCAATCACGCGGTCGGACTCGATCCGTACAACGCGCAGGCGCTCTATGGCCGCGCCCTGATCTACCAGGGCAAGAACCAGCACGACTTCGCCATCGCCGATTTCAGTGCCGCGAGCGGCCTTAACCCGCAGAAGGTCGAGCCGCTGCTCGGCCGCGCCACCAGTTATCTCGCCGTCGGCAAGGTCAAGGAGGCCGCGGCCGATCTGGATGAGGCTTCCGAGGCCGATCCCCACAATGCCCAAGTCTGGACCATACGCGGGCAAGCCTATGAACGGCTGGGCGACAGGACCAAGGCGGCGGCGTCCTACACCAAGGCGGTCTCGCTTCGCCCACGCGACGACGCCGCCCGCAGCGGCCTCGCCCGCGTCGGCGGCTGACGAGTCTGGCGCAGCGCGGGCGCCGTCTTAATCCGGGGTGACGCTCTTCGGCAGAACGGAGTGGAACATGGACTTAACGCCCGACAGCATGTCGTCGGCGACATTGGTCTTCGGCCGCGGCATCGACGCGCCGGCATCGGCGCGCAGATCGAGCGGGGGCGCAATCATCGGGACCGGAATATCAGCCGGCGGCGTCAGCCGATTCGGGTTCTCGTTGCCGACCGACGCCGTGTAGGGCGGGCTCGGCTGCGACGAGCCGCCATTGCCATAGGCCTCGGCTGCGGGTGTCGAGACCGTGATCGGCGGCGGCAACGGACGCACCGATGACGTATCCACGGGAATGATACGCGGGGCCTCCGGAGTGCGGGCGGCTTCACGCACCGCAGGCTCCTGAGTCTTCTCGGGCGCCTTGGTCTCGGAAGACTTATTGTCGGAAGCCTTTGTGTCGGCAGCCTTTGTGTCGGAAGCTTTGGCCTCAGCCGCTTTGCTCTCAGGCGACTTGCGCAGGCGCTCGATCGCGGCGCGCACGAGATCGTTGGCGTCGGGGGTTGCGGCCGGCGCGGCAGCAGCGGGCGCCGAATTGGCCTCCACCACCGGGGTGGCGGGAGCGGCTGCACTGACGGCCGGCGTGGACTTGGCGACTGCCTTCTCGCGACCGGACGGCTTGCCGCGCGGGGCGGCCTCGGCCGGTGCCACGTCCGCCGTCGAGGTCTTCGACTCCGCGCCCGGATGATCGGCAGCCTTCTCGGCCGCTGGCTTGTCCGTCACGTTCTTCTCGGAGATGCCCTTGGCCTTGACGCCGGGCGCGGGGAGGTTGGCCACATCGGCGGGCTTGCCGTTCTTGCCGGCCTCGGCGGGCGCCGTCACGGCCGCGGGCGCATCCGCCGCCGGCTTGGCGTTGATGTAATGATTAACGATATACGCCCCGATGATCGTTGCGAGCACCGAGGGGAAGATGTCCATCGAGATTTTAGCGATGTATTTCAGCATTCCGGCCACTCCCCGCGCGATCTGATGCGGGAACTTTGAGGCATAGTGAGGGATCAACTGCGACGGATCAATGGCAAAGGGGTACGCCGGACTTACGACTTCAGCTCAACCTCAAGGAACACGATCTCGGTTGCGGTTTCGTTAAGCACGTCGTGCTGGACGCCGGCCTTGCGAAAATAGGATTTCCCGGCCGCAAGCTGTGCTTTGGACCGCTCGCCATCGGGCGCCACGATGGTCATTTCCCCTCCGACCACGGGAACAATGACGTAGTCCATGCCATGGGTGTGATGCCCGGTGGCGCTGTTTGGCGCGAGCCGCCACTCGGTCACCCGAACTTGCTCATTGTCGACCTGAACCTCGGACTCGGCGGCAAGCATCGGAACTCTCCTGGGGCATATCCGGAAAACCGGTTCAGGGCACGAAAACCACGAACACGTAGACGGCAAATACCACCTTATGGACCAGCCCGAACAGGACATTGGTCCTGCCCGTACCGAAGGTCAGCATGCTCAGGAAGAAGGTCAGGAGCAAAGGCAGGCGGCGCGCCGATCCTGGCCGCGACGGCATCGACCACCAGCGAGAATTTCTTGGACAGCAACACGACCGCCAGCAGCGCAATCAGCAGCAGCACGACGCTGAGCACCAAGGCCCGGCCCGACAGATGCGCCTCGCACGGCCAGCGCCGGAAAGATCCAGGCCGATCGAGGCGTCGGATTGTGCGCGCTCATCCATCGGCTCCAATTGTCTCAGCCGAGCAGTAGCAATCGCGCGGCAGATTCAATGCCAGCGCAGGATCGGAGCGAACGGCAGCAGCGTCAGCAGCACGAACAGCGGGATCAGCACCGCGCTGGCGCGCAGGAAATAACCGAAGAAGCTCGGCATCTCGATGCCGTTCTCGCTGGCGATGCTGCTCACCATGAAATTCGGCGCATTGCCGATATAGGTAAGCGCGCCCATGTAGACTGCGCCCATGGAGATGGAGGCGAGCGTGCCCGAGAGTTCGTGCATCAGCATCTGCGGGTCGCCGCCGGCGAGCTCGAAGAACAACAGATAGGTCGGCGCATTGTCGAGGAACGCCGACATCAGACCGGTGAACCAGAAATAGGCAACCTCGCGCGGCGTGCCGTCCGGAGCGGTCACGGCCGACAACAGCCAGGCGAACGCGCCGTGATGGCCGGCATCGAGCATGGCGATGACCGGGATGATCGCGATGAAAATGCCGGCGAACAGCTTTGCGACTTCGCGGATCGGCTCCCAGGTGAAGCCGTTGGCCTGCCGGTGCTCGTCCGGCGTCAACCACACCGACAGGCCCGCTATGGCCAGCAGCGCCGCGTTGCGGGCGATATCTTCCAGCTCCAGCCTGGTTCCGAGAATGTCGAAAGCGATGCCGGGCTTCCACATAGCCGAGGCCAGCAGGCTCGCGACGATGGCTGCAATCAGCACCAGGTTGACGAGGCCGCGGATGCGGACCGGCTTCGCGGCGCCGGCGGCGCCGAGCAAGGGTTCGCTGCGGAAGCGCCAGACGTCGATGACGACGAAGATCGCGAGCAGCAGTCCGGCAACGATCGCCGTCTGCAGCCAGATGGTCCGCGTGGTCCAGAAGAAGTCGACACCATGCAGGAAGCCGACGAACAGCGGGGGATCGCCGAGCGGGCTCAGCGCGCCACCGACATTGGCGACCAGGATGATGAAGAAGATGACGACATGGGCGTTGTAGCGCCGCGGCCGGTTGGCGCGGATCAGAGGGCGGATCAGGATCATGGCCGCCCCCGTGGTGCCGACGACACTCGCCATCACCGTACCGAGCGCGAGGATGCCGGCATTTGATGCCGGCGTCGCCTTGATGTCGCCCGTCACGAGAATGCCGCCAGCCACGACATAGAGCGAGAACAGCAGCACGATGAAGCCGAGATATTCGGCGAGCATGGCGTGAACGAGCGCCGCCAACGTCGCCATGCTCCCGGCCAGGATGACGAGCGAGGCGAGTGCCAGCAGCGACCAGGCCGCGGCGATCTTGCCGTAATGATGGTGCCAGACTTTTGCAAACAGCAGCGGCCCGAGCGCGATCGACAGCAGGAGGCCGGCAAAGGGCAGCGCATACGGCCAGCGCATCGCCGCGCCGTCGAGCCCGGTCGCCGCCCATGCGTGCTGTGGCAACAACACGACGAGGATCGCGGCGATGAACCCGCTCGCGCGCCGAACGACAAGCCGTCTAGAAAGCAATGAAGTGCCTCGCCGTTTCAATCGCACCGAACGCATCGAGATTGTCGTGTCCACCGCCCGCAAAGCGAACGAACTCCTTCGGTTCGTGCGCAAGCGCGAACAGACGCTCTCCGAACACGATGGAAATGGCAAGGTCATCGGTGCCATGCATCACCAATAGCGGCACAGTGACGCGCGGGATGCGCTCGTCGGAATGAAATGGATCTCGCATCAGCAGGCGGACCGGAACGTACCAGAACGATGAAGCTGCAATATCGGCCGTCGATGTATAGGGCGCTTCCAGGATGAGTTTTCCAACACGATGCTCCGAGGCGATCGCGACCGCCACGCCGGTCCCGAGCGAAAAGCCCCACGCGACGATTCGCTCCGCCGCGTAGCGCGCGGTGGTGAAGGCGTAGGCGGCCGCGGCATCGCGCAGCAGGCCCGCCTCGCTCGGCGCCCCGCTCGAGCCGGCATAGCCGCGATAGGACAGCGCGACCAGGCCGGTGCCGTCCGCCGTCATGGCCTTGAGGCGGCTGACGCGACCGGCGAGATAATCGCCATTGCCCGGAAAATACAGGATCACGGGCCGGCCTGGCTTCGCCGGCACGTGCCAGACGATGACATTCTCGCCATCGGAGGTAGTCAGGACGTGCTCTTCGGCCTCGGGGAAGCCTGCGGCGTCCGGCGTGGTGCGACCGACGGGCGGGATCGGAAACAGCATCTCGCGCTGCCTGACATACAGCACGAGGAGACCGGCGCAATAGACGGTCACGAGCAGGATGGCGATCCATTTGACGATGGTCATGATGACGCGACCCGGCCCCTGTTCAGGGTTTGCACCGGCTCGGCAGCAATTTCATGACATCGCCCGAGGCGGGCCGGAACGTCACGGCAGCCGCACGCCGCCTGGTGAGCGGTGTGCCACGCGACGCGCTGCTCGCGCGTCGCATTGGCAATGGCCCGCTTGCCTCCGCGCTACATCGCCTTGACGATGTTCTCGGTGACCTTCTTGGCGTCGCCGAGCAGCATCATGGTGTTGTCGCGATAGAACAGCGGATTGTCGATGCCGGCATAGCCGGAAGCGAGCGAGCGCTTGATGAACATCACGGTGCCGGCCTTCCAGACCTGGAGCACCGGCATGCCGTAGATCGGCGAGGTCTTGTCCTCTTCGGCCGCCGGATTGGTGACGTCGTTGGCGCCGATCACGAAGGCGATATCGGCCTGCGCGAATTCGGAGTTGATGTCCTCGAGCTCGAACACCTCGTCATAGGGCACGTTGGCCTCGGCCAGCAGCACGTTCATGTGGCCGGGCATGCGGCCGGCGACCGGGTGAATGGCGTATTTCACCTCGACGCCTTCTTTCTTCAGGATGTCGCCCATTTCACGCAGCGCATGCTGAGCCTGTGCCACCGCCATGCCATAGCCGGGCACGATGATGACCTTCTGCGCGTTCTTCATGATGAAGGCGGCGTCGTCGGCCGAGCCGAGCTTGGCCGGCTTCTGCTCGCCGCCGCCACCGCCGGCCGCCGCGGTCTCGCCGCCGAAGCCGCCGAGAATGACCGAGATGAAGGAGCGGTTCATCGCGTGGCACATGATGTAGGACAGGATCGCGCCGCTTGATCCCACCAGCGCGCCGGTGATGATCAGCGCGGAATTGCCGAGGGTGAAGCCGATGCCGGCCGCGGCCCAGCCCGAGTACGAGTTAAGCATCGAAATCACGACCGGCATGTCGGCGCCGCCGATCGGGATGATCATGAGGACGCCGAGCGCCAGCGCGATGATGACGATCAGCCAGAAGTCGAGCGCGCTGCCCGTCATGACCAGCCCGACGATGAAGACGACGAGCGCGATCGCGAGCGCAATGTTGATGATGTGGCGGAACGGCAGGATGATCGGCGCACCGCTCATGCGCGCGGACAGCTTCAGGAACGCGATCACCGAGCCGGTGAAGGTCAGCGCGCCGATGGCGACGCCGAGCGACATCTCGACCAGGCTCTGCGGATGGATGTTGGCGGGGCTGCCGATGTCGAAGGCCTCCGGCGCGTAGAACGCACCGGCGGCGACCAGCACCGCGGCCATACCGACCAGCGAATGGAACGCGGCGACCAGTTCCGGCATCGAGGTCATCGGCACCCGGCGGGCGATCACCGCACCGACGCTGCCGCCGATCGCGATGCCAAGGATCACGAGGATCCAGGCGAGGCCGTCCGCCGGCGGATGGCTGGCCAGCGTGGTGGCGACCGCGATCGCCATGCCGATCATGCCGAAGAAATTACCCTGCCGCGATGAGGCGGGGCTGGACAGCCCGCGCAGTGACAGGATGAACAGCACACCCGCCACGAGATACAGAACTGCAGCCAGATTGGCGTTCATCTCAGGTCCCCTTTGTCTTTGTCACCCCGAGGTGCACGCCGCTCACTTCACCTTCTTCTTGTACATCGCCAGCATGCGCTGGGTGACAAGGAAGCCGCCGAAGATATTCACGCAGGCGAAGATGAGCGCGATGAAGCCGAAGCCGCGCGCCCAGCCCGAGCCGCTCGAGATCATGCCGACCCCGACCGCGAGCAGCGCACCGACCACGATCACCGAGGAGATCGCATTGGTCACGCTCATCAGCGGCGTATGCAGCGCCGGGGTCACCGACCACACCACGAAATAGCCGACGAAGACGGCGAGAACGAAGATCGACAGCCGGAAGACGAAGGGGTCGACGACCTGTGCAACATGCTCCATGGCGGCTCTCCTTACGCTTTCGGCTGGAAGTTCGGGTGGATGACGGCGCCGTCTCGGGTCAGTGCTGTCGCTTTGACGAGTTCGTCGTCCCAGTTCACGGCCAGCGCCTTGCTGGTCTTGTCGACCATCGTTTCGATGAAGTTGAACAAATTGCGCGCGTAGAGGCTGGAGGCCGACGCCGCGACGCGGCCGGCGACGTTGGTGTAGCCGACGATCTTGATGCCATCGACCTCGGCGACCTCGCCCGCTTTGACGCCTTCGACATTGCCGCCGCGCTCGACGGCGAGATCGACCAGCACCGAGCCCGGCTTCATCGACTTGACCATGTCGGCGGTGACGAGCCTCGGCGCCGGCCGGCCCGGAATCAGCGCGGTCGTGATCACGATGTCCTGCTTCTTGATGTGCTCGGCGGTGAGCGCGGCCTGCTTGGCCTGATACTCCTTGGACATTTCCTTGGCGTAGCCGCCGGCGGTCTGTGCGTTCTTGAATTCCTCGTCCTCGACGGCGAGGAATTTTGCACCGAGCGATTCGACCTGCTCCTTGGTGGCGGGCCGGACATCGGTCGCTGTGACGACGGCGCCGAGACGGCGTGCGGTCGCGATCGCCTGGAGGCCGGCGACGCCGACGCCCATCACGAACACTTTGGCGGCGGGCACCGTGCCGGCCGCGGTCATCATCATCGGGAAGGCGCGTCCGAAGGCCTCGGCGCCCTCGATCACGGCGCGGTAGCCGGCGAGGTTGGCCTGCGAGGACAGCACGTCCATCACCTGCGCGCGCGTGATGCGCGGCATCAATTCCATCGCGAAGGCGGAGACACCGGCATCGGCGATCGTCTTCAGCGCGGCCTCGTTGCCGTAGGGGTCCATGATGGCGATGACGAGCGCGCCGCGCTTGTACTGCGCCAACTCGGAGGCTTCAGGGCGCTTCACCTTGATGATGATGTCGGCGTCCTTCAGCGCGTCGGCGCTGACGGTGGCGCCCACGGCGGTGAATTCGGAGTCCGGCAGGCCCGACTTGAGGCCGGCGCCCGGCTCGACGGCGATCTCGGCGCCCAACGCCTTGAACTTCTTCACCGTATCCGGCGAAGCGGCGACCCGCGGCTCCGATGGATCGATTTCCTTGGCAACGGCGATCTTCATAGGCCCTCCGGCGACGCGGGAAGAAGCGCGCACGCGAACTTAGCGTTACTCCCGCAACGTTGGATACCGGTTTTCAATCCGGCTTGATTGCAAATTTTATAGGCACCGACGACAGTGGCGGTGCTGCAGGGGATGGATCAGGTCAGGAAGATCGCCATCAGGATCACGATAAGCGCGACCGAGACCGTGCCGTACTTCACCAGCTTGATGAAGCCCTCGTAGGTCTGCTCGTGGGCAACGTAGTCGTTGCCGTCGGCGGTGCTGTACGCCACTTCGCTATGGTCAGCCATGAATTGTCCCCAGTCGAAAGTCGAATTTCGTGGCTGGGATACCGCAAACTTCCGGGCAGGGCAACGGCACGGAGGCGCGGTTTCCCGGCAAATCAGGTCATTTGGAATTCCAATGGGCGGGAATTCGGCTCAGACCGGTGATCCGCCCGTCAGAGGCGGTCTCCGATGCCACGAGCCGAGGCCTCTCAGCGCAGGCCGAGCGCACGGCGGACTGCGCCGATCGGCTCCACCTTGCTGTCGCAGAAGTTTCGCTTTGCGCAGCGTTCTCCCGGAACGTTGACGACGATTGCATCCGCGCCGGCATCCTCGGTGAGAAAACCGTGGCTCATGTGGAAACCCAGCGCGCGGTAGACCTCGAACTGCTCCTCCGAGAAGAACTGGTCACCGGTGGTTTCATGCGGGAAGGTGTCGTTGCGGCGTGCATAGTCGCGGATGTAGTCGTTCTCGTCTCCGGTCAGGGACGACTTGATGTACACGAGGTACCCCTTTTCCCCCGAGCCGTAGTCGATGGTGCCGACCGCCACGTGCGGTCCGCCCGCCGTGCGCCGGGCCGGGGATTTGGTTGCGTTGCACTTCATCCACTCGAGCGTGGTGTTGCGGATCGGCGTCCACGGCAGATCGATGATGATCCCGAGATCGATGCGCGCATAGCGCTGCAGCGTCACCAGGGATGAGAAATTCATGGGTGCATCGGCTTCGGCGTCAACCGCGATGATCACCTTGCAGCGTCGTCGCAACAACTCGTAGACACCGAGATTCTCGATGTGTCCGCCGTCCGTCAGGTAGACCGCATCGGCATTCTCGTAAAGCCGGCCCGAGATCTCAGACCATAGAAACAAAGGGGTCGAGTGGTGCTGCGGCTTGTCCTTTGTCGAGACCCAGCGCGGGTTCTTCAACCAGTACCCCAGGCGCACGTTGAGGAGCGCCAGGGTCGGGGTCAGCGAGCGGATCGACCCCGAGCCCATGTTCGACGAAGCGGCGGCCCCGGAGATTGCCATCGCGGTCGCAAGATCGAGGCCCGGCGCGACCTTCTCGAATGCCGGTGTATTCGCATAGCCAGTGGCCTCGCTGCCGACGTGCAGCGGCGAGAATATGAAGAAATCCGCGTTCCGTCCCCGCCGATTGGCGAAGTCGGATCCTTGGATGTTCAGCGCGGCGTTGATGATGGGATATGGCGAGGCCAGGCTGCATTTTTTCGATGTCGCGACCGTCATCGCTCCCGCTGGATCGACCCCGTAGACCATCTGATGTAACAGACCGCTCAGCTTCTCCTCGTCGAGCGGAAGGAAATCCCTCCCCTGGTCCAGGCTCGGCATGTTCCGCGACGGCTCCCCGTCGGCGTAATAGAGCGGATTGAACAAGAAGGCCTTGCTGAGGCGATCACGATAGAGCCGGTGCAACGAATTGGCATTCGGCCCGAGAACCCACGACAGGCCGAACATGGCCGAGCCCGACAAGAAGTAGAGCAGCATCATCCGCCAGCTGACACTGTTGCCGAACTGGTACTTCGACCAAGTGAATTTGTCCGGGGACTGCAATGACGCAACGGAAAACAGCCATGCGGGAATGTGCGAGATCGGCCCCACCGGCTTGGAGACGACGACCTTCGCTTCGCGATTGGTGATTTCGGCCGAGAGCTTGCGGGTCGCCGAGTCAAACTGGACATTTCCCTTGACATCGACACCGGCCGCGGGCGGCACGGGTTGCACGCCAGCCGCTCCCCACTCCTCGATCATGGGGTATTGACGGTAGGCGGCGTCGAGCGTCTTGTCGTTCGCGATGCCCCAATAGCAAAGATAGAGATATCCGACCCAGATCAGCAAGGGCAGCGCCAGTCCCGCGACAAGCACGGCTGCTTTCGCCGCATGGGCGAGCAGGCGTGATCCCAGGTCCGAGGCGCCGGCGCCCTTCAGCAGGTCGGCGAATTGCTGCCGGAACAGCGTGACAGCCGCCGCAACCGGCGCAGTGATGGCCGCAAGCGATTGGACCCACTTGATTGCAACGCCGCCAATGATGCCGCCGGACTGAGTCGTGTTAGCGTCGGCGACATCGAACATCTGGGCGATCATGAAGGGCTGAAATTCGAAGAAGCAGATGGCGGCAAGCAGAACGAGATAGGTCGCGCCGACCGTCGACGGATAGCCGCGGAATTCACCTCCCTTGGTCGACGAAATCGATCGCAGCACTGCCCAGCCAAAGAAAAGCGCAAGGCCGAGCAGGACCGCTGCAAGCGAAAGGCCAAAGTGATCGACATTCAGGCAGCTGGCGATCGCACAGATGAGACCCATCGCAAACGCAAGACCGGCCAGGTACCGAAACAGCTCGCGCCGCCCGACTTTGAAAAGGCGCCCGACCAACAAAAGCAGCAAGGCGACAACAAGGCCGACAAGAAAGAAGGCAGGCATCAATCCCAGGCTGGAGAGGGGACCAAGATTGTGGGTGTCGTCGACGCTCAGGCCGAAGAAATTGGTCGTATAGAGTGACGAGCGTGCGGCGTTGGACAGGATCGTGATCACTGCAACGAGCAGTACAACCGGCAGCGTCAGGCTCAGATTGGCAACGAGTCCACGCACGACGATTGCGACGCCGGTGATCAGGTCGCGCGCGCCGGCCGGAACGAGATAGTTCGAGTAATTCCGGATATGGCCCACCGCAGGCGTGTCACTGATCTCATTTGCGCTCTCGGCTCCAGGTGTCGGCGTGCTTCCGAAGACGAAATTCTGCGCCCGCGTCATGGTCGCCGTAAACGAACAGCCGGTGTAACCGCCGCCCGATACGGTCGACAGATAGTCGATGTGCTTGATGAGCCCGTGGTGATTGAAAGCCTGCAAGACGCCGAGGCAGATTGCGGAGGATCGGATCCCGCCGCCTGACAGCGCAAGGCCGACCGTGTCGATCGCCTTTTCGTCGCCAGGGTATGCAACGGGATCCATACCCTGGGCTAGGCGGCGGTTGTTGATGGCTGCGAGCTCGCGCTTGACGATCTTCCGGTGCTGCGTCCCCCACAGCTGCTGTTCCCCCACAGCCCGTGGCGGCTCTACCTTGGGGTCTGGGGCACTGATCCTGGCCATGTTCGCCTCCCTGGCCGAGCACACCGCGACGATCAACAATCACAGATTGCATTGCAGGTCGAACCCGCCTGCAAGAATTAGTCTGGTCCCGGGCACAAACGTTCAATGTGCATGGCGGGATCTTTACAACCCGCCTCCCCCGTTGTCGGAACAACCGGACACTCGGACGGCCGACCCGACCTGCTCGCTGCAGCGCTGAAGGCGGTTCGGCTCAGCCCATCGCTTCCAGTTCGTCGATCATGCCGGCGATGACGCTCAGGCCGCCGTCCCAGAACTTTGGATCCTTGGCATCGAGCCCGAACGGCCGCAGCAGTTCGGAATAATGCTTGGTGCCGCCGGCGGCGAGCATGTCGAGATAGCGCTCGGCAAAGCCTTCGGCCGCGTTCTCGTAGACGGCGTAGAGCGAGTTCACGAGACAATCGCCGAATGCATAGGCGTAGACGTAGAACGGCGAATGGATGAAGTGCGGGATGTACATCCAGTAGTTCTCGTAGCCCGCTTTGATCTCGATTGCCGGACCAAGGCTCTCGCCCTGCACCGAGAGCCAGATCTCGCCGAGCCGCGTCGCGGTGAGCTCGCCGTTCTTGCGTTCGGTGTGGACCGCGCGCTCGAAGGAATAGAACGCGATCTGCCGCACCACGGTGTTGATCATGTCCTCGACCTTGCCGGCGAGCAGCGCCTGGCGCTGCCTTGCGCTCCTGGTCTGCGCCAGCAGCCGCCGGAAGGTCAGCATCTCGCCGAACACGCTCGCGGTCTCCGCCAGCGTCAGCGGCGTCGGCGCCATCAACGCGCCGTTCCTGGCCGCCAGCACCTGATGCACGCCATGGCCGAGCTCATGGGCGAGCGTCATCACGTCGCGCGGCTTGCCCTGGTAGTTCATCAGCACGTAGGGGTGCGCGGACGGCGTGGTCGGATGCGAGAAGGCACCCGGCGCCTTGCCCGGGCGCACCGGCGCGTCGATCCAGCGGTCGGTGAAGAAGCGCTCGGCGATGTCAGCCATCTTTGGCGAGAAGCCGCGATAGGCGGTGAGCACCATGTTTCGCGCATCGCCCCAGCCGATCACGTCGGTCGCCGCAAAAGGCAGCGGCGCGTTGCGGTCCCAATAGGCCAGGCGCTTCCTGCCGAACCAGCGTGCCTTCAGCGCGTAGTAGCGATGCGACAATTTTGGATAGGCTGCGCGCACCGAGGCGACCAGCGCATCCACCACCTCGCGCTCGACGCGGTTGTTCAGGTGCCGGGAATCTGCGACGTCCTTGAAGCCGCGCCAGCTATCGGAGATGTCCTTGTCTTTGGCCAAAGTGTTGGTGATCAGCGCAAAGGTGCGCTCATTGGCCTTGAAGGTCTTTGCGAGCGCCTCTGCCGCGGCCTTGCGCTTGGCGCCGTCGCGGTCCTGCAACAGATTGAGCGTCGGCTCGATCGCGAGCTCCTTGGGCCCGACCTTGAAGCGCAGGCTCGAAATGGTCTGGTCGAACAGCCGATTGAAGGCGGAATAGCCGGTCTGCGCCTTCTCCAGGAAGAGCTGCTCGAGCTTGTCCTCGAGCTGGTACGGTTTCTCCTTGCGTAGATCCTCGATCCAGGGACGGTAGTGCGCGAGCTCGGTGGCCTGCATCGCGCGGTTCAAAATATCGTCATCGATCCGGTTGAGCTCGAGCGCGAAGAACAGCAGATGCGTCGATGCCGCCGTCAGGCGCTCGGAAACGTCGCCGTAAAACTTTGAAATCTTGGGGTCCACGCTGTCGCCGGCATGAACGAGGCCAGCGTACGAGCCGAGCCGGCCGGCGAGGTCGTCGATCGCCTCATAGCGTCGCACGGCTTCTGCGAGCCATTTTCCGCCATCTTCCTTTGCTGTTCCTGTTGCGAGCTTGCCCTTGTAGTCCGTCTCGAACGCGACGCAATCGGCATCCATCTTTGCGAGATCGCGCGCCACTTCCGGCGCATCGATCCCGGAATAGAGGTCGGCGAGGTTCCACTCCGGAAGCTTGCCGGTCTTGCTCGCAGGCTTTGCGGGTGAAGGTCTGGAGGACTTTGCCTTGATGACCGATTGCTTGGTGCCTGGTTTGCGGAGAGCAGACTTTTTGAGAGCAGACTTTTTGAGTGCAAGCTTGGAGCGCGAATTCATTGTGTGGGAAACCTGTGTTCAACAATCGCGACGGCGGGCGGGGGCATCAGGATTTAACAGTGCGTTAATCGGCTTCGGCCAGACTGCCCCGATTCGAGACAGATAGTAGTAGCGTGCGGGGAACACCATGGCTGCCAGTATTTTGATCGCCGACGACGACGCTGTAGCCCGCCGGCTGGTCGAAAACATGGTGCAGAAATGCGGCTATGAGACGATCGTGGTGGACTCCGGCGATGCGGCGATCGCCGCCCTCACCGCCCCCGACGCGGCCATCGACGGCGTCATCCTCGATCTCGTGATGCCCGGCCTCGACGGCATGGGCGTGCTGGCGAAAATCCGCGAAGCGGGTCTCAGCATCCCCGTCATCGTGCAGACGGCCCATGGCGGCATCGACAATGTGATCTCGGCGATGCGCGCGGGTGCGGCCGACTTCGTGGTCAAGCCGGTCGGCCTGGAGCGGCTCCAGGTCTCGCTTCGCAACGCGCTCAATTCGTCCGCGCTCAAGGGCGAATTGCAGCGCATCCGTCACAGCCGCGAGGGCCGGCTGACCTTCTCCGACATCATCACACGCGCCGAGGCGATGGCGGGCGTGATGCGCGCGGCGCAGAAAGCAACAAACTCCTCGATCCCGGTGCTGATCGAGGGCGAGTCCGGCGTCGGCAAGGAGATGTTCGCGCGTGCCATTCATGGCAGCGGCGAGCGCAAGGCCAAGCCGTTCGTCGCGGTCAATTGCGGCGCGATCCCCGACAACCTCGTCGAATCCATTCTGTTCGGTCACGAGAAGGGTGCCTTCACCGGCGCCACCGAACGCCACACCGGCAAGTTCGTCGAAGCTCATGGCGGCACGCTGTTCCTGGACGAGGTCAGCGAGCTGCCGCTGAGCGCGCAGGTCAAGCTGCTTCGCGCGCTCCAGGAAGGCGCGGTCGAGGCGGTCGGCGGCCGCAAACCCGTGAAGGTCGACGTCCGCATCATCTCGGCGACCAACCGCAGGCTGCTCGAGCGGGTCAAGCAGGGCCACTTCCGGGAAGACTTGTTCTATCGCCTGCATGTGCTGCCGCTGACGATCCCATCGCTGCGCGCCCGGCGCGAGGACATTCCGCATCTGCTCAGGCATTTCCTGGCGCGCTTTGCCGCCGAGGAGAACCGCCCCATCACCGGCATCAGCGGCGAGGCCGTTGCGCACCTCGCTCAGCTCGATTGGCCCGGCAACATCCGCCAGCTCGAAAACGCGGTCTATCGCGCCGTGGTGATGAGCGAGGGCGACCAGCTTGGCCTCGACGACTTCCCCCTGATCGCCTCGCAGCCGCATCCGGGAACAGACATTCCGACGGCGCCGCTGATGCTGGAGCCAATCGCGGCCCCCTCCGTCGTGTCGGGTAATGACATACCGATCGCACCGCTGCCGCAAGCGGGTGCTCTCTCCATGCTGACCGCGACCGGCGACGTTCGGCCGCTGGAGGACATCGAGAACGAGATCATCCGTTTCGCGATCTCGCATTACCGCGGGCAGATGTCGGAGGTCGCCCGCCGCCTCAAAATCGGCCGGTCCACCCTCTACCGCAAACTCGATGAGGCCGGGGTTCCCGGCCATGGCGGCAAAAGCGGTGAGGAGACGCACTGAGCCTGAGCGAACGGAGGTTCGTCCGGGCGGAGCGATACGACTGTAAGCCGTTCGTATGACGACGGAATTCGACTGCGATTTGAACCGTGACTTGGAAGTGACAGACACAGGGAAAAGCGCGTGGCAGAAGCGCACAATCCGTTGCCAAGAGGCGTGCTTGAAGTCAGTTTGTCGTGAGTTGTCCCGGGTAGCGCTGGCTGCGAAATCGGGGCCTGTATATCGTCCGCGTAAGATTCGTCTGCGTAGGAATCGTTGCGTGCAGGCGTGCAACTTTCGAGAGGCCGGCGCGGTTTAGCCGAAGCTCAATAGGCGATAACGAAGCTGTTCCACGGGGGACAGTTCACCCGAGGGGTGCGACACAATGCGTGACTGTTTGAACCACCGTGCAGGCTTTGACCGTGTCTTGTTCACGGTCGCGGCGACCTTCCTCACGGTATCGGCCAGCTCAGCCCTGGCGCAGGATCAGGCGCGCAGCAGCGCTGCCGAGCTCGCGATCGAAGCCGCAATCCCGCGCCCCGAACCCGCAAACGTCCCGCCCCCGACCGCATCAGACATCAAGGTCGACACCACCGCCACGATGGTGGACCCTGCTAAGGAGCCCGCCAAGGAACCCCTGAAGGCCGAATCCGCCCCCGCGCCGGACAAGGTCGAGACCAAGCCTTCCGACGTCGCCACCACGCCCGCCGCCGAGGCGACGAAGAGCGAGACGGCGAAGACTGAACCTGCCAAGACCGAACCTGCCAAGGCCGACACGGCGATCCCAACACCGGCCGCGCCCGCCACCGCTGCGGCTCCGGCCTCGGAGCCGGTAGGGGCCGCGAGCAACGTTCCCGCGGCCGACCAGCCGGTCGCCGACAAGCTCATGGACATCATTGGCGCAAAGGCCTCGCGCTATTTCGACCGTAAAAACGAACGCGCTGCGATCGAGAAGTTCTACGGTGCACGCGACTTCGCGCCGGTCTGGAGCCAGGGCGGCAGCCTGACCGCTGCGGCCAAGGGCGTGATCGCACGGCTGAAGGACGCGGCGTCCGACGGTCTCAATCCCGCCGATTACCCGGTGCCGGACTTCGCGGCCGCCACGACACCCGATACGCTCGCCGATGCCGAGCTCAAGCTCACCGCCAGCATGTTCGACTATGCGCGCCAGGCCCAGAGCGGCCGCATGCACTGGTCGCAGGTCAGCGGCGACATCCTCTATCCCGAGCATCCGGTCGATCCGAACGAGGTGCTCGCCAAGGTCACGACCGCGGCGGACGCCTCCGCGGCGCTCGACAGCTACAATCCGCCGCAAAAACTTTACAAGGAGCTGAAGGCGAAGCTCGCGGAGCTCCGCGGCCAGGGCAACGGCCCGGTGATCGAGATCGCCGATGGTCCGGCGCTGAAATACACCCCGGCCGGCAAGAAGCAGGCTGAAATCGTCGTTGAAGATCCGCGCGTGCCGCAGCTGCGCGCCAAGCTCGGCATCACCGAGAACGCCAGCGACACCCGCTATGACGCGGCGGTCGCCGAAGCCGTGCGCAAATTCCAGAACAGCGCCGAGCTCAAGGCGACCGGCATCCTCGACGACAAGACGGTCAGGGCGATCAACGCCCCGAAGCGCGACAAGCAGATCGACGTGGTGCTGGTGAACATGGAGCGCTGGCGCTGGCTGCCGCGCGACCTGGGCGCGCCCTCGCTGGGCGATGCCTATGTCATCCTCAACATTCCCGACTACACGTTGAAGGTGATGCAGCGCGGCCAACAGGTCTGGACCACCCGCGTCGTCACCGGCAAGCCCGGCACGCATGCGACCCCGCTGCTCACCGAGACGATGAAGTACATCACGGTCAATCCGACCTGGAACGTGCCGCCGTCGATCGTCTACAACGAATATCTGCCGGCGCTTCAGCAGGACCCGACCGTGCTCCAGCGCATGGGTCTCAAGCTCGAACAGAACCGCGATGGTTCGGTGCACATCTCGCAGCCGCCCGGTGAAGCCAACGCGCTCGGCCGCATCCGCTTCAATTTCCCCAACAAGTTCCTGGTCTATCAGCACGACACGCCGGACAAGAACCTGTTCGCCCGGGACGAACGCGCCTTCAGCCACGGCTGCATGCGCGTGCAGAACCCGGATCAGTACGCCTCGGTCCTGCTCAACATCGCGATGCCGAACGAGAAGTACACGCCGGAACGCATCCGCAGCATGTACGGCAAGAGCGAGATCGACCTGAAATTCCCGACCCCGATCCCGGTCAACATCACCTATCAGACCGCATTCGTGGACGATGGCGGCAAGCTGCAATTCCGCAAGGACGTCTATGGCCGCGACGCGACCATGATCAACATCCTGAAGAACGGTCGCGGCAAGGATCTCGAGAACGTCGTCGCGCACTCCCAGCCGAGCTATTCACGCCCGGCGACGACACTGCCGAACGGGGTGTTGGCGGCCAACAACGGCGGCTCGTCCGGGCCAAATTTCTTCGAGCGGCTGTTCGGAGCGCCCACCCCGCCGCCGGCCCCGGTCGGCCGCCGGCCGCAGCAGCAGCGGGTATTCACCCGCTGAGCCAGGCCGCCCGGCGCCTGATTTCCTGAAATTCTGCAGTAAAATCAGCGACCTCATCCTCTGGATGGGGTCGCTTAACGTTAACCATTCTCCACCTGACCTCAGGCAGCGGGCGTTTTTTTGCCACACTCACCCGGTTAGGTTCGCGATCTGACTTGGTTTGGGGGCGGGAAGGTCAACCTCGAATTAACCTTCTCGCTTTAACAAAGCGTTCATCCTCTTTCGCGCGCTAACGGGGTTAGCGGGAGAGTCCATTTTGAACGCTCGTCGACTGGGTGGGTTCTAACGTGCTGACTGGAATCGCACGCCAATTCGCTGTGCTGTCGTTGTCCCATGCGGGAGTGAAGGCCGGATCCAGAATCGGCCTCGCTGCCGTATTGCTGCTTGCTGCCGCGGGTTCAGTTCACAACGCCGCCGCGCTCAACGAGACCAAGACGCTCTCCTTCCACCACACCCATTCCGGCGAAGACCTCACCGTCACCTTCAAGCGCGACGGACGCTACGACGAAGCGGCGCTGAAGCAGCTCAACCACTTCCTGCGCGACTGGCGCAGCCAGGACGAGACGGTCATGGACCGTCACCTCTTCGACATCCTCTGGGAAGTCTACCGCGACGTCGACGGCAAGCAGCCGATCCAGATCATCTCCGCCTACCGCTCGCCCGCGACCAACTCCATGCTCCGCCGCCGCTCCTCCGGCGTGGCGCGCTTCAGCCAGCACATGCTGGGGCATGCGATGGACTTCTACATCCCGAACGTGCCGCTGGAGCAGATCCGCTTCGCCGGCCTGCGCCTCCAGCGCGGCGGCGTCGGCTTCTACCCGACCTCCGGCTCGCCGTTCGTACATCTCGACACCGGCAGCATCCGGCATTGGCCGCGCATGACGCATGACCAGCTCGCCCGGGTCTTCCCGGACGGACGCACCGTCCACCTCCCGACCGACGGCACGCCGCTGAAGGGCTATGAGCTCGCCAAGGCCGAGATCGAGCGGCGCGGCAGCGGCGAGGATTCCGGCAGCAAGTCGAATTTCTTTGCCGCCCTGTTCAAGGGTAAGCCGGCTCCGGCCGCGGCGAGCAACGACGAGGATGACGAGGGCGCGCCCGCCCCGTCCGCGAAGACTGTCGCGCCGACCGTGGTCGCCGCCGCGACCAAGCCGGCCGATCCGGTGCCGACGCCGCGCGCCAAGCCGTCAGTCGCGGCGACGATCCAGCTCGCCTCGGCCGATATGCAGATCGTCGCGCCGCCCAAACCGAAACCGGCGCCTGTGGCTGACAAGCCGGCCGCCGGCAAATCTGCTGACGCCAAGCCCGAGACCCCCGCCGACATCATCAATGCCCGCGGCTTCTGGGATACCCCGACTGCGCCGCAGCAGGCGACGCCGGCCCAAATTGCTGCGCTGAAGGCACGGCAGGCGCTTGCCGCCGCCACCGATCCGCAGCCGACCGCGAGCGTGTCCAGCGCCGCCTATCAGGCCCTGGCCTACGCGCCGGCGTCCGCCTCACCGGTCGACCGCGCCAACGTCGTCGCCGCCTCCGCGCCGATCCCGCGCTCCGCCCGTCCCGCCTCCGCGTCGCGTAACCTTGCGCCGGCGACCGAGATCAACACGGTAGTCGGTAAGCGCGTCGACGGCATGGTCGCAACCGCGACCCGGCTCTCCGCAGCCAAGGGCGAAAGCATCTGGCTCAAGATCGTGATGCTGTCGCCGAGCGCCAGCGGCGCGATGTCGGTCACGCTGATGGGTGAGCTCGACACCGCCGCAATGCGCGCCTACTTCGTCAAGCCGCAGTCCGTGATCGCCATGGGTTTTGCCGACGATCCGATGCAGGGCCTGTCCTGCGACAGTTTCTCGGGCACCGCCACCGCCAAACTCGAGACGACGTCCTTCGTCGTACGGACGAGTTCGCTGCGCTGACGTCTTCGCGCGCCGCTAACGCTTCCTCCGTCGATCCAGATGATACGTCAACGCCAGCGACAGGCAGACCGATAGGTCCTGCTTCGGCAGCTTGCCCGACACCGGCAACAGCAACGCCCTGGTCTGCCGATATTCGAACTGATCGGGAAAGCGTTCACGAAAGGTATCGACCAGCGTCGTCTTGCAGTTGAACAGAATCGCGGCGTGCGCGGAGTCCTTCAGGCGGCCGAGCCGGATCGTGCTGCCACTGCCGGTCTCTTCGGTCAGATAAGCAGGCTCGCCCCATTTCAACGTTTCGGTAAGACGGCCGATGCCTTCATGCGCCGCGGCGGCCGCGAAGATCAGCTCGCGTACCCAAAGCAGCCGCTTGCCGATCGGCGCCGGAAAAGCATCGTAGGCACGGCTTACCTCGCGCGGCAGCGGCGGCGCAGTCACCGCGGTCTCCTTCGATCGGCATGGTGTCGCCCTGGCGAAAGCCAGGACGACACCGATAGCTCAGATCATCCCCAGTGCTTGCATGTAGGTCTCGAGGATCGTCTCGGCCTCGGCGCGCTCGTTCGGGTCCTGCTTGCGCATGCGCACGATGGTGCGCAGCGCCTTGACGTCGTAGCCGTTGCCCTTGGCCTCGGCGAATACGTCGCGGATGTCGTCGGAGATCGCCTTCTTCTCTTCCTCCAACCGCTCGATGCGCTCGATGATGGACTTGAGCTGGTCCTTGGCAAATTTCGTCGCGGGCTCGTCGTCGCGGACGGCGGCGGAGGTGGCCATCTTGGTACTCCCAATGGAACTGGCAAAACGAGGTGACGCCGGCATCCTCACCGCGCGTGCTGGTTAGACCCTTAGGGTTCGGACCTCTCGCGTTCAAGGCAGCATCGCGCTCGTCCACAGCGCGCCCACACCTTCCTGCGGCGTGTCGAAGAAAGCGGTTGTGTGATGCGACTCAAAGGCACCGCATATCAGGCTGCCGGCGAGGCCGTTCAGTGCCCGGGATGAACCTTCTTCATGGCATCGAGCTGCTCAGGCGTGGCCGCGCCCTGGTATTTCGACTTCCAGGCCTCGTAGGGCATGCCATAGACGGCTTCCCGGCTCTCATCCTTGCTCAAGGCGACGCCCTGGGCGTCGGCGGCGTCCTTGAGCCAGTTCGACAGGCAGTTGCGGCAGAAGCCTGCGAGATTCATCAGGTCGATGTTCTGGACGTCCGTCCGCGTCTTCAAATGATCGACCAGGCGCCGGAAAGCGGCAGCCTCGAGTTCCGTTCTAGTTTTGTCGTCAATTGCCATGGCTGGATCCCTCGGCTTTGCGAATTGGCTGTGACCTTGATGGGTCACCCTTACGAGATCAGGTGGGGCCTGTCACAGATTTTGCCATATCGCGGCGCAAACGGGCGCGAAGCCGGCTTCAGGCAGTTCCCCGGGCCCTACGCCAAATCGTCAATGATCTGATATAGCTTCCGCGACAATGATCGCCGAATCTCCCCGCTCCCGTCTTCGCCTGCTCGCCCGGTTGGTCCCGGTGCTGGTGGTTGGCCTGCTGTGCCTCTGGGCCAGCCCGGCCTCCGCCGATTTCCGGCTCTGCAACAACACATCGAGCCGGGTCGGCATCGCGCTGGGCTACAAGGATGCCGAGGGCTGGACCACCGAAGGCTGGTGGAACATCTCATCGCGCTCCTGCGAGACCCTGCTGCGCGGAACTCTGGTGGCCCGCTTCTATTACATCTACGCCATCGACTATGACCGCGGCGGCGAATGGTCGGGCCAGGCTTTCATGTGCTCGCGCGATAAGGAGTTCACCATCCGCGGCACCGAGGATTGCCTTGCGCGCGGCTATGACCGGACCGGCTATTTCGAGGTCGATACCGGCGAGCAGCGGGCCTGGACGGTGCAGCTCACCGATGCCAACGAACAGCCGTCAAAGCAGCAGCGCGTGCCAGGCCTCCCCGGCCCGGTTGGCCCGGGGGTCCCGGGTTTGCCCAATGGCCCGCCCGGTGGTACGCCCCCCGCCGCGCCTGGCCTCCCGCCAGCTCCCTCGCCCCCGTCTGGAAATAAGCCATGAGGCGTCTTCGCCGTATCAAGATTCTCGCGACCCTTGGACCCGCTTCTTCGGACCTCGCGATGATCCGCCGCCTGTTCGAGGCCGGCGCCGACCTCTTCCGCATCAACATGAGCCACACCCCGCATGACAAGATGCGCGAGCTGGTGGCGACGATCCGCAACGTCGAGAGCAGCTATGGAAGGCCGATCGGCATTCTGGTCGATCTCCAGGGGCCAAAGCTCCGGCTCGGCGCCTTCGCCGAAGGCGCGGTCCAGCTCCAGAATGGCCAGACCTTCACGCTCGATTCCGACAAGGCGCCGGGCGACACCACCCGCGTCCAGCTCCCGCATCCGGAGATCCTGGCCGCGCTGCGGCCGGGCCATTCGCTGCTGCTCGACGACGGCAAGGTGCGGCTGATCGCCGAGGAGACCTCGAAGGAGCACGCGGTGACGCGCGTCGTGGTCGGCGGCCGGATGTCCGACCGCAAAGGCGTCAGCCTGCCCGACACCGACCTGCCGGTCTCGGCGATGACGCCGAAGGACCGCGCCGATCTCGAAGCGGCGCTGGTCACCGGCGTCGACTGGATCGCGCTGTCCTTCGTGCAGCGCGCCGACGACGTGCTCGAGGCCAAGAAGATGATCCGCGGCCGTGCGGCGGTGATGGCCAAGATCGAGAAGCCGCAGGCGATCGATCGCCTCGCCGACATCATCGACGCCTCCGACGCCCTGATGGTGGCGCGCGGCGACCTCGGCGTCGAGCTGCCGCTGGAACGCGTGCCGAGCCTGCAGAAGCAGATGACGCGCATGGCGCGGCGCGCCGGCAAGCCGGTGGTGATCGCGACCCAGATGCTGGAATCGATGATCCAGTCGCCGGTGCCGACCCGCGCCGAGGTCTCCGACGTCGCCACCGCCGTCTACGAAGGCGCCGACGCCATCATGCTGTCGGCGGAATCGGCGGCCGGCAAATTCCCGGTCGAGGCCGTCTCGACCATGAATCGCATCGGCGAGGAGGTCGAGCGCGACCCGATCTATCGCTCCGTCATCACCGCACAGCGCCCGGCCCCGGAAGCCACCGCCGGCGATGCCATCGCGGACGCTGCGCGGCAGATCGCCGAGACGCTCGACCTGCCGGCCCTGATCTGCTGGACCAGTTCGGGATCGACCGCCGTGCGCGTGGCGCGCGAGCGGCCGAAGCCGCCGATCGTGGCGATCACGCCGAACGTCGCGGCGGGACGCCGGCTGTCGGTCGTCTGGGGCATACATTGCGTGGTGGCAGAAGATGCGCGCGACCAGGACGACATGGTGAGCCGCGCCGGCCAGATCGCGTTCCGCGACGGCTTCGTCCGGGCGGGCCAGCGCGTGATCATCGTCGCCGGCGTGCCGCTCGGCATCCCCGGCACCACCAACATGGTGCGCATCGCCTCGGTCGGCCCCGAGGGCGAAGCGAATATCTAGCTCCGCCGGCACCCGGCAAACAAAAAATGTCGAAAACAACCCCATGCACAGTAGCCGGCGAGTCCGGCGGATGTGCTGAGGTTTTTTGAAAAGGCGAGCTCGAGCAACGGCCTGGGCGCGATCAGGTCCGCCGGTCGATCAGGATGACGTTTTAGGCCCCAACCAGCGCTTTCGCCGTCGGCAGCAGCGTCTGCTGCACGACGAGCCCCCTGGCGCGGGCGTCCATGACGCCGACCGCGCGGAGCGCCAGCAGCGTCACGGTCTGCACGGCATCGCGCATCCTGGCGGGATCGTCGAGATTGTCCGGCGCGAGCGGTCCGACCAGGGCCTCGTGCAGCGCGCCGAGCAGCGCGGTGGCAGCAAGGGCCGTGTCCTGCGCCGGCAGGTGGCCGGCGCGCACGGCGGCGTCGATCCGCGAGGCCATCTCGCCCGCGATCTCGCGCCGACTGGCGAGACGTGAAGCGCTGACATCGACATCGACCGGCTCGGCCAGGATGCCCCAGGCGAGCCTGCGCTGTGACAGGGTATGGACAGCCACGGTGGTGACCGCCGCCGCCAGCGCCGAGGACGGCCCCGGCGCGGCATCGGCGGCTCGCCGGATCGCCGTGAGCTCGTCGCGGGAGACTTCGGCAATCAACTCGGAGATCAAATCGGCCTTGGAGGGGAAGTAGCGGTAGACCGTACCCGCAGCGACGCCGGCGCGAACCGCGACTGGCGCAATCTGCACCGCCGCCATCCCGCCTTCCGCCGCCGCCTCCCGCGCCGCCGCCAGTATCGCACTGCGCCGGGCCGCAAGGCGCTTCACCACTTGATGCGTCCGCCGATAAACCATGGCGCGCTTCCTGTCCCACACGCCGGTCGCACGCCCTGCGGCCGAACGCTTCGTCACTGATATCGCAAATCGCCCCGCAAGGACTGAACAACTATTCAGAGTGGATGACAAGGTGCAAATGCATGAAGCGTCACGCAAAAAAAACGCGAGCTCAAACAGCTAAAAACGTCGCGAACTGCTTTGGTGAAGGGGTAACCACGATCGTTACCGCCATCTTAAACCTGCTCCGCGACTGTGCTGCGGTATCGCGATCCCACCTCGGTGCAGCATGGTCGACACGGACGCCCGGACCGCCTGGCAGCTCTTCCACCTGAACTGGCTTCCCATCGCAGCCATGGGCAGCCTGCTGGCGCTGGGCCTCGCCTTCACCGGCCTGAGCCTCGAACCAGTCGCCTATTGGGTGACGCTGGCAGTTGCTGCAGTCTTGCTCGCGCTGGCCTATGGTCATCGCATCGTCAAAGGCGAGCTTGCTGACCCGAAGCTGCTGTTTTCGCTCGGAACGATCGGACAGATCATTCTCACCTGCGCCATCGTCGGACCGCTCAGCTATGTCGCGGCCAAGCTGAACTGGCCGCTGCAGGACCAGGCGCTGCTTGCGATCGACCGTGCACTCGGCCTCGATCCTGAACCGATCGCGCGATACGTCAACGACCATCCCTGGCTCGCGGACTGCCTGGCTCGCGGATATGGGCTGATCAAATTGCCGCTGCTCGGCATTCCCGTCGTGCTGGCACTGACGGCGCACTATATGCGGCTGCAATTGTTCATGCTCGCGATGAGCCTCGCGCTCGCAGTCACCATCGCGATCTCCGCCGTCGTGCCCGCGATCGGCACCTATTGGGGGCTGCAGCTGTCCGCCGCGCATTTTCCCGAAATCAACACCGCGGTCTATGCCGGGCAGTTGCGCGACATCCTCGCGCTTCGCGACGGTAGCCTGCACGAGCTCCAGTTGTTCTTCCTCGCCGGCATTGTCTCGTTTCCGAGCTTCCACGCCGCATCCGCCGTGCTCTACATGTGGGCGCTGTGGCCGGTGCGCGGCCTCGGCGGCATTGCGGCTGCGCTCAATCTGCTGATGATTGCGGCAACACCGGTGATCGGCGCGCATTACGTCATCGACGTCGCCGGCGGAATCGCAGTCGCCGCAGCGTCGATCTGGGCGGCGAAATTCTATCTCGAATGGCACCGCCGCGCGCAGCAAACGTCTGCCGCGCCTGCGCCGTCGGCGGTCTGGCAGCCCGGCCTCGCGGAATGACAGCCGACAAGTTGCCCTAGGGTCCGCGCGTAGCGGCGTGCCCGCCGGCAACTTTCAATGTTCAATGTTCTCGACGGTGGGAACGCCTGCGCTTTCGGAGCCGCGGCAGACGCTTTGCCGCCCTACAAGCTTGCTACAGCTTCACGACTTCCCAGATCCGGAAATCGTCCGCCAAAAGAAAAGAGCCCCGTCAAGGACGGGGCTCTTTGAATTCGCGATTCGTACAGCGTTACTTGAGGCTGCTCGAGATCGAGGTGAATTTGGCGTTCAACGTGGTGCCCAGGTTATTGACGACAGTGATGATCGCCAGCGCAATGCCGGCGGCGATCAGACCGTATTCAATAGCGGTGGCGCCGGATTCATCTTTCGCAAAACGCGCAACGAGGTTCTTCATAAAGAGCTCCAAATGAGTACACGAGGCTACAACTGATCTGGTCTTTTGGGCTTCCCAGCGCCGCTTGACCATGGAACCGAACGTAGAGGCAAAGAATTGCGCCGCAGTTAATTCGACTGCGGAAACACAGAGCGGTTTGCGTGTATGCGTCGATGGTAAACCGAAATCTAAAACGATCCGTTAAATTGTCGAGACATCAAGCCGGCCCCGCCTCACCGGTTTACCCGGAATTATGACCGCCGTGGTCCAATGTCGATCGCTCGGCACAACGACAAAAACACCAGGACGACGAGGCGGCATGTCCCTTTCCTTTGCCAACAGCATCACGGTGCAGGGTCGTGCGCGAGCCCTGGTGCCGCTGTGCGTCGGTGCGAGCGCCTATCTCTTCTTCGTGTATGTCGGCGACACGCTGCTTCAGGACTCCGACTCGCTCTGGCAGATCAAGATCGGACAATGGATCCTCGATCACCAGGCGCTTCCCTACACGGACTTCTATTCCTTCACCCGTCCGGGGGCGCCCTGGGTTTCGACCTCATGGCTGTCGCAGGTCCTGTTCGCCCTCTCCTATGCGCAATGGGATTGGGCCGGCCCGGTGATCCTCACCGCGCTTGCGGTCGCATTGTCGGCGGCGATGCTGGTCGGCCTGCTCGAGGCCCATCTGGAAATTCCGCGAGCGGTCCTGTTCGCGATGTTCGCGCTGTTGCTGTCGCTGCACCACGTTCTGGCGCGGCCACACATGCTGGCGCTGCCCGTGATGATCGCGTGGGTCGGCGTATTGATGGCCGCAGCCGACCGCAAGGGCGCCCCGTCATGGTACTGGCTGCCGCTAATGTCCCTGTGGTCGAACCTGCATGGCGGCTTCGTGCTGGGCCTGGCGCTGATCGGCCCGATGTCATTTGTGGCGCTCTGGGGCATGGAGTCCGGCAAGCAGGTCCGACTGCTGTCGCGCTGGTTCCTGTTCGGTGTTGCGGCACTCGCCGCAAGCTGCGTCACGCCTTATGGCTGGCGCACATTGCTCGGCGCGATCAACATCCTCAATCTGGGCGAGCTGCTGACGATCATCTCCGAGTGGGCGCCCGCGAACTTCGCCTCCTTCAACGCATTCGAAGGCGCGCTGTTCGGCCTGATTGCGATCGGGCTGTATCGCGGCCTGACGCTCTCGCCCCCGCGTATTCTTCTGATCCTGCTTCTGACCTGGATGGCGCTCACCCACGTCAGGAGCATCGAGGCCTTCGCCTTCCTGGTGCCGCTGGTGCTGGCCAAGCCCCTCGGCGAACGGTCTGCGCTGCCGCAGCCTGGCACGCAGGGCGGCGAGAGTTGGGCTGCCCGTTACGTCACCGCGACAGGCGCGCTGATGATCGTGGCCGCAGGCTGGACCTCGACCTCACTCTACATGGCGCATCACCGCTTCACCTTCACGATGGATCAGACACCGGTCGCCGCCGTCGATCTGCTCGAGAAACGCAAGGCGCAACGCATCTTCAACGCCTACCAGTTCGGCGGCTATCTGATCTCGCGTGACATCCCGGTCTTCATCGACGGCCGCGCCGAGCTCTACGGCGAAACCTTCGCCATGGACGTCTTCAAGGCCGTGGAGCTCAAGAAGCTCGACAGTCTGACGCGGCTGCTCGACGCGTACCAGATCGACGCCACGCTCATGGTCGCGGACGCACCGGCCGCCCAGGTGCTGGACCACATCAAGGGCTGGAAGCGGCTCTACGCGGACAACATCGCCGTGATCCACGTGCGAACCGGCGGCACAGAGGCCGGCGCGATGCCGGAAGCGGAGTCCTCGAGGGAAGCCGTCAAGTGAGCGCGTCAGCTCAGCAGCCGATATCCGGTCCATCGCGCCGCTGGATCGGAATTCCTCTCGTGATGCTGCCAGCGTTTTCGATCGCAACGCTCTTCGCCTGGGGCGTCCTGATCTCCACCTTCACCCATCCCGGTTGGATCGGGCTGAACCACGTCGCTCCCGGCACCGACTGGATGGTGTTTTACGGCGCCGTCAGATCGTTGCTCGCCGGCAATCTTGCGCTGGTCACCGATGGTGACGCGTTCACGGCCTATCTCAACCAGTCGTTCGCATCATGGCTCACGGTGCCTCTGGAGTTCCGTCCATGGTTCTATCCGCCCGGCTTCCTCGTTCTGCTGCTGCCATTCGCGCCGCTTGGCTTCATCGGCTCCTATGTCGCATTCCAGGCCGCGACCGCAGGCTTCCTGGCCGGGGCGCTTCGCAACCGGTCCGATCAGCCGCAACTGACGCCCTACATCATCGCGGCCGTGCTGGTCTCGCCATCGGCATCTCTCAACCTGGCCGATGGACAATGCGCCTTTCTCGTTGCCGCACTGCTGGTCGCGGGCGTCAGGCTGCTCGGACCGCGACCGCTCCTGGCCGGGGCAATCCTCGGGCTGCTGAGTTTCAAGCCGCAATTCTTCCTGCTCGTCCCGCTCGCGCTAATGGGGGCGCGCCGCTATGGCAGCCTGTGCGCTGCTGCATGCTCGGCATTCGCATTGGCGGCTGCAAGTGCCATGATTTTTGGCGTCGAATTGTGGCTCTGGTGGATACCGCAGGCGTACAACAATCTGGTCAGCCCCGACGCGAAATGGCTGGCCTATGGCCGCATCTGGGGTCACAGCGTGTGGGCCTGCGCGATGCTGCTAGGCCTGCCGGAGCGGCTGGCCTCCATCCTGCAGCTGGCCGCGATCCTTTCGAGCGCGGCGGCAACGTTCGCGGTCTTTCGCTCCTCGCTCAGTACCAACAACAAGCTGATCGTACTGCTTGCGGCAACCGTGCTGGCAGCCCCGCATTCGGGCCCTTATGACGCGACGCTGCTGACGGTCGCCGTCGTGCTGTGGCTTGCCGCATCGATCGATGCTCCACGCTTTCGCGACTGGCTGATCGGGCTCGGCATCTGGATGGTGCCGTTGCTCAGCCCGGCGGTGTATATTCCGGCGGGACGACTATCGCCGCTCCTCATCGTCGCTCTCATCGGCGTCGTGTTCGGCGCGTTGCGCAGTCCGGCAGGGTCTGGCGAGCCGGCAATGTCGCCGCATTCCTGAATCCAATCTGCGGCTGGCGATGCGGGCGCCGAAGTGATGACGCAAACTCCAGAGCGTGTGCCACCACTTCTAGCGTGATTGGCGAGAGATGGTGGGCGCGGCGCTTAGGCACCTTTGCCTGCCGTACTTCTGAGTTTCCAGTGCAACTGTATCAAAATCGTCAATGCGAGCGCAGTGAAGCAAATCCAGACTGTCACCGCGGATCTATTCTGGATTTCTTCGCTGCGCTCGCAATGACGGGCGCTGAGTTGGCACCACCCGCAAATCACCATCACCAACAAAAAACGCGGCGTTTCCGCCGCGTTTTTCAATTCGATCTGCCGTACGCGATTACGCCTGCGGCTGCGGCTCCAGGCCGGGATCCGGATCGGGTCGCGGGCGCGACTTGCCGGCCGGCGGCACGGCCGAGGCGCGCGGTGTGGTCGGCTCGAGCACGGATTCGCGGTTCGGCTTCTTGCCCTTGAGCAGGTCGATGATCTCGTCGCCGGAGAGCGTCTCGAATTCGAGCAGGCCCTTGGCGAGAGCTTCGAGATCGGCGCGCTTCTCGGTGAGAATACGCGTTGCCTCGTTATAGCCTTCTTCGACGAAGCGCCGGATCTCGGTATCGATCTTCTGAACCGTCGCTTCCGATGCGTTCTGGGTGCGCGACACCGACATGCCCAGGAAAACCTCGTCCTGATTCTCGCCGTAGGACACGGTACCGAGCGCCTCGGACAGGCCCCAGCGCGTCACCATCATGCGCGCCAGACGCGTCGCCTGTTCGATGTCGGACGACGCACCCGAGGTTACCTTCTCGCGACCGAAGATCAGCTCTTCGGCGACGCGGCCACCCATCATGATGGCAAGGCGCGAGGTCATCTGCTCCAGCGACATCGACAGCTTGTCACGCTCGGGCAACTGCATGACCATACCGAGCGCACGCCCGCGCGGAATGATGGTCGCCTTGTGGATCGGATCGGTCGCGACGACGTTGAGGCCGACGATGGCGTGGCCGCCCTCGTGATAGGCCGTCAGCAGCTTCTCTTCCTCGGTCATGACGAGCGACTTGCGCTCGGCGCCCATCATCACCTTGTCCTTGGCTTCCTCGAACTCGGCCTGGGTCACCATCCGCTTGTTGCGGCGGGCGGCGGTGAGCGCGGCTTCGTTGACGAGGTTCATCAGGTCGGCGCCGGAGAAACCCGGGGTGCCGCGCGCGATGGTCTTGAGGTTGATATCCGGCGCCAGCGGCACCTTGCGGACGTGGACCTTGAGGATCTGCTCGCGGCCGACGACGTCCGGGTTGGGCACCACGACCTGACGGTCGAAGCGGCCGGGACGCAGCAGCGCGGGATCGAGCACGTCGGGACGGTTGGTCGCGGCGATCAGGATCACGCCCTCGTTGGCCTCGAAGCCGTCCATCTCGACCAGCAACTGGTTCAGCGTCTGCTCGCGCTCGTCATTGCCGCCGCCGAGGCCGGCGCCACGGTGACGACCGACGGCGTCGATTTCGTCGATGAAGATGATGCAGGGCGCGTTCTTCTTAGCCTGCTCGAACATGTCGCGGACGCGGCTGGCGCCGACGCCGACGAACATCTCGACGAAGTCAGAACCCGAAATGGTGAAGAACGGCACGTTGGCTTCGCCCGCGACCGCACGCGCGATCAGGGTCTTGCCGGTGCCGGGAGGTCCGACCAGCAGCACGCCGCGCGGAATTCGGCCGCCGAGGCGCTGGAATTTGCCGGGGTCGCGCAGGAATTCGACGATCTCCTGCAGGTCCTGCTTGGCCTCGTCGACGCCCGCGACGTCCTCGAAGGTGACGCGGCCATGCGCTTCAGTCAGCATTTTTGCGCGCGACTTGCCGAAGCCCATCGCCTTGCCGGCGCCGCCCTGCATCTGCCGCGACAGGAAGATCCACACGCCGATCAGCGCGATGAAGGGCAGCCAGGAGACCAGCAGCGAGACGAACCACGGCACGTTGTCGCCGGGCGGCTTCGCGGTGATCTGCACCTTGCTGTCATAGAGGCGCTTCACGAGCGTCGGATCGCTCGGCGCATAGGTCTGGAAGCTCGAGCCGTTGGTGAAGGTGCCGTGAATGTCCGGCCCCTGGATTACGACGTCGCGCACATTGCCGCGGTCAACCTCGCTCAGGAGCTGGGAGAAGGCGATGTCCTGCGAGGAGGCGCGCTGACCCGGATTCTGGAAGAGCGTGAACAACGCCAACAGCAGCAGGACAATGATGACCCAGAGGGCGAAATTGCGCAGATTGGCGTTCATCGATCTTCCTTCGTGGTCGCGCGGATCGCGGCCTGAGCCTTGGGCAGTTATTTGGGCAGCGCGAGGAAATCCCCAAGGAATCCTCTCGGTTAGACGCATACAATCTAGGTGTCGCTCCGGTCGCTGCCAAGGGAACGAGATGGGACTATTTAGCCCATCTTAGTCCGATTCCCGCTGAAATAATGGCGCCCGGATCCGGGTTTTTCCTGCCTGGTTAAGGTGTCCTCACGGCGCGGTCTCGAAACGGCCGGTGCCATGATCCGCCCTTATTCACCCTTGATCCACCCTTGCGCCGGGCCGGCGCCGGGGCGATGCGGATACGTCCCCCGGCAAGGCTGATCAAGGCTCCCGCAAGCGTCTGCTTCAGGGCCGGCCAGCCATTTGCGGGTGCGCGGGCACTTGCGGCAATGGCCTGATCGAGCACGGCCAGGAGGGATTCGACCTTGCCGAGTTCCGCCGGCCCCTCATGCCCGAACGCGTTGATGGCCCGCAGCAGGATCCGCAGCCGGACCTCCTCCGGCAGGGCGGCAAACCCGGAGGCCTCGAAGCTTCGAACGCCGGCCTGCGGCGCATCGCCGCGATCCCGCAAACGGAGGAAGCGCTCGGCTCCATCGGTCAGCACCTCGACGGCCAAATTGGCGCGCGCCAGCCTTGCCGCGAGCCGAGCCAGGCTGCGGGCATCACCGCCCTCCGCCGCGAGCTGCGGCAGCAGCGCACGCAGCCGCGGCCGGGTAAAGGCAGCGTCGTGGTTGGTGGGATCGTCGGCAAAGCCGATCTTCGCCCGCTTCAAGGTCGCGATCAGCTGCGACTTCGGAACCTCGAGTAGTGGACGCGCAAGAACGACGCCGTCGCGCTCGGTGAGACGGGCCATCGCCGACAGCCCGGCTAATCCGCTGCCGCGCACAAGCCGCATCAACAGGGTCTCGGCCTGGTCGTCGCGGGTGTGGGCGGTCAGCACGTGGCTCGCACCGGCGAGGCGCGCGGCCTGCACAAGCAGGCGGTAGCGAGCTTCGCGCGCGGCGGCCGGCAGTCCCGTTTTCGGCTTTGCCCCGCGCCAGCGCACGGTCCGGTGCGGCAGGCCAAGCCCGGTTGCGAGACGCTTGACCTCGCGCGCCTCGCGCGCCGCCTCCGGCCGCAAGCCGTGGTCGATGGTGACTACGGTGAGACGCGGGCCGCGCGAAAGGCTGCGATGCCAGCGCGCCGCAAGCCACATCAGCGCCACCGAGTCGGGCCCGCCGGAGACCGCGAGCAGCAGTCCCTGCGCGCCTTTCAGGCCTGCGAAGAGGCGCTTGGCCTCACGCGCCGAGATCGGTGAATTGTCCTCTGACATGACACTGCAATCGTCCGCGGATGGACACTGTTTAGCGCAGCGCCATCCGTCTTGTCAGGATCAATCGCCGCGCCTCAGCACTTCACCCGCTTCTGCTCGCGGTCGACCGCAGCTTTGACGCCGGCGGAAGCGCGCGGATATTTGCGCCCGACTTCACCGAAGGCGGCACACGCCGCCTCCTTCTCCTTCAGCGCCGCCAGCGACTGGCCGAGCCGCAGCAGGGCATCCGGTGCCTTGGCGGATTTGTCGTATTTCGTGGTGACGGCGAGGAAGGCTTCCGCGGAGTCGCGATATTGCTGGCGCTGGAAATAGCTCTCGCCGAGCCAGTATTGCGCGTCACCGAGCAGCGGGTCGCTCGGATATTTCTGCGAGAAATTCTTCATGGTCTGCTCGGCCAGCGCATAGTCCTTGCGCTGCATGTAGCCGATTCCGAGGTCGAATTCGTCGCGCGGCGTTGCCGAGGGCGGCAGGGTCGCAAGGCCCGTGCCGCCTGATGGCGCGGGAGAGCCGGATGAGACCGGCGGATAGCCGGGCTGCGCAGCCTGAGGCCCGACCGCCTGCGGATAGCGGGGGCCGCTGTTGGCGAGATCAAGCGGTTCGCCGGCGCCACGGCCGCCGGGCGCGCCGCTCGGGGCACCTGCAGGCATCGGTTGCTGCCCGCCGCCGAGCGCGCGCGGCGCACCCGGCGCATTCGGACTCTGGTTCGGGTCGAAGGCATCGCCGCGGCGGCGCGTGCCCGGCGCGCCGGGCGCAGGCTGCTCCTGAACGATCGGTGCCGGAGAGGCGATCTGCGGCTGCTCGTAATTCGGCTGGGCCGCTTGCTGGTGCGGCGGCTGCTGGCGATAGGCCGGCGCGGCTTGTGCGGGCGGCATGGCCGCGACATTGGGCTGGACCGGCGTCTGGCCGGGCGAAGCTTGCGCGCCGCCCTCGAGCGCTCTTAGCCGCTCTTCGAGCTGGCGGTTGCGATATTGCAGCTCTTCGTTCTGACCGGTGAGCTGGCGCAGCTGGTTCTCCAGCCGCTCGATCCGCATCTCGGGATCTGCATCGTCCGATTGTGCGAGGGCGGGCGAGCACAACGAAAGCAGCGCGGCGATCGCCACGGTGCCGGTGAAGACCTTAAATCTGGATGACATCTTGCCCTGACGACGAAAGCGAAATGGCCTGCGACCGAACATTCGACGCGCCACACATTGAAGGGGAGTACGCCAAAACTGTGACTGTAACAAACGGGTTTCTGTCACAGATCGCTGAAACGAAACCGGCGCCCGAGAGGGCGCCGGCATAATCGCTATCTGAAGATGAACGGCGCCTGACCGATCGTCAGGAGCTCGCGTTCAGCACGGTGACGGCGCGGCGGTTCTGCGACCAGCAGGAGATGTCGTTGCAAACGGCCACCGGCCGCTCCTTGCCGTACGAGATCGTGCGCATGCGGTTCGGATCGATGCCGCGCGAGGCGAGGAACGAACGCACCGATTGGGCGCGGCGAGCGCCGAGCGCGATGTTGTATTCGCGGGTGCCGCGTTCGTCGGCATGACCTTCGACGGTGAAGCTGTAGCGCGGATAGCTCTGGAGCCACTGCGCCTGCTTCTCCAGGGTCACGATCGCCTGCGGGGTCAGATCGGTCTGGTCGCTTTCGAAGAACACGCGGTCGCCGACATTGACGACGAAGTCTTGCTGGCTGCCCGGCGTCGCCGCGTTGGCCATCGCATCCGTGGCAGAGTTCTTGTTGGCGCAGGCACCCATCGACAACGCGACGGCAAGCACCGCGGCCAGCTTCAATCCCTGGAGGATGCGCATAGGATGTTTCATTCCGGAGCCTCCACGCTCACGTTTCGTCCACTGCTGTCCGGTCTACAGGGGGTTGGTTAAGCGAACGTTCCGTCAACCTTGATGGAACCTTGCCACAGCCGGTCAAATGCCCCCAACCAGCGAAAAGCAACCGTCATGGTTAATGGGTTGTAAATGTGGCGCGACGGTGAAGGCAAGCCGCAACGACCGGCAAAAACCGCGGCCTTTGCTGGAATTTTAGGCTCGTCGCGTGGGGCCTAGCGGGCAGAACCCGTTGCCGAGACGGCTACGTCCGGGGGCCGCTGCGTGGCCAGCGACACCGGGCGCGCGGCAGCCTGGCGGGGGCTGCTGCGTTGAAACAGCATGCGCCGCTCAAACGCGCTGGAGCGCATGATCGGAAAGCGCGTCAGGACCTTTTCCCGCTGGTTCCGGAAATCGGACGCCATCAGCACGGCCTTCTTGGTGGGCCAGCCCGGAAACCCGCGTGGCTCCGGTGAAATGGTCTCGTGCAGGAAGATGCGACGATAAAACGCCTGGTGGTCGGTCCGGATCATGGCCAGCCCGGTATCGGCGTTGAAATGATCGCAGGCCACAAAGGCCAGCCGCACCGTCAGATAGGGCAGCTCCGGAAAACGCTGGTGCTTTTCGGGATCGGCAACAAACCGGCATGGATCGATGAGAACTTCGCCGCGGTCGAGGCGGGGATGCAGCACGTCGCCAAACACTTCGGTCGTGTAGGACATCCGCCAGTCCGACGTCAGGACGTGAATGCGAACGGAGCTGCAGAGCTCTCCATCGACATAGACCCCGAAATTCCAGGTGTTGGGCGCATCGTCGAAGCGATCGGTTACGCGCCGCGACTCCGACGGCTCGATCAGACCGGCGTGCAGATAGGCCCGGTACCGCATCAAATAGAGGTTGTCTCGGTCCTCGGGAGTTTCGATCAGGCGGTAATCGATGCGGTCAAACAGAGCGGCTCCCCGCGGAAGGAGCACCGTTTGCGGTTCAGCTCCAGACGTCATCCAGTACCCCTACACTCCAAAGCAACTTCTGCGAGTGTGAGGAGATTAATGGTTCATTAACGGAATTGCAAAGGCTTAGAAACGTTAGGGTTAACCTTTGCAGCCCGCAAAAACACGGGCGAACGAGAGCTAAATGCGTTGAAGGAGCGAGGCGGAGAAAGATCAGGCGATCGATCGCGAGGACACCATGACGATGTGGTCCTCAGCCCCGCGGCGGCCATGCGAGGCATTGAGCAATTGGCGAATCCGGACTGCCGGCACCGGCCGGCTGAACAGATAGCCCTGCCCTTCGGTCACGGTGCCGTCGGCGCTGATCAACTCGAGCTGATCATTGGTCTCGATGCCCTCGACCACGACCGCCATGCCGAGATCGGCCGACAGCCGCGCTACGCCGCGCAGCAGCGTCAGCGGCCGGTCGGCATCGATGCCCTCGAGGAAGGAGCGGTCGATCTTCACCTTCTGCATCGGGAAATTGTGCAGGTAGCTGAGGCTCGAATAGCCGGTGCCGAAATCATCCAGCGAAATGCGCACGCCGATCGCATGCAATTGCGACAGGATGTCGTGCGTGAGCTGGGTGTTGCGCAACAGGGAGGATTCGGTGATCTCGATCTCCAGCCGATGCGCCGGGAGCCCCGAAACCTCGAGCGCGTAGCGGATTTCGCTCAAGACGTCGCGCTGGTGGAATTGCTGCGGCGAGAAGTTGACGGCGACGCTGACGCCCTCCGGCCATTTCATGCATTCCATGCAAGCGCGGCGCAGGATCCAGCGGCCGAGATCGACGATCAGCCCCATGTCCTCGGCGACCGGGATGATGTCGATCGGCGAGACCGTGCCGCGCACCGGATGATTCCAGCGCAGCAGCGCCTCGCACGTCGTGATCTTGCCGGATTTCAGATTGACCAGCGGCTGATAGAACAGCTCGAACTCCTCGTTGGCGAGCGCCTTGCGCAGATCGAGCTCGAGGATGCGGCGCGCCTCGACGGTCGCCGCCATCTCGTCGCGGAAGAAGCAGAAGGTGCCGCGGCCGTCGGCCTTGGCCCGGTACAGCGCCATGTCGGCATTCTTGAGCAGCGTGTCTGCGCTGATGCCCTCCGGCAAGGTCAATGCGATGCCGACGCTGGCGCCGATCTCGACCAGATGATTGTCGATGCGGTAACGCTCGCTCAGCCGTTCGACGATCCGGCGCGCCAGCGCAGCGGCGTCCTCGGGCGAGGAGATGTTCTCCTGGAACACGACGAATTCGTCACCGCCGAAGCGGGCGACGAAATCCTCGGGGCGCAGCATCTCGCGCAGACGGTTGGCGACCGCGCACAGGAGCTGGTCGCCGCAGGGATGGCCGAGCGTGTCGTTGACCTGCTTGAACTGGTCGAGGTCGACGAACAGCAGCGCGGACAGGCGCTCGGCGCCGTGCGAGATCGCCAGCAGCCTTTCGATCTCATCGCGGAAATGAACGCGGTTGGGCAGCGCGGTGAGGTCGTCGTAGCGCGCCAGATGCGTGATCTTGGCCTCGGCGCTACGTCGCTCGGTAATGTCCTCGAGCAGCACCACCGCGCCACCGTCAGCCATCGGCTGGACAGTCCAGGACAACGACCGGTTTCGCTGCGTATCGGGATCGGCGGTGATGATCTCCTTGGCTTGCGAACTCTCGATGTCCGCGACGATTCGCTCGCCGCTCCCAGCGGAGATGGATCCCGCGCTCACGCACGCCGCGACGATGTCACGCGCGTTGACCCCGCGCTGCGCGAGACCTTCCGGCAGATTCATCATTGCGCCGAAGCGGTGGTTCATGACCGCCAGCTGTCCGTCGACGCGGAACATGCAGAGGCCGTGCGGCATGTTGTTCAGAGCCGTATCGAACTGGCCGGCGAGCGCGGCTTCACGCTCACGTGCCACGACCGCTCCCATGAAGATTCGATGCAGATTCACCGAGAGCTGCATGATCGCCATCAGGAACGCGGCGCTGACCAGCGCCATCGCGATGTAGTAGGGTGTTCCACGCAGCGCCAAGGCAAGCACGGCCGGGCCGAAGATCAGCACGGCCTGGAGGTGGAAGATCGCAGGCCGGCCATATGCCCTGCCCGCGCCGCCTGCCGCGATTCCGGTCGTGACGGACAAGGCGATCATGTGGGCCACGGCGTCGTCCGTGGCCAACAGGGTGGTGGCGCACCAGATGCCGATCGCAGCCGCCTGGATCTTTGCTCCGATCTGATAGCGCTTCTGCCAGCGTGCGGCCGCCTCGACGGTCATGACCGCGTGACGTGCCTGATAGAGGCGCAGGTCGATCGCCCGCGCGGTCCCGGCCAGGATCAGAAGTGCGACGCACGCCCAGATCAGCGGCTCGCCCGTCCTCAGCGCGGTGAGGGCCGCACCAATCGACACGAAAATGAGTCCCGCCAGCAACGGGCCAGGCGCTTCGAACAGCGAATCGATTTGCGCCGCCGAAGTTTTCGGCGGCCGCTGTTCCGGCTCTCCGCTCTGACTTGCAAACTGCATCTGGTGTTTACGCGCGTCCTGTCTGGAGCGCAGTTTTACCGATCCGGTATGAAGTCTTTCTGAGGGAACATCGTTAAAGTCGAGTTGTTTTGAATGACCAATAGTCGGAATACATCAATAGAAACAAACCCATGGGAAAAGTTTGCCTAGTGCAACCTTAAAGAACAATTATCGCGGGGAAACATCTCGCCAAGTTGCCGGAAAAGGCGCGCGGTCAAATCATCGCGCGCCGGGGGCGGCGGCTAGCCCGATGTCGAGGACAAGAGCGGCGACCATGCCGGGTCGGAGGCGAAGCCCGGCGTCGGCACTTTCAGCTCGTTGCGCCCCGAGATGTCGACGGAGAACAGCGACGGCCCGCCGCTGCCGCCCGGATCGCGGAAGAACATCAGCACGCGGCCGTTCGGCGAGAAGGTCGGACCTTCGTTATGATAGCCGGAGGTGAGAAGCCGTTCGCCGGAGCCGTCCGGCTTCATCACGCCGATCGAAAACTGCCCGCCACCTTGCCTGGTGAAGGCGATGTAATCGCCCCGCGGCGACCACACCGGCGTCGAATAGGTGGCGTTGTTGTCGTCCTTGGAGAAAGAGATGCGCTGCGCCGCTCCGCCGCCCGCGGCCATGACATAGATCTGCGATCTGCCGCCGCGATCGGACTCGAAGCAGATGCGGGTGCCGTCCGGGGAGTAGGAAGGCGAGGTGTCGATCGCGGGCGTGTCGGTGAGGCGCGTGGTCGAGCGCGAGCGCAGATCCATCACGAACAGGTTGGAATTGCCGCCCTGCTGCAGACTCATGATGACGCGCTGGCCGTCCGGCGAGAACCTCGGCGCAAAGGTCATGCCGGGGAAGTTGCCGACGATCTCGCGCTGGCCGGTCTCGATGTTGAACAGGTAGACCTTCGGATCGCCCTGGCCAAATTCCATGTAGGTGATCTCTTGCGAGTTCGGCGAGAAGCGCGGCGTCAGCACGAGGTCGGAGCCGCGGGTCAGATAGCGCACATTGGCGCCGTCCTGGTCCATCATCGCGAGCCGCTTGACGCGGCGCTCTTTCGGCCCGGTCTCGTCAACGAACACCACGCGGCTGTCGAAATAGCCCTTCTCGCCGGTCAGCTTCTCATAGATCTGGTCGGAGATGATGTGGGCGATGCGACGCCAATATTCCGGCGAGGTGAAATATTGTTGGCCGGCGAGCTGCTGGCCCGTGACGACGTCCCACAAGCGGAATTCAGCCTTGAGGCGGCCGTCCGGCTGCCGCGTCATGCGGCCGGTGACGAGGGCCTGCGCGTTCAGGGTCTTCCAGTTCTCGAACTGCGGCGCGACGTCGATGTTGCTGATGCGCTCGATGAAGGCGGCCTGGTCGACCGGCGCAAACAGGCCCGAGCGCTTCAGATTGTTGGTGATGACCTGGGTGACGCCGTTGCCGACGTCACCGTCGGCCGGCGAGCCCGGCACAAAATTGGTGATCGCAATCGGAATCGGCCGAAACTCGGTGGGATCGATGCGGAGCCGTCCCTGCGGCTGCTGGGCCAAGGCTTGTCCGCCCCCCAGCATCGCGAGCGTCGATCCGGTCAGGGTCATGAAGCGGCGGCGGTTCATCGATCGAACGTCATTCATCGCAAAATTCTTTTGTTCGGATGTCACAACATGTCTTTCAGGCCGAAAGTCATCGGAATGAGCTTCCAGCTCTCGTATTGCTGCTTCGGCATGAACGAATAGACCTGACACTGCACGATGGCGCGTCTGGCACTCTCCGCCACCGCCTGTGCGATCGATCGCGACGGTCCCCTCACCGCGACGACGATCGGCTCGGACGCGAGCGATCCGTCGATCTTCATGGGAATGTCGATGTCGGCTTCGTATTGATCCGCATCCTGGCCGTTATAGGTCGGCGTGAAGCAGCGCTTCACCGCCCCCTGGAACGCGCCCCGCCAGGTCGCAATGTTGTTGGCGGCCGTTCCGGTCGTCGATCCCAGCGAGGCCGACGCATTCAGCGTCGAGCCGGCGAGTTCGTGCCGGGTCGCGGCGCGCTTGTCGAGATCGCGCTGGATCTGCGCGGGATCGAAGCTGCGCTCCTTGGGCTTCGGCAGCTGCTGTTGCGGCTGCACCGCCGCGACCTTTTGCTCCGGCGGCTTGGGCGGCGGCTTCTTGGTTTCGAGCTTTTTCTGCAGCTCGGCGATCGGATCTTCCTTGGCCGGGTCAGGCTTTTTTTCCGGCGGCTTCGGTTCTTCCTTGGGCTTCGCCTCAGCGACGGGCTTGGGCGGCTCGGGCTTCTTCTCGACCGGCTTCTCCACGGGTTTTGGCGGCGGCTCCGGCGTCGAGTTGGTCTTGATCAGCTCTTTCTTCTCGGTGACCTTGCCGACAGCGTCTTCCTCGGGCTTGGCTTCCGCGATCTTCTCGACCTTCGGCTTCGGCTCTTTCTTGTCGCCGGTCTTCTGCCCCGACATCATCTGCGCGAGTTGATCGGTGGAGATGATGTCGATCGGCAGCGACTCTTCCGCCGGCACAAAAGCCCTGCTGCTAAAGGTGACGAGCCCCCATCCCAGCACGAGGACGTGGAGGGCAATCGACGCAACGAGTGTCTTGTCGACCTTCACCTTCACGGTTTACCCCTGATCCGCTTCCGTGACGAGCGCCAGCTTCTTGAAGCCTGCGCCGGACAACTGGCCCATGACCTTGGCCACCGTCCCGTAATCCGCCTTCTTGTCGGCACGCAAATAGATGCGTTCCTCGAGCCCGCCGCGCGCGTCCGTGATCGCCTTCAGCTTGGGGATCAGTTCGTTGATCGCGATCTCGGCGTCGTTGATGAACACCTTGCCCTTGATGTCCACCGACATCTGGATCGGCTTCTGGTCGTTGTTTTCGAGGCTCTTGGCCTGGGTCTGCGGCAGGTCGAGCGGCACGCCGACCGTCAACATCGGCGCCGAGACCATGAAGATGATGAGCAGCACCAGCATCACGTCCACCATCGGCGTGACGTTGATTTCGGCCACGACCGGCTTGCGCCGGCCACGGCGCCCACCGCCTCCGGACGAACTCGCAACGTTCATGCCCATGGTCTGGTGCCCAAATTGCCCTTCACACTATACATGCCGTCCGTCAGCCCCGCTCGTCGATCTGGCGCGACAGGATGGCTGAAAATTCATCGGCGAAGCCTTCGAGCCGCTGGGCCTGCCGGTTCACCTCGGAGGTGAACTTATTGTAGAAAATAGTGGCAGGAATGGCGGCGATAAGGCCGACGGCGGTCGCAAACAGCGCCTCCGCGATGCCAGGGGCCACCACCGCCAAAGAGGTGTTTTTCGACGCCGCGATCGACTGGAAGCTCGACATGATGCCCCAGACGGTGCCGAACAGGCCGACGAAGGGGCCTGCGGAGCCGACGGTGGCGAGCACCAGCAGCCGGCGTTCCAGCCGCTCGACCTCGCGGGCGATCGAGACATTCATGACCTTGTCGATGCGCATCTGAAGGCCTGCGACCGAGCGGGCCTGGCTCTCGAACGAACGCTTCCACTCGCGCATCGCGGCGACGAAGCAGGCCGCCATGGAATGTGTCGGCTTGGCCGAGAGCGTGCGATAGAGGTCCTCGATCGACTCGCCGGACCAGAAAGCCTGCTCGAAACGGTCCATCGAGCGGCGGGTGCGGGCAAACAGGAAGATCTTGTCGATGGCGATCGCCCAGACCCAGACCGAGCAGGCGAGAAGCCCCAGCATCACCGCTTTCACGATCCAGTGAGCCTGCCAGAACAGCGCGATCAGCGACACGTCCGCGGAAGCGGCAACCGGAAGGGCTGACTGAGCCACGTCGGCCGGATTCATAAGCAGTATCCTCTCAAGGCGATCGTTACCTGATGTCCCGACCTAATGTCCCGGCCAGCAAATGGCCGCCGGTTCCCCAATAGCCGCGCTAGAACCGGCGCGGCCGGCAAGCCCGCTCAAAGCCTTGTCTTTCTGGGGTGCAGGGCTCGTCCAAAGCCGGCCGCCTGCATTCCCTGCCAAGATGTCAAAACTATGGGCCCGACCCCAAGGCTCAGACTTCAGGCTTTGGGCGCGCGATTGTCCGCAATTACCAGAGCCCGGCGATGGTTAATGCTGGGTTACCGCAGACGAATTTGAGTGCGGGAAAGGGAGGTCGCACAGGGGGATGGGAGGCGCGGCGGGCGGGCCGTGTTCCCGACGGGACGGTGCGCTGCGCCCGGGACAGCAGAGTTCCGCTTTCCCGTGCGCATCAGGAGCGGAGCCCGCTATCCCGGTCAGAGGAACCAGCCTCCGTCCGAAAAATTGTCTGGAAAATCACTTCTCGCGAGGTTTTGCCATGAGCATCAACCCCAAGACGACCGCCGCGGTCGGCGATCATCCGCTCCACCCCATGATCATCCCGTTCCCCGTCGCCTTCCTGGTCGGCGCGCCCATCGCCGATCTCGCCTTCATCGGCACCGGTGACGGCTTTTGGGCCAGAGCCGCGATCTGGCTGATCGGCGCCGGTATTGTGATGGCGCTCGTTGCGGCCGTGGCCGGCTTCACCGACTTCTTCAGCGACGCCCGCATCCGCAGCCTCAATGACGCCTGGTATCACATGATCGGCAATCTCGTAGCCGTCGTGCTGGCCCTGATCAATTTCTACCTCCGCTACGCGCAAGGCGCGGAAGCTGCAATCAAGCCGTGGGGCGTGGCGCTGTCCCTGGTCGTGGTCGGCATTCTGCTTTTCACGGGCTGGAAGGGCTGGGAGTTGGTCTACCGGCATCACGTCGCGGTGCTGGACGCGCCGGGCCAGACCAGTTCGGAGCCGGTCAGCCCGCGTCATGGCGGCGAGAGCCGCCGCCGCGCCGCGTGAACGAGGAGCACGTCGCCTGATGACGTGACGGCGAGTCAGGCCGCGGAAGCGGGCTCTGGGCAATTGGTCAGCCGCGCCGGATTGCCGATTGCGGTGCAGCCCCGGGGCACGTCGCTCGTCACGACGGTGTCGGCGCCGATCTTTGCAAAATCGCCGATTCTGACGTTGCCGAGAATTGTCGCGCCGGAGCCGATGAACACGCCGCGACCAATGCGAGGCGAGCGCGCCGGCAGTTCCGTGCCACGACCGATGCTGACGTTCTGAAGCATGGTGACCTCGTCGCCGATCACCACATCGGCACCGATTACGATGCCGGTGGCGTGGTCGAGATACACCGACGATCCCAAGCTCGCCGACGGATGAATGCTGACCTGCAGGACGTTCGACGCCTCGTTCTGAAATAGCAGCGCCGCGTCACCACGGTCGTGATGCCAGAGCCAGTTCGAGACGCGCCACGCCTGCAAGGCGACGTAGCCCTTCAAGTGCAGCAGCGGCGCCAACACTCCGCTGATGGCGGGATCGCGAAGCACGATGGCCTGCAAGTCGCGGCCGGCCGCCTCGATCAGATCCGGCTGACCATTGAAGGCGTCGCGGGAAATGTCGTGAAGCGCGCGCGTTCGACCTCGCTGTCGCCAAGCCGGCGTCCGATCAGGTCGGACAGTGCGGCGGTAAAATCGTCATGGACGAGGATGAGTCCGACAAGAGCCTTGCCGAATATGGCGTCGGCTGCCGCGGTGCGCTGCGCCTCGTCGCGGATCTTCTGCCAGAGGGTTTCGCTCGCCATCATCGCCGCTTCCGCCATCGTTGCTGCCTGCGGTATTTTGACGCTTCCTTTTCACTGTCGGCTATAGGCCGTCGGCAGCCCGCGCGCCACGCACCCCGTGAGGCTACGAGCTTGCATGCCAAGCAGTCGGGATCATATATATGGAGGCAGCCGAGTTCCGCCCGTAGCTATGGTCTCAGGTTCGTGCTGCCGCGCTGGCCCGGGTTGCTCAGGCAAAGCATCTCGTTCAAAGCCCCGCAGTGGTCCGCCATCCCCGGGATTGTCGCACACAGCGGCCCTCAGTGCTGCCGAAGCGAATCCCGAATCCCCGTCCTCCAAGGTCACGCCAATACATGTCGCCCAACGCCCCCGCTGACGACCAACACGACGACATCATGTATCCCTCCGCCCTGCCGTTCCTGCTGGTCCATCTCGGCTGCATTGCTGCGATCTGGACCGGCGTTACCTGGCAGGCCATCGCGATCTGCGCCTCACTCTATGTCGTCCGTATGTTTGCGATCGGAGCAGGCTACCACCGCTATTTCTCCCATCGGGCTTTTGCGACCGGTCGAGTGTTTCAGTTCATCCTGGCCTGGCTTGCGCAAAGCACCGCGCAGAAAAGCGTTTTGTGGTGGGCGGCCAAGCATCGACATCATCATCTGCATTCCGATACCGAAGACGACGTGCATTCGCCGCGTCATCGAGGCTTCCTCTACAGTCATCTCGGCTGGATTTTTTACAGGGAGCACGATGGCACCGACCTCGTGAAAGTCGGAGATTTCGCCGCCTATCCGGAGTTGATGTGGCTGCATCGCCTGGAACTCCTGCCAGCCGTCACGCTGGCTGCGCTCTGCTTCCTGGTTGGCGGATGGTCCGGTCTCGTCGTCGGCTTCCTGTGGAGCACCGTGCTGGTCTATCACGCGACCTTCTGCATCAATTCCCTCGCCCACGTGCATGGACGCAAGCGGTACGTGACCGGCGATGATTCACGCAACAATTGGCTGCTGGCCTTGTTCACTCTCGGTGAGGGCTGGCACAACAATCACCACGCCTACCAGAGCAGCGTGCGGCAGGGTTTTCGCTGGTGGGAAATCGACGTCACCTATTACATCCTGAAGGTGCTGTCCTGGTTCGGCATCGTCTGGAACATGAAGTCGCCACCCGAGCAGGTGCTGCGCAACGAGCAGCCGCTTGGCGCACGCGTCATCAACCGGGCGGCCCGCGAGCTTGCCGGACGGTTCGATGCGCAGACCCTGGCGCATGCGATTTCGTCGGCGCTCCGCCGAGCCGATTTGGCCCAGTTGCAACTGCCGACGCTGCACGACATCCTGAGTCGCGCGCACGAAGGTGTCGATGCACTGACGCATCTGCACTTGCCGAAGATTCCGACCCGCGAGGAGTTTCTCGCCGAGGCCAAGGCGATGTTTGCGCGAACGCGATCACTGAACGAGATCGTGGACTATGCCTACGAACACTTCCTGGAGTCGGTTCGCGCGCAGCTCGCCACGGCGCGCTGACCAAGTCTCTCTGGACCAGGACTTTCCAGACCAAGACTTTTCCAAACCAAGGCAATCCGGACGGTCGCGGCAGCCTGACGCGCATTCCCAAAATCAAACCGCCCGCCTGCGGGTTGCGCAGGCGGGCGGCTCGGGGCCATCAGGACTTTGGGGGCATGCGCCTGACGGCTTTGAGAGGCGTCAGTCCCGAGATCAAGCTTGAGATCAACCTTGCTGCTGGTCGGTCGGCGGCGGGGTCGGGCGTGTCTTGTGTTGCGCCATGAACTGGTCGAACTCTTCCTTGTCCTTGGCGTGACGCAGACGGTCGAGGAAGTTCTTGAACTCGACCTGCTCCTCCTCGAGCCGCTGCAATGTCTCGGTGCGGTACTCGTCAAAGGCGCGGTTGCCGCTCGAGGGCGGACCGAAGCCAAAGCCGAAACCGTGGCGCTCCATGCGGCCGCGCATACGATCCATCTTGTACTGCATCCGCTCCATCTTGTTCTGCCAGCGATCCTGGTTGCTCCAGCACGACATTCTTCTGCTCCCGAGTGTGAAAAAGAGAAGGGCAAGTCCGATCGGCCACCAGATGATGAAGCCGAGGATGGTCACGGCGATCCAGCCGGGATGCCAGGGCGTATTGAGCATGTGGGGGCGCTCGTAGTGTTGGTCCGAAGGGCCGCGCCATCGATTGACATCAGCGGTGTAGGCCATTTCCCTCTCCATGACGGCATCAGCGCCGTTGTGAATGTAAATAACATTTACATAGGTAGATCATCCCGCGGTTTTGTCAAGCCGACCGCCTGACAGGGCGGGGCAATTATTTGGGTAACTTTATTTCGGCTTGCCCCAGGGACCACCGGGCGGCACGCCTGAACCGGAGGATGCCTCCGGCGGCACCGGCGGCGGCTCGGCGCTTTTCGCCGGGGGACGGCGATCGGTCGGGAAGCCGAGACCGCGCAGATAGATCAGCACCTCAGCTTCGAGCAGCTCGTCCGGCGACATCGGCAGCTTTCGACGCGCGGCGTCACCGCGGGAGAACAGCGAGGCCACGCCATGCGCCATGGACCAGATGTGCAGCGCCATCATCATCGCCGGCGGCCGCGGCGTGCCCGGCGGCGCCAGCGCGGCAAGCCGCTCCGCCGCGGCACGAATGATGTTGAAAGCACGCTCGCTGGCCGCCTGGAGCGCCGGATTGGCATCCACCGGGAGGCCAGATTCGAACATCGCGTTGTAGAACGCGGGCTCCTCGCGGGCGAAGGCGAGATAGGCCCTGCCGACACGCTCGAACGCCGTGACGGTGTCGGGCCGTCCGTCGTCCCAAGCCGCGGTCAGGCGCGATTCAAACTGCTCGAAGCCGCGCTGCGCGATCGAGGACAGCAGTTCTTCACGGTCGCGAAAATGCCGGTACGGCGCCGCCGCACTGACGCCGGCCATGCGCGCGGCATCGGCAAAGGTGAAGCCGGCCGCGCCCTTCTCGGCGATCAATCCGAGGGCGGCCTGCAACAGGGCTTCCTTCAGATTGCCGTGGTGATAGCCGCGCTCGGCGCGGCGCGTCTCCTTGCGCCAGCTCATGTGAACGACCTTTACATGAGCCGGCGGTGAAGGTCACTAGCGGCGACGGGTTGATCAGCCCGTATTCTTCCCGGTCCGGCGAGGCGGCCCGAGATCCTAGCCGCTAGGGATCGGCAGCACCGGCATGATCTCGACGCGTTCGCCGGGGAAGATCGTGAAGTGCGGGTGGTTCTCGAACATCTTCGCCGCGGCTTCATGGGACGCTGCGCGCACCACGGTGAAGGCGCCCATCTCGTTGGCGATGTCGGCGATGCCCTTGCCGTCGACCTTCTTGGTCTTGCCGAGCGGGCCGCCCATGGGCTCGATCGCGCCCTGGTGCTTTTCGACCCAGCCTTTCCACGCCGCCATGCCCGCCTGCTCTTTCGCCTTGCGCTCGGCCTCGGGCATCGCATTCCATGCGGTCCATTTGGAACTGGTCTTGCTGCCGAGGAAAACGGCGAGATAGGTGTCGGTGCTCATCGGTTCTCTCCTTTGGTGATGGATAGACGAAGCTGCGGCTATTTCTTCAGGTCGCCGAAACCGGCGGCCTCCTGCACGTCAGGCGGGAAGTCGCTCATCTCCTGCACCTGACGGATCTCGATGATTTCGTTCGGTGCGGCCGGACACCGCCTGGCCCAGGCGATCGCCTCGGCACGCGAGGCAACCTCGATCATCCAGTAGCCGCCCAGGACCTCCTTGGCCTCGGCGAACGGACCATCGGTCACGATGGGCTTGCCGGCCGCAAACGAGACGCGCGCGCCCATCGAGGGCGGGTGCAGGCCGTCGAGCGTGATCAGCACGCCGGCGTCCTTCAGCGCCTCGTTGTAGCGCATCATCGCAGCGACCCGCTCGGGATCGAGTTGAACGTCGGGCGCCGCGGTCTCGTAGCCGAGCGGGATCATCAGCATCATGAATCGCATGAGCACTCCTTGCGTGCTTTTTCGTTCGGGTTGCGCGGCGAGGCGCCACTCCGGATGGGCGGGAGCGACGGCCCGGGCCGCCCACCCTCACCTCCAAGACGAAGGAACCTTGACGAAACCGACAGGTGACGAAAATTATTCTGGCGATTATTGGCTGGCGCTAGCGCGCCTGCGGCAGGAAACGCCCGTCCTGCCGGGCAGCGCCGAAATAGACGTCGATGCGGCGAACCTTGCCGCCGGCGAAGGTGAAGAACTCGGTGTTGCGAAAGCTCCTGCCATCTGTCGCCCGGCAGAGATAGGTGACGAAGGCCTCGTCGCCTTGGACGAAAATCCGCTCGATGTCGTGCCGCGCAATCCAGCCGGTGTCCCTCCAGCAACGCTCGAAATAAGCCGCCTTGTCGAGATCGTCGTCGAACGGGCTGGTGAAGCGGAAATCGTCCGCCAACGCGTCGGCGACCCGTTGCCGGTCGTTGCCGAGATAAGCGGCGAAAAGGTCTCGAATCTGGCGCTCGTGGTTGGACATTGCGGATCTCCCTGGCAATGGTCCCTGGAAGACGATCCATCGAGGACCGTCCCGACATCGTGCCTTCGAGTTAAGGCCTTCCTCGTCGGGACGAAAGCGAAGTAAAAGAGGCTCGCGTTTGCGCGACCCAATCTTTCATAAGGACCGATCAGCCAATGCCCCCTACCCCGCACCGCGTTGCCCTCGTCACCGGAGCCGCGCGTGGCATCGGGCTTGCGACCGCGAAGAAGTTTTTGAGCGAGGGCTGGCGGGTGGCGTTGATCGACATCGAGGGCGAGTTGCTCGGCTGCGCGGTCGCCGAGATCGGCCGGGACGAGGCCACGCTGGCGTTGACCTGCGACGTCTCGGACGCAGCCGCGGTTGCCGCCGCGATGACGACGGTCGAACAGCGGTTTGGCCGGCTCGATGCGCTCGTCAATAATGCCGGCATTGCCGTGTTCGCGCCGCTGATGGAGACGTCGGAGACCGATTGGCGGCGCGTGCTCGAGGTCAACCTCACCGGCCCGTTCCTCTGCACCAAGGCGGCGGTGCCGCTGATGCGCGACGGCAATGGCGGCGCCATCGTCAACATCACCTCGATCTCGGCAGTGCGCGCCTCGACGCTGCGCTCGGCCTACGGCACCAGCAAGGCCGGCCTCGCGCACCTTACCAAGCAGCTCGCGGTTGAGCTCGCGTCCCTCAACATCCGCGTCAACGCGGTCGCGCCGGGACCGGTCGACACCGCGATGGCGAAGCAGGTGCACACCAGCGAGATCCGCGCCGATTATCACGACGCCATTCCGCTCAACCGCTACGGCCTGGAAGAGGAACTCGCCGAAGCCATCTACTTCCTGTGCTCGGAACGATCGAGCTACATCACCGGACAAATTTTGGCCGTCGATGGCGGCTTCGATGCGGCAGGCATCGGCCTGCCGACGCTGCGCGGCGAGCGGAGGAACGGGTAGGCACCGCGTAGGTTGGCCTAGCGAAGCGTTACCACCTCTTCTCGTCGGCCTATCCTACGGACTCGAATTCGCGGAGGCTTCATGCGGCGCGTCACCTTTCTCAGGGCCCTGATCCTCGCATCCGCGCTGCTCGCCGCCACGCCTGCCTCGGCCGAAATCCGCATCATCCAGTCGCCCGGTGGACAGGTCGGGCCGTTCCTCGATTTGTTCGAGAAGGTGCGCGAGAGCGGCGAGCGCGTGGTGATCGATGGTCCCTGCCTGTCCGCCTGCACACTGGTACTGAGCATCGTGCCGGGCGAGCGGATTTGCGTGACGAAACGCGCCGTGCTCGGCTTCCACGCGGCGCGATCGGTCGATCGGCGCGGACGCTTCTACGCCGAGCCGGAAGCATCAGATGCGGTGCTTGCGGCCTATCCCGGCCCGGTGCGTGACTGGATCAGCCGCCGCGGCGGCCTCTCGTCGCGGTTGCTTCTGCTGAAGGGACGCGACCTCGCCGCGATCTATCCGCGTTGCCGGTGATGATCGGCGGACGCAATCGCCCGCCAAAATTGCGCCGGTCACCGCTTCGAGAGGTCTAGTAAAAACTCTGGATCAACTCGGTCAATTCCATGCTCGCGCAGATGAGCATACCCCAAAGTGCAAAGTTGATCTGCAGCGCCGCCGCCATCGGTCGCTCCCCTTCCAAGTCCGCCCGCCCCAGTTTTTAGAATTTATGACGAAATAAATAACGATTCTGTCCCGGAGTTCACAGCCTAATCTTGCGCCAGTTGTTGTGCGATGCGGTCCGCATCATTTCACGAAGCGGCCTCACTGCTCTCGCAATGTGGTGCGACAGCAGAATTCATATTCGGCCATGTCGGCCACGCGTTTCCCTTAGGTTCCATTTGAGCGGTGCGACGCAAGCTTCGGTAAGCGGACTTGGCGCGTCGCATACAACACCCAAGGGTCCGGCATGATGCGACACGGCTTCGTCTTGCTCACTTTTTGCGCAACGCTCATGGGATGCGTGGTCGCGCCTGCGCAGGATCGCCGTCCGATCGCATGGGACGGCCTCGGTCAGGATCCGAACCGTCCCTCCGTCATCAAGCGTCGCGTGGCGACCCAAGCTCCCGCGGCGAGTGATCCGAATCAGGAGCGGGAGAGAGTCCTCGGCACCTTGCGCCCGTACTCCGCGGCGTGGTGGGCAATCCATGACGAAATCGAAGCGGAGAATGACAGGCAGCTCGGGACAAAGCTCGTGATCTGTCCGCGCTGCGTTCCCTCCTCCCAGCCACCGAGCAATGACGTGACCGGATCGATCCGCTGAGGGGCACGCGGTCGACGCGACGTCCTCATGGGCGCCCCTCTCCCGCATCGTAGGGGAGAGGGGATCGCCGTTCAGCGCGTCAGGCGATCGCGCCTGTCACATTTCCTCGGCCGGGCAGTTCACCATCCAGGGAATACCGAACTTGTCGACGCACATGCCAAAACCCTTGGCCCAGAACGTCTTGCTGAAGGGCATGGTGACGTTGCCCCCATCGGCGAGCGCGTTGAACTTGCGCTCGCCCTCCGCCGGGTCCGCGACCGTGAGCGAGATCGAAAAGCCCTGCGGCTTGTGAAAATGTTCGCTTGGTGCGTCGGAGGCCATCAGCACGCTGCCGTCGGGCAGCGACATCCGCGCATGCATGATCGTCTTCTCACGGCCGGGCGGCGCAGCCATGTCCGGCGGTGCGTCCGAAGAACGCATCATGGCGTCGATCTTGCCGCCGAGAACCTTGGCGTAATAATTGAACGCCGCTTCGCAGGTGTCCTGATAGAACAGATAGGCATTGAGCATCGTTTCTCTCCTTTTTGCTTTGGTTCGGGGTGACGGCGCTACTTCTCGGTGAGCTTCTTCAGGCTGGCCAAGCCCGCCTCGAAATCCTTGCCGATCATGTTGTCCATGTTGACGAACACCTGCATGACTTTGGACAGGAACGGGGCCGGACCGGACATCGCCCACGTGACCAGTGTGGCATCGCCTTGCGGCACAAAGGTGAACTCGGCGGTGTTGTGGCCTTCGAAAGGCCGCTCGAAATCGAGCTTGATGCGTAGTTTTGACGACGCACTCGCCTCGAGGATCTCCATATGGCCGGCGCCGACATTGTTGTTGCCGTCCCAGGCATAGGTCGCGCCCCTTCCTTCCGCAGTTCCGCCGAAGGTGCGCTTCATGGCGGGATCGCGGCCCTCGTAGGGGGACCAGGCTGTCCAGCGATGGAAATCGGCAACCAAGGGATAGACTGCATTGGCCGGCGCTTTCACGGCGAGGCTGCGCTCGACGCGGAATGTGTCGGGCTTCGTCAGGGCAAAGCCGAGCACGCCCACGATTCCGACCGCGAGCAGGATGGCGATGACGGCAATGGCTTTCAGCATGAATGGCTCCCTGGATACGCTCCTAGGACGAAGGGAGGGGACCGGGCCCGACAAGGCGAAGCGGAAAAATTTGTTATGCCCGAGGCAGGCGCTCCCTCTTCACCTTTGCGCCTTCGACCTTAGCGTCTTGCCTGGCGCCGCCATTGGCGCCCTTGGGCTGGCTGTCCCGGATCAGGCGATCGAGATGCATGCGGATGTGAGCGGCTTCTGCGGACGTGTTGGCGAGGGCGATGGCGCGGTCGAAGGCGACGCGGGCTTCGTCGTTGCGGCCGAGCTGCATCAGGAAGGCGCCGCGCACGCCATAGAAATGGAAGTAGTTGGCAAGCTTTGGCGCCAGCGGCTCGATCAGGTCGAGCGCGGCTTGCGGTCCGCGCACCTTGGAAACCGCGACCGCGCGGTTGAGCGTCACCACCGGCGAGGGCTGCACCACCTCCAGCGCACCATAGAGCAGGTCGATCTGCGCCCAGTCGGTCTCCTCAGGCGTGGAGGCGCGGGCATGCAGCGCGGCAATCGCGGCCTGGATCTGGTAGGGCCCGCTGCGGCGATGGCGTATCGTCTTGTCGATCAGCGCGAGGCCTTCCGCGATCATCGTGCCGTTCCACAGCGAACGATCCTGGTCGTCCAGCAGGATCAGCGAGCCATCCGCGGCAAAGCGCGAGGCACTGCGCGCATGCTGCAACAAGATGAGCGCCGTGAGCCCCATGATCTCCGGCTCGCTCTGGAACAGCCGCAGCAGCAGCCGCGCCAGCCGGATCGCTTCCTCGCACAGCGGCTTTCTGATTTCGGCGGTGTCGCCGCTCGCCGAATAGCCCTCGTTGAAGATCAAATAGATCATCGCCGCGACAACGGCGAGCCGCTCCGAACGCTCGACCGCGCCCGGCGTTTCAAACGGCGTCCCGGCCTCCGCGACCTTGGCCTTGGCACGCGTGATGCGCTGCTCCATCGCCGCTTCCGACACCAGGAAGGCGCGCGCGATCTGCTTCACCGTCAGGCCGCAGACGATGCGGAGCGCCAGCGCGATCTGCTGCGTCGCCGGCAGCCCTGGATGGCAGCAGATGAACATCAGCCGCAAGATGTCGTCGCGGTAGTGCGAGCCGTCGAGCCGCTCGGCGAGCGCGCCCTCGGCGTCGTCGAGATCGGAGATCGCCTGGTCGTCCTCCGGCAGCGGCTGCTGCTTGCGGGTGCGGCGCACCTCGTCGATGGCAACGTTGCGGCCGACCATGATCAGCCAGGCGGCGGGATCGCGCGGCGGTCCGTTCTGCGGCCAGGTCTTCAGCGCGCGCAGGCAGGCGTTCTGGAAGGCCTCCTCGGCGGTGTCGAGATCGCGGAAATAGCGCAGCAGCGCGCCGACCGCCTGGGGGCGCGCCGAGGTCAGCGCGGTCTCGATCCAGGCGGTATCGGCTTCGCTCATTTCAGATTCCCTCCGGGACTGAACACGCCGACGGGGCGCACCTCGTAGGCGCCGCCGGGATTGGCGGCACCGAGGTCGCGGGCGACATCGAGTGCGTCATCGAGATTCTTGCAATCCACGATATAGAAGCCGAGCAACTGCTCCTTGGTCTCAGCGTAGGGGCCGTCGAGCACCAGTGGCGGGTCCTCCTTGCGCAGCGTCGCTGCCGCAGTGGTCGGCAGCAGCCGCGCCACCGGGCCGAGCCTGTCCTGCTTCGCGAGACCTTCCTGCACCACGGCGAGCTTCTTCATCACGGCCTCGTCCTGGTCCTTGCTCCATGAGCCGACGAAGTCCTCGTCGTGATAGCAAAGGATCGCATAAAGCATGGCAGTACCTTCTCTGAGCGCTTGTTTTGAAGACGATCCAGTATGCCTTGCCCCGACATGGCTGCGGAAAAAAATTGCAAGAAAAATCCGGCAGATCGTGCCAAGGAGGGCCTTCAAAAGCGGAACTTAAAGAGGCACTTCGAATGACCGTTGGCACCCTGGCCGTCCTGATCAACAGCACGCAGCAGAACTGGCTGCCTGAGCGCTGGAAGGCCCGGTTCGACGCCGTCTGCGGCGGCCGCCGCGTGGTGCTGCTGCCCGATGCCGGGCTCGATCCGGCCGAGGTGCATTATGCCGCGGTGTGGAAGCCGGTGCCGGGCGACCTCGGCTCTTTCCCCAATCTGCGTGCGATCTTCAATCTGGGCGCCGGCGTCGACGCGCTGATGGCGGACAAGAGCCTTCCGAACGTGCCGCTGGTGCGCGTGGCCGTGCCTGATCTGACCGGCCGCATGACCGAATACGTCGTGCAGCACGTGCTGATGCACCACCGCCAGGAGCTTTATCTGCGCCAGTCGCAGCGCGAAAAGCGCTGGGAGCCGACCTATCAATGGCCAGCGAGCGCCGTCACGGTGGGTATCATGGGCCTGGGCACGCTCGGTACTGATGCGGCCGATGTGCTGCGGCAGCTTGGTTTCCGCGTCGCCGGCTGGAGCCGCAGCCCGCGTATCATCGCGGGTGTCGAATGTTTCCATGGCGCCGGGCAAATCGACGCGTTCCTGCGCACGACCGATATTCTCGTCAGCCTATTGCCGCTGACGCCTGATACACACGGCATCCTCAACCGCGACGTCTTCACCAAGCTCAACCGCAAGAGCCCGCTCGGTGCGCCCGTGCTGATCAACGCCGGCCGCGGCGGCCTCCAGAATGAAGCCGACATCCTGGCCTGCCTCGACGACGGCACGCTGGGCGCCGCCTCGCTCGACGTCTTCGTACAGGAGCCGCAGCCGGCGGACAGCCGGTTCTGGACCCATCCCAAGGTTTTGCTGACCCCGCACAACGCCGCCGACACCGACGCCGACGCGATCTCGGCCTATGTCGCCGAGCAGATCGCGCGGTTCGAGGCGTGTGGTGTGCTGGAGAACGTGGTGGACCGGACGCGGGGGTATTAGGCCGCACGCCTGAAAAAGGCACGACCGCTCCCTACCCTCCGTGTCGTCCTGGCGAAAGCCAGGACGACCCCCTACATCGTGGGGGACGACCGCCCCCCCCCCCCCCGTGGTTGCCGGGGGGCACAACCCCCCCCCGACACCAGACTTCTTTGGTCACTCCGTCACCCCCGAAGGCACCCGCTCGGCCGGCATCCCGTTCACCCTCTCTTAGCGAGAAGTTGATAGGTCTCCTTAATCAACGCTCAACGAACGAGTCGGACATGCGCTTCACGCTCGGCCTCAGGATGCGGATCACGGTTGCGCTGGCGGTGACGGCGGCGGCGACCGCCCTGTTCGCCGTGCTCGGGGCGATGTGGATCATTTCCGGCATCATCGACCGGGCCGACCAGCGCGAGCTTCGCAGTCATTACGACGCGCTCCAGTCGCGAATTGCCGAGGAATCCCAGCGCGCCGCCGCCATGAGCGCCGTCGTCGCCGCGATGCCGGCAACGCAGGACGCGATGGCCAAACAGGATCGCAATGCCCTGATCAGCCTGTTCGGGCCGGTGTTTGCTGCGACCAAATCGGAGTACGGCGTCGAACAGTTCCAGTTCCACGTGGCGCCCGCGACCTCGTTCCTGCGCGTGCACCAGCCTGCTAAATTTGGCGACGACCTCTCGGGCTTCCGCAAAACCGTGATCATGGCCAACCAGGAGCGCAAGGTCGTGGTCGGCCTCGAGGGCGGCTTGGCTGGGCTCGGCATCCGCGGCGTCGTGCCGATCGCGCAAGGCGGCAAGCATCTCGGCTCAGTGGAGTTTGGCCTGACCTTCGGCCAGTCCTTCCTCGACGATTTCAAGACCAACCGCCATGTCGACATCGCCTTCCATCTCGCGGACGGCGGCGGCTTCAAGCTGTTCGGCGGCACGCTGAAGGGGAAGAGCTTCTTCGATGCGGCCGATTACGGCCGCGCCGCCGGCGGCGACTTCACGGTACGGCAGGCCAAGCTCGACACGACGCCGGTAGCGGCGCTGCTCGGACCGATCAGGGATTTTTCCGGCAAGCCGCTCGGCGCCGTCGAACTGGTGATGGACAATGCCGACTATGTGGCCTCCGCCGACCGTGCCTGGCTGCTGGCATTCGGCATCGCCGCGCTCGGGCTCGTGCTCGCCGCCATCGTCGGCTATCTCATCGCCCGCAGCATCTCGCGCCCGATCATTTCCATCACCAGCGTGATGCGCGAGCTGGCCGACGGACACCTCGATGTCACCGTCCCCGTCAGCAAGGCGAATGACGAGGTCGGCGCGATGGTCAAGGCTGTCGCGGTGTTCCGCGACAACGCCGTCAACTTCAACCGGCTCCAGGCCGAACAGGCCGACACTAAGGCGCAATCCGAAGCGGAGAAGCGACGCGCGTTCGCCGCGCTCGCCGACAATTTCGAAGCCAGCATCCGCGAGGTCGTCACCACGGTCTCCTCGGCCGCGGTCGAGATGGAGAACACGGCGCGCTCGATGTCTGATATCGTCGAGCGGTCGCGGCAGCAGACCGGCACGGTGTCGTCGGCCTCGGCGCTCGCCTCGGAAAATGTGCAGACGGTCGCTGCCGCCGCGGAAGAGCTGTCGTCGTCCATGACCGAGATCAGCCGGCGCCTTGCGCACGCGACCGCGGTGGTCGGCAAAGCCGCGAGCGACGGACGACGGTCGAACGAGCGCGTGCAAAGTCTGGCCGACGCCGCGCAAAAAATCGGCGACGTCGTCTCCTTCATCAGCGGCATCGCCGAGCAGACCAATCTGCTGGCACTCAACGCGACGATCGAGGCGGCGCGCGCGGGCGAAGCCGGCCGCGGCTTTGCGGTGGTCGCCTCCGAGGTGAAGGCGCTGGCAACCCAGACCGCCAAAGCGACCGAGGAGATCGGCGCCCAGGTCACGGCGGTACAAGGCGAGACCACCGGCGCAGTGGACGGCATCCAGTCGATCTGCGCAACGATCCAGGAGGTCGACGAGATCTCCGCCGCGATCGCCGCCGCCGTCGGCCAGCAGGGCACCGCAACGCAGGAGATCGCCCACAACGTGCAGCAGGCAGCCGCCCGCACCGGCGAGGTCTCGCAAAACATCGCAGGCGTCACCGCCGGCATCGCCGCGACGGGAACAGCAGCGGAGGAGGTGCTGGGCTCCGCGATCGAGCTGTCAAAGCAATCGCAGCGGCTGCGGGACGAGGTGGACCGCTTCCTCGCGCATATTCGCGCGGCTTAGGCGGGCTACAGGGAGGAGCTGCGGCGCGACGGCGGCAACTCCGAATCTTCGCCAAACCAGATTCGGTGGCTAGGGGTCCTGGCTTTCGCCAGGACGACGTTAGCTCGCGCCACGCAACCGCCTAGCTCTTTCGTCCCACCATCACGTCGATCGCTCCCTTCACGATCGCCTCGAGATCCTTCCGCGACACGCGCGCGCGCGAACGAATGGCAATTGAGTGCACGGTCGCTGAAGCGAGCTGCGCCAGCACGGCGGGATCGGCGCTTTCGGGCAATTCGCCTTTCTCCTTGGCGCGGCGGAAGCAACTCGCAAACGCCTTGTCGAGTTCGTTAAGGCCATCGAGCACCATGGCGCGGATGTCGGGATCGCCGACCGCTTCGGAGGCCGCCGTGACCACGGTGAAGCAGCCGCGCGGGCCGGTTGCGCCGGACAGATAGATGTTCAGCGCGGAGGCGAAGATACGCTCCAGCCGCTGGCGCACGGGCATCTCCTGGCGAAAGATCTCCACCATGGATGCGCGCGCGTCCTCACGGTAGCGCTGATAGCTCTTGATGTAGAGCTCGCGCTTGTCGCCGAAGGCGCCATAGAGGCTCGGGCGATTCATGCCGGTGGCTTCGCTGAGATCGTCGAGCGAGGTCGCGGCGAAACCCTGCGTGCGGAACAGGTCGAGCGCCTTGCCGAGCGCGACCTCGGGTTCGTAGGCGCGCGGACGGCCGCGGCGCTTGGGCTCAGTGGCAGCAGCTGGCGGCTTCGATTTTTGTACCATTTCGCAATTTAATCCTTGACCAACTCCATAATATGCAAGACAGTACAAAAATCAATCTGGCCAGGTTGAGCGCCACTCCAAAAGTCACATCGAAGAATTGCCCAAGGAGGCTCAAGATGGATCTTTATTTCTCGCCGCTCGCCTGTTCGATGGCGAGCCGCGTCGCGCTGTATGAAGCCGGCGCCGAAGCCAATTATCTCGAAGTCGATCCGCCGACCAAGACGGTGCTGAGCGACGGCACCGACTTTCGAACCGTGAACCCGATCGGCCTGGTGCCGACACTGCGGACGGACGACGGCGTGGTGCTGACCGAGAACGCCGCGATCCTGCAATATATCGCCGACCGCTTCCCGCAATCGGGTCTCGGAGCCGCAGCGGGCATCGAGCGCACGCGACTGCATCAATGGCTCTGCTTCATCGGCACCGAGCTGCACAAGGGCCTGTTCATCCCGGTGCTCGACCGCAAGGCGCCGCAGGAGACGAAAGCCTACGCGCTGGAGAAGAACCTGTCGCGGCTGGACTATCTCGACAATTACCTGAAGGGGCGCGACTTCCTGCTCGACCAATTCAGCGTCGCCGACGCCTATCTCGTCACGGTCATCAACTGGACCATGGCGACGCCGCCGATCGAGCTCGCCAAATGGCCGAACGTGAAGGCCTATTACGAACGCCTGCGTCAACGGCCCTCGATCGCCAAGGCGATCGAGGAAGAGTTCGAGCTGTACAAGGCCGAGCAGGCGCGGAAGAAGGCCGCGGCGTAAGCTTTGACGATTGAGGCGCGCCGTCCCGGCTGAGCGGCCGGGACGGCGCAATCTATCCGTACAACACCCTCGGCAGGATCGTGACTATGCCGGGCCAGAGCGTCAGCAGCAGCACGAATCCGACCATGATGAGGAGATAGGGCATCGTGACGCGCGCGATGTAGCCGAGGCCGTCGTCGGTCAGGCCTTGGATCACGAACAGGTTGAAGCCGACCGGCGGCGTGATCTGGGCCATCTCGACCGCGAGCACGAGGAAGATGCCGAACCAGATCTCGTCGAAGCCCGCGCCCTTCACGATCGGCAGCACGATCGGCAGCGTCATCACGATCATCGAGAAGCCATCGAGGAAACAGCCGAGGATCAGATAAAAGATAATCAGCACCACGATCAGCATGAACGGCGATAGCCCCAAGCCCTTCACGAAGGCGGCGACTGCCTGCGGGATGCCGAGGAAGGCCGCGGCGTTGCCGAGGATCGAGGCGCCGAGCACGATCAGCGCGATCATCGAACAGGTCACGACCGAGCCGATCAGCACGTCACGCATCACCTGCTGCGACATCGAGCCCTGCGCCCAGGCGACCAGCGCCGCGCCGAACACGCCGACCGCGGCGGCCTCCGACGGCGTCGCCAGCCCGCCATACATCGAGCCGAGCACGCAGGCGATCAGGAACAGCGCCGGCGCGAGGTCCTTGAGCGCCGCAAACCGTTCGCGCCATGGCACTTGCGAGAGCTTGGCTTCCGCCTCCGGCACCATGCCGGGGTTAAGGGTCGTGTGCAGCATCACCCACCCCATGAAGGTGGCGGCCAGCAGCAGTCCGGGCAGCACCCCGGCCGTGAACAGTTTCAGGATCGAGACGTCGCCGAGCACGCCGTAGATGATCATGATGTTGGATGGCGGGATCAAAAAGCCGAGCGTGCCGGCGCCGGCGAGCGAGCCGATCGCGATGTCGCGGGAATAGCCGCGGCGCAGCAGTTCGTTCAGGGACATGCGGCCGATCACCTGCGTCGTCGCCGCCGACGAGCCGGAGATTGCGGCGAAGATGGTGCAGCCGATCACGTTCACATGCAGAAGACGCCCCGGCAAAAGCCCCGCCCAGGGCGCGAGCCCCTGGAACAGAGAACGTGACAGACGGGTGCGAAACAGCAACTCGCCCATCAGGATGAACAGCGGCAGCGCCAGCAGTTCCTGCGTCGTCAAGATGTTCCAGGCGTATTGCGGCAGCAGCTTGTCGAGCGGGATTGAGCGGAACATCGCCAGCAGCAGCGTTGCGGTGAGCGCAAGCGTCAGGCCGATCCATACGCCGCATGCCAGAAGCGCAAACAGGATCCCGAAGAGAGCAACGACTTCGATGGTCATGGTATCCGGTGTCTGCTGGCTGGCGCGTGGGCGATCATTCGACGGGCGAGGCCTTCATGCGGTGGTCCTCCAGCGGCAGGCCGAGCACGGCCTGGATCACGCGCGCCAGGAACTGCAGCGTCAGCAGCAGCATGCCGAAGGTGACGACGGCCTGTGGAAACCACAGCGGGGTGTCGCTCGAGGTCGAGACCTGGCCGCGCACATAGGCGCCGAAGGCGAACTTCGCCATCGATGATGTCAGGAAGGCCATGAAGGCGAAGCCGGCGGCGGCCGACAGGATTTCGATCGCGCGCTGAAACGGAGCGGGGACGTTCTTCAGCAGCAGCACGACACGGATATGGCCGCCGACGCGCAGGGTCATGGCGGCGCCGAAGGTGAAGGACGCCGCCATCAGATAGGAGGAATACTCCCACGCGATCGAGATTGTGGGCGGAAAGAACGGCAGGAAGTTCGAGAGGAAGCGCGTTGCGACCTCGCACAGCATCAGCAGCGTCAGCATCAAGAGGCAGCCGCCACCGATCCAGCCGTCCAGCCGGCCAAGACGGTCGATGCCGTCGAGCAGGATGCGCAGCGGCGCCGGCGCCGCCGCGTTGAGACTATGGGACGACGCAGGCAAAACATCCGCCACTGCAAGTCCTCAGCGCTTCATTTCGGCGAGATAGGCCCGCACCGGCTTGTCGGCCGCCGGCACGCGCTTGACGAAAGCGTCGAGCTGCGGCGCCGTCTTGGCGCGAATGTCCGTGATCATGGCATCCGAGACCGGCACCACCTCCATGCCGCCTTCCTTGAGCCGGTTGAGGCTGTCGACGTCCGCCTTGAGCGAGTTCGCCCAGAAGCCCGGCTCCATCTTCGCGGCAATGCCGGCGACGAGCTGCTGCTGATCGGCACTCAGCGCCTTCCAGGAATCGAGGTTGACGGTGAGCATCTGCGACGACCAGACGTGGTTGGTCGGGTAGATGTATTTCAGGAATTCCCAGAATTTTCCGTCGACGCCCGACACCGACGAGGTGGATACGCCGGAGACCGCGCCCGACGCCAGCGCCGGGATGGTCTCGCCCCACGGAATCATCACCGGCGCCATGCCGACCACGGCCAGCATGTCGACGGCGTTCTTGTCGGGCACGCGGATCTTGATGTTCTTCAAGCCGTCGACATCGGCGACCTTGACCTTGAGATGCAGATATTGCGTCGGCCAGGGCACGATGTAGAGGATCTTCTGGTTGTTGCGCGCGGCGACCTTCTCGTATTCGGGCCGCACGTATTTGTGCAGCACCTTCAATTCGTCCATGGAGCCGCAGAGAAAGGGAATGCTTTCGACGCCCATGAAGGGTTCGTCGCCGACCTGCTGAATATTGAGGACATCGGCGAGCGGCACCAGACCGTCGCGGACGGCGCGCAGATGCTCGGGGCCCTTGAAGCCGAGCTGTCCACCGGCCTTCACGGTGATCGCGACCGAGCCAGCCGTCTGCTTCTTCACCTCTTCCGCGAAGGCAAACGCGTTCTGGGTGTGGAAATTGCCGTCGGGCCATACCGTCGACATGTCCCAGCTTACCGTCGCCGCTCGCGCGCGGGTCGAGATGTGGCCGGCTGCGAGCAGCGTCGCTGCGCCCGCGGTAAAAGTCCGTCGCGTGATCATTGAGCCCCTCCGTTTGCTACGCGCACGGCGCCTGAAGCGTCATCGCGTGTGCCCATAAATTTCAACCGCATTGTCGGCAGACACGAGGCCGCTTTCGATGTCGTCGTTGACGGCTGTCGGCGCGCGCTCCCGGGGATCGCCGATGCCGGCGCCGCCTGGTGTCAGCACCACCAGCCGGTCGTCCGGCGGCACCTGCTGAAAGCCTTTTCCACGCAGCTTCTTGCCGGACTTCAGGCCGACATAGCCGGCCTCGCCGTTCTTGCCGCCATCACGTCCGCGTGGCGGATGATCGATGCGATCGAATGCCGCCAGGATGTCGAACGGCGCATCGACACCGCTGCCGACCTCGATGATCTGGCCGAGGCCCCCGCGGGTTCGCCCTGCCCCGCCGGAATCCGGACGCAGTTCCTTGCGCCAGAAGATCAGCGGCGTCTGCGTCTCGGCGATCTCAACCGGCGTGCCGCGCACGCCGCTGGGATAGGCGGTCGCCGACAGCCCGTCCTTCGCGAAGCGCGCGCCGGTCCCGCCATTGGAGGTCACCGCCATCGAAAATCCGTAATTGCCGCCGGCGCCCGAGCGGGTCTGGCCGCGCACGTTGAGATTCCACAGGCACGAGGTGCCTTCCGCGGGCACGCGCTCGGGAATGATCTGGCGCAGGCAGCCGAACACGACATCGGGCAGCATCTGGCCGATGATGTGGCGCGAGGCGACCGGCGCCGGCTTTGGCGCATTGAGGATCGCGCCTTTGGGAGCCGACACCGTCAGTGGCGAGAGCGAACCGGCATTGTTCGGAATCTGGGAGGCGACGACGCAGCCGAGACCGAACACGGTGTAAGCGATGGTGTAGGACAGAGGCACGTTGATGCCGAACCTGGACGCGGCCGAGGTGCCGTCGAAGTCGACGTGGATGCCTTCGTCCGAGATCGTCAGCACGGCGGCCAGCGTGACCGGCTCATCATAGCCGTCGACCACCATGGTGTTGCGCCAGCTGCCTTTCGGCAGTTTGGCGATCTCGGCCAGCACGGCCTCGCGCGAGCGGTCGCAGATGTAGTCGCCGAGCGCATCGAGCGAGTCGATGCCGAACTCGGTCATCATCTCGACCAGGCGCTCGCAGCCGACGTCGTTGCAGCCGGCGAGCGAATAGGTATCGCCCTCGGTGTCGATCGGCAGCCGCGTGTTGGTGCGGATCATCGCCATCAGCGTCTCGTTGACGACGCCCTGGTCGATCAGCTTCAGCATGGGGATGTAGAGCCCCTCCATGAACACGTCGGTGGCGTCGGGTCCGAAGCCGATGCCGCCGATGTCCATGAGATGGCTGGTGCAGGAAAACAGCGCGACCGGCTTGCCGTCCTTGAAGCAGGGCGTGGTGACGACGAAATCGTTGAGATGGCCGGTGCCCATCCAGGGATCGTTGGTGATGTAGGCGTCGCCCTCCTTCATCGTCTCGATCGGAAAGTGGGCGATGAAGTGCTTGACCGATTCCGCCATCGAGTTGACGTGGCCGGGCGTGCCGGTCACCGCCTGCGCCAGCATCCGTCCCTTGAGGTCGAACACGCCGGCCGAGAGGTCGCCGCATTCGCGCACGATCGGGCTGAAGGCCGTGCGGAGCAGCACCTGCGCCTGCTCCTCGACCACGGCGATCAGCCGGTGCCACATGATCTGAAGGTCGATCAGGCTCGCGCCGCTTGCCTTGCTCATGATCAGGCCGCCTTCCGTTCCATGACGATGCTGCCGGCACCGTCGATATGGGCATCAAAACTGTTGGAGACGAACGTCGAGGTCTCGTCCTCCGCGATCACGGCGGGACCTGCAATCGTCGCGCCTGGCGCCATGTCCTCGCGGCGATAGAGCGGGATCTCGATCACCTCCCCGACCCGGCCATCGAAGAACTTGCGGCTGCCGGTCGCCTTCCCGGCGGGCTTGCGCGTAACGGTTGCGACAATAGGCGGATTGCGCGCCTCGGTCGTCGCAAGCACCGACCAGCTCAAGACCTCGATCGCCGCACCCGGGATCGGCCGCTCGAACATCACCGCATAATCCGCCTCGAACTTCTGACGCAGGCCGGCCAGATCGGCCGTCGCCAGCCGCCGGTTCGGCAGTTCGATCGAGATCTCATGGCCTTGACCGACATAGCGCATGAAGGCCGCGCGGCGCTCGCGGACCGGCGCGCCTGCCGCACCCGTCTCGACCAGCGCACGCGCTTCGGTCACCATCTCCTGGAGCAGATCGGAGACCCCTTCGGTGTCGAAATCGTCGAGCCGCACATGACGGCTGCGCACCAGCTCGTAGGCGATCGGAGCCGCGAGGAAGCCAACGGCCGAGCCGACGCCGGCATTGGAAGGAACGATCACGCGGGAGACACCGATCTTCTCGGCGACGCGCGCCGCATGCAGAGGCGCCGCGCCGCCGAAGGCGATCAGCGTGTGCTGACCGACAATCTCACCGCGCTCGACCGCATGCACGCGCGCCGCGCTCGCCATGTTCTCGCAGACGACCTCGTGCACGGCATAGGCCGCAGTCTCTGCCGACAGACCCAGCGGCTCGCCGACGCTGCGCAGCAGCGCCTGCTTCGAGAGTTCAGGGTCGAGCTTGATCGTGCCACCCGCGAAGTCGTCCGGATCGATCATGCCGAGCGCGACGTCGGCATCCGTCACGGCCGGGCGCAGGCCGCCGCGGCCGTAGCAGGCGGGCCCGGGCTCCGACGAGGCACTCTCAGGACCGACCGTGACGCGCTTCATCGCATCGACATGGGCGATCGAGCCGCCGCCGGCGCCGATCTCGACCATCTCGATCACGGGAATCCGCACCGGCAGACCCGAACCTTTCAGGAAGCGCGCTGCGCGATCGACCTCGAACACGCGCGAGGTCTCGGGCTGGTATTTTTCGATCAGACAGATCTTTGCCGTGGTACCGCCCATATCGAAGGACAGCACCTTGCTCTCGCCGAGACGCGCCGCGATCTGCGCCGCGAAAATGGCGCCGCCGGCAGGACCGGATTCGACGAGGCGCACCGGAAAGCGCCGCGCCGTCTCGATCGAGGTGACACCGCCGCCGGAGGTGACGAGATAGATCGCGCCGCGGTACTGCTCGACCTGCAAGGCGTCGGACATGCGAGCGAGATAACCATCGATTAGCGGCTGCACATAGGCGTTGGCCACTGCAGTCGATGTGCGCTCATATTCGCGGATCTCCGGGCACACCGCGGACGATACGGTCACGGAAATGCCGGGCATCTCCTCACTGATGATCGCGGCCGTGCGGCGCTCGTGCTCGGGATTGGCGTAGGAGTGCAGGAACGCGATTGCGACGCTCTCGACGTTCAGCGCGCGCAATCTTGGCGCGAGCGCGCGCACCGCCGCTTCGTCCAACGGGAGGCGGACGGCGCCATGCGCGTCGATGCGCTCGGGCACGGTGAAGCGCAAAGATCGCGGCGCCAGCGGCTTCGGCTTGTCGATGGAGAGGTCATACTGGTCGTAGCGGCTCTCGGTGCCGATATCGAGCACGTCGCGAAAGCCCTCGGTCGCGATCAACGCCGTCTTGGCGCCGCGACGCTCGATGATGGCGTTGGTCGCGAGCGTCGTGCCGTGAATGAAGACGTCGATGTCGCTGATATAGGCGCGCGCATCAGCGAGAATGAGCCGCATGCCGTCCAGCACCGCCTCTTCCGGCCGCTGCGGCGTCGTCAGCAATTTGCGCGTCTTGCGCACCTCGCCCACGTCCAGCACGATGTCGGTGAACGTGCCACCGATATCGACGGCAAGCCGCACCTCGGCTCCCTCAAGCATTCCAAACTCTCCGTGCTGATCGTCAAGACCGAGGACAAAAGCGCAGCAATTTCCATGCCATGGATGACAGGAACATGCTGCCGTCCAGCTATTCTGCTTGGCACCCATGCAATAGGCAAGGCGTGTTCGCAGGCCGCGCGATCAGAGCAGGAATGCAAGCGCCGCTTCGCAGCGCTCCTCGACCTTCAGCGTGAGGAGATCATCGGCGCGGGTGCGTCCGAGATTGACCGCAGCGATCGGGATTTGCCGTTGCGCGGCCGCCTGCACAAAGCGGAAACCGGAATAGACCATCAGTGACGAGCCGACGATGAGCATGGCGTCCGCCTGCGCCAGATGATCCTGCGCGGTCACGACCACGTCGCGCGGGACGGTCTCGCCGAAGAACACGACGTCGGGCTTGAGGATGCCGCCGCAGGATTCGCAGGCCGGCACCTTGAACGACGAAAAATCCGCATGCTCCAGGTCCGCATCGCCGTCGGGCGCATCGGCCGCGTCGAGCGTCAACCATTCCGCATTGGCGTGGCCGAGCGTCTCCTGGAATTCGCTCCGCGGGGTCTTTTGACCGCAGCCCATGCAGCGGACCAGATCGAGCCGGCCGTGCAGGTCGATCACCTGGCGGTGGCCGGCGGATTGATGCAGCCGGTCGACGTTCTGGGTCAGCAGCATTCCGCAACGCCCGCTCGCCTCGAGCCGGGCGAGCGCGTGATGCGCATCGTTCGGCCTCGCCTGGCCGAACCGCCGCCAGCCGATCAGGCTGCGCGCCCAATAGCGCCGACGCGTATGCTCTTCCGACATGAAAGCCTGGAAGTTCACCGGCTGGGTCCGCTTCCAGTTGCCGTGACTGTCGCGATAATCGGGGATGCCCGAATTGGTGCTGCAGCCAGCGCCGGTCAGCACGAACAGATTTTCGTGCCGTCCGACGAAATCGCGGAGCGGATGATTTGCCATGACGCAGATGTAGTCTGCGCAGGCCGGTTTTGCCAGATGGCGAGGAAGCCCGCTAGCTTGCCCAGTTCTCGCGGAATTCGGGAAACAGCGTCAGACCTCCGCACGCATAGATGGTCTGCCCCGTGATGTAGCTGGCCTCATCCGAGGCGAGGAAGGCGAACACGCCGGCGATCTCCTCCGGCGTGCCGACACGGCCGAGCGGAATGTGGCTGGTGACCACACCGCGCTTTTCCGGATCGCCGGTCCAGGCCGCGTTGATTGGGGTGTCGATCGCGCCTGGACCGACCGCATTGACGCGAATGCCGCGGCCGGCGAATTCGAGTGCCAGCGTGCGTGTCAGATTGGCCATGCCGCCCTTGCTGATGGAATAGGCGAGGTAGCCGGGTTTCGGGATGATCTGGTGGACGCTGGAGCAATTGATGATGCTGCCGCCTGCGCCGCGCGCAACGAAATGCGCGAGCGCCTTCTGGGCGCAGAGCACGGCGCCGTTGAGATTGACGTCGATGATGCGGCGATAGGTGTCGATGTCGAGCGCCTCGCTCGGCGATTCCCGCTGGAAGCCCGCATTGTTGACCAGGCAGTCGAGACGCTTCCAGCGCGCCAGGATCGTCTCGAACATCGCGGCTACGTCCTGCTCGTTGCTGACGTCGGCCCTGACGACGACATGGTCGAGCTTGCCGTGGCCGCGATCGCTCGATGCCGTACGCGCGTACGCGAGCACCTCCTCTGCCTTTTCCGGATGATCGACATAGTTGATGGCAACGGTCGCGCCTTCCTGGGCAAGCCGAATGGCGACGGCGCGGCCGATGCCTTGCGAGGCGCCCGTCACCAGCGCGTATTGGCCGACGAGGCGCGAAGAAAAGGTGGTCGAGCGGTCGGTATGTGGCATCGTTCTTCTCCGGGGACACATCAACATGGAGGGAACCGGCGTTTTGTTCCATCCGTCGGCGCACCGCTGGGATTCACTCCTAGCGGCGAGCCAGTCGCGAAGTCAGGATCTGGTACAGGATGATGGCGCCAAAGGTTGCGGTGCCGATCCCGCCGATCGTGAAGGCGCCGAATTTGAGCGTGAGGTCGCCGGCGCCTGCGGTGAGCGCGACCGCGACGGTGATCAGGTTTGCCGGACTTGAGAAGTCGACCTTGTTCTCGACCCAGATCCGGCCGGCCATTGCGGCGATCAACCCGAACAGCACGATCGAGAGCCCACCGATGACGGGACCCGGGATCGACAGGACCAGCGCGCCGAATTTCGGCGAGAAGCCGAGCACGATCGACACCATCGCCGCGAAGGCAAACAGCAAGGTCGAATAGACCTTCGTCGCCGCCATGACGCCGATGTTTTCGGCATAGGTGGTGACGCCGGTGCCGCCGCCGCAGGCGGCCACCATGGTCGCGAGGCTGTCGGCAAGCAAGGCGCGGCCGAGATAGTCATCGAGGCTCCGGCCCGTCATGGCGCCGACGGCCTTGATGTGACCGAGGTTCTCGGCGACGAGAATGATCGCGACCGGCGCGATCAGGACGATTGCATCGGCCTGGAAGGTCGGCGTGGTAAAACTCGGCAGGCGGATCCGCGACGCAGCCGAAACTTGCGTGAAGTCGATCGGCCTGCCGAAGCCGAGGCCGTTCGCGAACAGCAGGTACAAAAGATATCCGCCGATCGCGCCGAGAATGATCGGCAGGCGGCGCCACAGGCCAGGCGCGCCAACGGCAACCACGCCGATGATCAGAACGGTCGCGAGCCCGATTCCTGTGTCGAACGCATTGGCGCTCACTGCCTTGACCGCCACCGGCGCGAGGTTGAGGCCGATCGCGGCGACCACAGCGCCGGTGACGACCGGCGGCAACAGCTTCTCGATCCAGCCAACCCCCGACCACATCACGACCAGCGCGATCAGGCCATAGAGGACGCCGGCTCCTACGATGCCGCCAAGCGCAACCGACAGGTTCGGGTTCGGCCCGTGCCCGGCATAGCCTGTGGCGGCGATCACGACCGCGATGAACGCGAAGCTCGAGCCGAGATAGCTCGGCACGCGCCCCGCGACGATGACGAAGAAGATCAGCGTGCCGATGCCGGAAAACAGCACCGCAACATTGGGATCGAACCCCATCAGCAGCGGCGCGATGATCGTCGAGCCCGACATTGCGACGCAATGCTGGAGACCGGAGACGACGGTCTGGCCAAGCGGCAGCCGCTGCTCGGGCATGATCACGCCGGAGGACTTCACAATCCAACGCGGAAAATAGCCTTGCGCTCGCTCATCGGAGCCCGTTGCAATCGGCATGTTCCCCCCAGTTGCGGTGCAGCGACCGATCTTCGTGCGAACAGACAAAAATGTGATTGTCGCTTCTGCAGCGGCCATCACATGATGCAAATCAAACAAGATCAATACGTCCGGGGCCTATTCTATGACACAGATTGCGATCCAGCCAGCCGTCCACCGCCGGCACCAGCCCTGGTACAAGATCCTCTACATTCAGGTGCTGATCGCGATCGCACTCGGGGTGCTCGTCGGCTATTTCTATCCCGATCTCGGCAAGGCCCTGAAGCCGCTCGGTGACGGTTTCATCGCGCTGATCAAGATGATGATCGCGCCGGTGATCTTCTGCACCGTGGTGCACGGCATCTCCTCGATGGGCGACCTCAAGCGCGTCGGTCGGGTCGGGCTGAAGTCGCTGATCTATTTCGAGACGGTCTCGACCGTGGCGCTCGCGGTCGGCCTGCTGGTCGGCGAGGTGCTCCAGCCCGGGCACGGCTTCAACATCGATCCCGCCACGATCGACCCGAAATCGGTGGCGACCTACGTCACCAAGGCCAAGGAAGAAGGCATCGTCGCCCATCTGATGGCGATCATCCCCGACAGCTATCTGGGCGCCATCGCACGCGGCGATCTGTTGCAGGTGCTACTGATCTCGATCCTGTCGGGCTTCGCCATCGCGTTCCTCGGCAAGGCCGGCGAGCCCATTGCGGAGGCGATCGACAAGGCCGCAAAGATGTTCTTCGGCATCATCCGCATCATCGTGCGCGTCGCCCCGATCGGAGCGTTCGGCGCGATGGCGTTCACCGTCGGTGCCTACGGCCTCGGTTCGCTGCTCAACCTCGCGGCCCTGATCGGCACGTTCTATCTCACCAGCATCCTGTTCGTTGTGGTCGTGCTCGGCGCAATCGCGCGGCTCGCCGGCTTCTCGATCTTGCGTTTCATCGCCTACATCAAGGACGAGCTGCTGATCGTGCTCGGCACCTCGTCATCAGAAACGGTGCTGCCGCAGATGATCCAGAAGATGGAGCATCTCGGCGCCTCGCGTTCGGTGGTCGGCCTCGTCATTCCGACCGGTTACAGCTTCAACCTCGACGGCACCAACATCTACATGACGCTGGCAACGCTGTTCCTGGCGCAGGCGACCAATACCCATCTGACCATCTGGCAGGAGCTCGGCATTCTCGGCATCGCCATGATCACCTCGAAGGGCGCCTCTGGCGTGACGGGGGCGGGCTTCATCACGCTGGCGGCGACGCTCTCGATCGTGCCCGACATCCCGATCCAGTCGATTGCGATCCTGGTCGGCATCGACAAGTTCATGAGCGAGTGCCGCGCGCTGACCAATCTGATCGGCAACGGCGTCGCCTGTGTCGTCATCAGCATCTCCGAAGGCGAGCTCGACCGCGATGCGCTGCACGAGACCATGGCCCATCCGCTGGAGATGGGTGAGGCGCTCGAACCGGGCGGCAGCGCCGCCTCCTAGGCGGGCGCAGGTTGGGCGGCGTCCGGTTCCAACGCGGTAGTTTCCCGGGGTGGTAAATTGGAGCGACGCGAGTCACAACTGCTGCGTTGGGATCACGGATTGATACTCATCTTTTTCCACCCGACGCGCTGGGGGCAGGGCGTCGGGTTTTTGAAAATTGTCGTCGTGCCGAACCGCAAAGCGGGATCAAATGATCCTGCAACCGGCGCGCTGCCTCGGGGCAGCAAGATCGAGCCGTCGGGTAATCCCGATCGCCTGCAAAAACGCCTCATCATGACTGACGACGAGCAGCGCGCCGTCATAGGCCCTCAAGCCCGCTTCGACGGCTTCGATGGATTCGATGTCCAGATGATTGGTCGGCTCGTCGAGGATCAGCAGCGACGGCGGCATCGCTCCGCCCAGCACGCAGGCAAGGCCTGCACGAAACATCTGCCCGCCGCTCAAATGTCCCGCAATCTGCAAGGCGGCATCGGCTCGAAACATGAACCGGGCCAGCGCCGCATGGCATTCATTTGCACCCGCCTTCGGATGGAAGCGCCTGAAGTTATCCAGGATGGAGACCGCGGGATCGAGCAGGCTGGCCTTCTGATCGAACAGCGCAAGATCCGGCCTGACCCGCATGGTGCCGGAGAGCGGACGTAGTTCGCCGGCGACGAGTTTCAGCAGCGTCGTCTTGCCGGAACCGTTGGGTCCGACAATTGCCAGGCGCTCCGGACCAACGATCGCGAGCGATAGATCGCGCAAGACTTCCCGGTCCGGCCGATAGCCGGCGCTGACGCAATCGAGCCAAACCACCTCCCTGCCCGCCGGCAGCCGGGTCGAGGGCAGCTTTACCGACAGCGGCTGAAGAATCTCGATGCGCCGGCGCGCCGTATCGACGGCCTCAAGCGCATCCGCACGCCGCCGCTCGGCGATCTCCGCGGTCTTGCCGCCGGTGTCTTCGCTACGGTCCTTGCGTGCGCCGGCCAGGATGCGCGGCATGTCGCCCTTGGCGCGCTTCTTCTTACCCCCGCCGTCCTTGCGCGCTTTCCTCTCCGCGGCTTCCTGCGCTTTCCCGTCGATCTCGGACAGGCGCCTCTGGGCATGCGCGAGGTCGTGCCTGACAGCCGCGAGCGCAACGGCTTTCTGCTCGCAATAACTGCTCCAATTGCCGCCGTATCGCGTAGCTCCGAGCGACGTCAGCTCGACGATCGCATCCATGGTTTCGAGCAGGCTCCGATCGTGGCTGACGACGATCGCCCCACCGCGCCAAGACGCAAGGAAATCGATCACCGCCTTGCGCCCCTCCCGATCGAGATTGTTGGTGGGCTCGTCGAGCAGCAGGAAGTCTGGCTCCGCAAAGATCAGCGCGGCCAGACGAACCCGCGTGACCTGCCCGCCCGACAGGCGGTCGAGCTCGATCTCCGGAGCGACGTCGAACCCGACACGCGCAAGGGCGGACGTAAGCCGTGTTTCGAGGGTCCAATCGACCTCGGAAACCTCCTCGGCCAAGGCATCCCCGCGCTCGGCACGGCGAAGCAGATCGAGCGCGGCTCGCGCACCGAACAGGTCGATCACCTTCGCGCCCGCAAGGGGCTGGACGTCCTGGCGCAACAGACCAACGGTTCCGTTGATAGCAACGCGCCCCGATTGAGGAATGTGCTCTCGCGAAATCGACGCAAGCAGCGTCGTCTTCCCGACGCCGTTGCGGCCGACGAGGCCGGTCCGCTCGGCGCCGAACGTCAGGTCGATGTTGGAAAAAAGAGAGCGGCCGTCAGGCGTGGACAGCGACAGGTCGGACAGGATGATGGAAGCAGGCATGGAATTCCCCGTGAGCAAGGCAGGTCGGCTTTGCGGTCGGGGTAAAATCCATGGCTCTCGAATATCCTGGTTGAGGGCTCTCTAACTAATCCCATCGAAGGGCGAGATCAAGGCGAGGCTCGCAGGAACGACGGCGCGCGGAGCGCCGACGTCCGCCGCAGGCCCGCGCGATCAACCCTTGAGCGCGGTGACCACGACCTCGATGAGCGCGCTGCCACCGAGATCGGCGACGCCGACGGTGGCGCGGGTCGGCAGATTGTCGCCGAAGAACTCGGTCCAGACCGCGTCCATCTCCTTCTTCTTGGAAAGATCCGTGACGAAGATCGAGGTGCTCACGACGCGCGACTTGTCGGTGCCCGCTTCCTTCAGATAGCCGGCGATCTTGCCGAGGATGTTGCGGGTCTGCTCGCCCATCGAAACAGAGGTGTCGTCGGCGATGGTGCCGCCGATGAAGACGAAGCCGTTGGCTTCGACGGCGCGGTGCATGATGGGCGTGCGGATGCTGCGGATGATGCTCATGATGTCCTCTTGATGCTAGTGCGTGGAAGGATGGAAACGGTCGATGCCGAGATCGCCGATCCGGGTCTGGGTGCCGCCGTTGACAATCAGCTCCGCCATGACGGCGCCCGCGCCGGGGCCGAGCTGGAAACCGTGCAGCGAGAAGCCGAACTGGTGATAGAGGCCCTTGTGGCGGCTGCTCGGCCCGAACACGGGCAGATCGTCCTTGGTCTTGGCCTCGATGCCGGCCCAGGCGCGAACGATCGTCGCGCCGCGCATCACCGGGAACAATTCGAACACGGTGCGGGCGCTGGTTGCAAGGCTTTTCCAGTCCAGCACCGTCTCGTTGCGGTCCCGGTACGGCGTTGCCAGATGGCCGCCGCCGATCAGCACCGTGCCGTTCTTGAATTGCTTGAAGGACAGTTTGCGCCCGCGCAGGATCACGACCGGATCGATGAAATGCGGCACGCGCGAGGTGATCATCAACATCGGCGCCACCGTCTCGACCGGAACGGGCTCACCGAGCGCGGCCGCGATGGTCCCGGCCCAGGCCCCGGCGGCATTGACGAGCACCGGCGCGGCAAAGCTCTCGGCGCCGACATCGACATGCCAGAGACCATCGGTGTGCCGGATATTCGTGGCGGCAATGCCCTCGCGCACGGTCGCACCGAGCTGCCCGGCCTTGCGCCGGAACGCCGTCGTCGCCTGCGCGGGATTAGCCGCACCGTCGCGGCGCGAGACCACGCCGCCGGGACAGGTCTCGGCGACGGCGGGCACGAGGCGCCGCAACTCGGCCGCATCGATCAGCTCCTCGTGGGTAAAGCCGAGCGCGTTGAGCTCGGCCACACGTGCGCGGCAGACCGCGAGTTCCTCCTCGTTCTCTGCGACAAGGACCTGGCCATAGCTCTCGAAACTGCAATCGTCGTCGAGGAGATCGGCGATCTTCTCCCAGATTCCCATCGAGCGGATCGAAAGCGGGATTTCGGGGATGTGCCGCGCAAGCTGGCGGACGCCGCCGGCGTTGACACCGGAGGCGTGCCGGCCGGCATAGTCCTTCTCGATCAGCACCGGCTTCAGGCCGGCGAGACACAGATATAGCGCGGTCGAGCACCCGTGGATGCCGCCGCCGACGACGATCGCATCCACATTTTTCGTCATCCGCGCACCACCGCCTTGATGTCGTCTGCGCTCTTTGGAACGGCGGCGAGCTCGGCGAGCGTGATCGGCTTGACCGGCGCGCGCAGCCGGTAATAGCCAATCTCCTGCGGGCTCTTGCCCCGCGCCTGCGCCATCAGCTCGGTGACGGTGAGGCCGCAGAGCCGGCCCTGGCACGGCCCCATGCCGGTGCGGCGGTAGGCCTTGAGCTGGTTCGGCCCGGTCGCGCCGATCGCGACGGCGTCGAGAATATCCTTTGCGGTGACCTCCTCACAGCGACAGACGATGGTGTCGCCTGCGGGAATGCGAAACTGCGGCGCCGGCCGGAACAGCGTGTCGAGAAAAACGCGACCACGTTCGGCCTTGGCGAGATCGGCGCGGAGGCTCGCCATCGGCGCAAATTTTTTTGCAGCCGCAGGCGCCAACGCCTCCACTGCCGCGCGTGCCGCGATGCGGCCGCGCACTACGGCTGCGTTCGCCCCGCCGATGCCGGCGCCGTCGCCAGCAATCGCAATGCCGGCGACCGACGAATTGCCGCTGGCATCCAGCACCGGAGACCAGCACAATTGCAAATCATCCCAGCGATGCTCGATTCCGGCCGCCATCGCCAGATTGACGTTGGGCACGACGCCCTGGTGCAGCAGCAAGAGATCCGCAAGGACGGTCTCGCGTTTGCCGCCGGCGACATAGCTGACGTTCGCGAGTTGGCCGTCACCAGAGGCAGCAAGCTCGCTGACACCTGAGAGGACCTGCACCTTCGCCTTCACCTCGCGCATCATCGACAAGCCCTTGGCGAAATACGGCGAGGTCAGGAAAGCGAAAGCGTGGGGGAGTGCGGCGAAATAGTTTCCGCGCTCGGTGGTGTCGAGAATGCGATCGATGCGACCGCCGAGACGCAAGATCTGCGCGGCGAGCAGCCAGAGCAGCGGCCCCTGCCCCGCGATCACCGTGCGGCCATCCGGCACCAGGGCCGATGATTTCAACATGGTCTGCGCGGCGCCCGCGGTCATCACGCCCGGAAGCGTCCACCCGGGAATCGGAAACGGCCGCTCCAGCGCGCCGGTCGCGAGGATCACGCGCCTGGCCTTGACGAAGGCGGACGCGCCGCCGACCGAGACGGCGATATCGAGATTGCGATCGAGGCTCCAGACCGTTGCGCGCTGAATGACCTCCGCGTTGCCTGCGCGTAGCGCCTGCACGAGATCGGTACCGACCCAATAGTCCTCACCGAGCTGGCTGCGGTCGGTCACCGGCGTCGAGGCGATGGCACGAAACACCTGGCCTCCGGGGCCGATATTCTCGTCGAGCAGCAGCGTGGACAGGCCGGCTTCGGCGGCCGTCGCGGCGGCGGCAAGGCCGGCAGGCCCGGCCCCGATCACCACGACGTCATATTCTTCGCGCTTGGGAGCCACAGTCATTTCCCGATCTCCCGCTTGCCCTTCTGAATCTCGATCTGCATGCCGTCGGTGACCGGCACCAGGCAGCCCTGTCGGTTGCCGACGCCATCGATGGTGACGAGGCAATCGAAGCACACGCCCATCATGCAATAGGGCAAACGCAGCGCCCCGCTGACTGCGGTCGAACGGCGTGCATCGCAGCTCGAGGCCAGCAGCGCGGCGGAGACGGTGTCGCCCTGCCGCGCCGCGACGGCAACGCCATCGACGAAGATTTGCACCGCTGGCCGCTTGTCCTGCTCGGATCGTTTGAACATCCTGGCTCCTTCAATGTCCCTAGTAGCCGCTGTTGTTCGCGGCACCGGCGGCGCCAAAACGGCTGGCCGAGAACGCGCCGACCAGCTCCGGCTCGAGCGCGCCCTGCGCGACCATCCGCGCGATCTCGAAGGCGTGGTTGGAGGCGAGCGTCACGCCGGAATGACAGCAGGCAACGAAGGCGCCGGGGTGCGTCTCCGACTGGTCGTAGATCGGAAAACCGTCCTGCGGCATGACGCGGATGCCGGCCCAGCTCCTGACCACGTTGAGCCGCGCGAGATGCGGAAACATGCGCTGGGCGCGATCGGTCATCACGGCGCTGATCGAATGCTTCATCGTGCGATCGTCGAGCTCGTCTTCCTTGCTGTCGCCGATCATCACCGTACCCTCGTCGGTCTGGCGGATCGTGGTCAGCGGATGCGGCAGGAACGGCATGGTGCGCTCGGTCACGACGATCTGGCCACGGGTCGGGCCCATCGGGGCGTAGAGACCGACCATCGGCGCCAGCGTCTGGTTGGCATTGCCGGCGGCGAGCACGATCTTGGCGGCACGGAGCTCGCCCTGCGGCGTCGTCAGGCGGAATTCACCGCCGCTCTGGCTGATCGCCGAGACCGGACGCTCCGGAAGATAATCGATGCCGAAGGCCCTGAAGCCGGTGTGGAACGCACGAAACGTGCGCAGCGAATTGACGTGACCGTCGAGTGGACAAAAGCTGCCGCCCGAAACTTCAGGCCCAATCAGCGGCAGCGCCTTCTTGACCTCGGACGCCGGCAGCATCTCCATCTTGTAGTCGGCGGCGCCTGTCTGGTTGTGCATGCGCTTGACCAGCTCGGTGCGCTGGCCGAATTCGTCCTCGCCGAGCGTGAGATGAAAGCCGCCATTCTGCTGAAGCGAGACATCCAGGCCAGTCTGCTGCTTCAGCTCGGACGCGAGCCGGCTCCATGCCTGTGACGCTTGCACGGTCCACACCGTATAGGCCGGCATGCCGAGCCCCTTGCTCTGCACCCAGACCAGCGCAAAGTTGGCACGCGAGGCACGCTTGGTGATGTCGCCTTCATCGAGCACGGCGACGCTCTTGCCGAGTCGGCCGAGGCCCCAGGCAATGGCGGAGCCGAGCAATCCGCCACCGACGACGGCGACGTCGTAATCTGTTCGCATGGACTCTCCTATCGCCCTGTATCGCCCTTGCCGGCGAGCACGCGGTCGAGCCCGTAGAAGCGGTCGAGCAGAATGAGGGCGGTCATGGTGATCGCGATCACGCAGGCCGAGACTGACGTCACCAGTGGATCGATGTTGTCCTGGATGTACAGAAACATGCGCACCGGCAATGTTTCGGTGCCGGGTGCCGCGAGGAAGACGGTCATGGTGAGATCGTCGAAGGACTGGATGAAGGCGAGCGCCCAGCCGCTGATGACGCCGGGCAGGCTCAACGGCAGCGTCACGCGGCGGAATAGCGTCCAGCCGCCGGCACCGAGCGAGACCGCCGCCATCTCGACCGAAAGGTCCATGCCGGTCGCCGCCGCCAGGGTCAGCCGTAGCGCGAACGGAAACACGATGATGACATGCGCGATGATCAGCGCGGCGAAGCTGCCGCCCATCCCGGCCGAGGTGAAGAAGCGCAGGAACGCGATGCCGAGCACGACATGCGGGATCATCAGCGGCGAGAGAAAGAGGGCCGCGAGCGCATCACGGCCGCGGAAGCGATAGCGCGCGATCGCGAGCGCCGCCGGTACCGCGAATAATAGCGCGACGAACGACGATAGTGCGCCCAGGCCAAGGCTGACCCAGAAAGCATGGACGAATTCGGGATAGTTGGCGATCGCCCTGAACCAGCGCAACGAAAAACCGTTTGTCGGCAACGACAGGAAGCCTTCAGGCGTGAACGCAACGAGGCAGACGACGAGGATCGGCGCCACCATGACGATGACAAAGATGGTGTGGAAGATCAGCGCGAGCGGGCCATTCCGGCTCATCGGAACACCTCCGCGTAACGGCGCTCGATCAGTGCGTTGCTGCCGACGACGATCAAGACCAGCGCGGCCAGCAGCAGCGTGGCGACCGCCGCCCCCAGCGGCCAGTTCAGCGTGTTGAGGAACTCGTCATAGGCCAGCGTCGCCGCGACCTTGAGTCGACGGCCGCCGATGATGGCGGGCGTCGCAAACGCGCTGGCCGAGAGCGAGAACACGATGATCGCCCCAGACAGCACGCCCGGCATGATCTGCGGCATGATGATGCGGTGGATGATGGTCGCAGGGCCGGCGCCGAGCGACATCGCGGCATTCTCGATCTGCGGATCGAGCCGCTGCAGCGCCGCCCACACCGACAGCACCATGAACGGCATCATCACGTGCGCGAGTGCGACCACCATGCCGGTTTCGGTGAACATGAAGGGGATAGGCGCGCGGATCAGCCCGGCCGACATCAGCAGCTTATTGACGAGGCCGTTGTTGCCGCCGAACAGCAGCGCCCAGCCGAGCGTCCGCGCCACCACGGAAATCAGCAACGGCCCCAGGATGACCAGGAGAAAAACGCTCTTCCAGCGTCCGCTCATGCGGTTGAGGATGTAGGCCTCGGGTGCACCGAGCACGGCGGTGAGCAGCGTGGTCAGGATTGCGATGCGAAACGTCCGCCCGAACATCTCGGCGTAATAGGGATCGGTGACGATCTCGTGCCAGTTCTTGAGGATGAAGACCGGCTCGATGCCCTTGTACTGGCCCCAATCATGGAACGACAGCATCACGGTCATTGCCAGCGGAATCAGGAGCACGCCGACGAACAGCATCAAAGCGGGCGCCGTCAGCGCCCAGGGCGTGCGTGCGTTTCGTTCCTCGGCGGAAGCGCTCATGCGACGCCCCTCACGCTCATGTCCTCGGGCCGCCAGGTGAGGTGAACGGCCTCGCCTTCGACCGGCTGCGACCGGCCGTCATTCTGGCGGATCACGGTCGCCGGGCCACATTCGCTCTCGCACTGGAACAGCCAGTGATTGCCCTGGAAGATGCGTGTGACGATCTTTGCGCTGAGGCCCGCGTCGCCAAAATCGATCCGCTCGGGGCGAATGCTAATGGTGACGGGACCGCTGCGCCCGACAGGCGCAGGCGCGCTCCACGAGCCGACAATCAATCGCCCAGGCGCACTGGTCCGATCGATCATCGCGGCAAAGTCGTTGGTCTTTCCCAAAAACTGCGAGACGAAGGCCGAGGCCGGCTTCTCATAGGTCTCTTGCGGGGTGCCGATCTGCTCGATCCGGCCCTGGCTCATCACCACGATGCGGTCGGACAACGACATCGCTTCGTTCTGGTCGTGGGTGACGAGGATCGTGGTGGTGCCGATGGTGCGCTGGATCTGGCGCAGCTCGATCTGCATCTCCTCGCGCAGCTTGGCGTCGAGATTCGACAGCGGCTCGTCGAGCAGCAATACGCTTGGCTTGATCACCAGCGCGCGCGCCAGCGCCACGCGCTGCTGCTGGCCGCCGGACATGCGGCGCGGATGGCGATCCTCGTAGCCCGCAAGCCCGACCATCGCGAGCGCGGCGCGGACGCGCTCGGTCCGTTCGCCGCGCGCCACATTGCGCATCTCGAGCCCGAAGGCGACATTCTCGGCCGCGGTCATGTGCGGAAACAGCGCGTAGCTTTGGAACACGATCCCGAGCCCGCGTTTGGCCGGATGGATCGCGGTCAGGTCCTTGCCTTCCAGCCGGATCGCGCCGCGGGTGGGATCGAGGAAGCCCGCGATCATCTGCAGGGTCGTGGTCTTGCCGCAGCCGGAGGGGCCGAGAAAGGAGACGAACTCCCCCTTCCCGACCGCGAGACTGAAGTCGTCGACGACAGTCTGCGCTCCGAATTGCTTGGCGACCCCTTCGAGCTCGAGATAGGCCATCGCACTGTCTCCGGGATGACCGATCAGCGCTCGACCTCGCGATTCCAGCGCTTGGTCCATTCCTCGCGCTTCTCGTTGATGACGGTCCAGTCCGGATTATAGAGCTTTGCCGCGCGCTCGCCGATCGGCGCCATCTTGCCGAGCTCGGGCGGGATCACCAGAGATTTCAGCACCGGGCCGTAGCCGTAGTCCTTCAGCATCACGAGCTGGATCTTGGGTTCGAGCAGCATCTTGACGAAGCTGGACGCAAGCGGCGAGGCGTTCGGCTTGGTGATCGGACAGGCGGTCGTCAGCAACGTCGCGGCGCCCTCCTTCGGATAGACGAAATCGACCGGGAAGCCGGTATTGGCAAAGCTCTGCACGCGGCCCGTGCCCCACACCGCGATCACGGCCTGGCCGGACTGAAACAGCTCGGTCATCTTCCCCGGCGACGGCTCATAGGCGAGCACGTTCGGATTGATCTGCTCCTTGAAGATCTTGAAGCCGGAATCGACATTGGCCTCGCCGCCGCCATTCATCTTCGACAACATCACCAGCGCTTCGAGCCCATAGGTGTTGTTGATCGGCGGGATCACGAGCTGCTTGGCGTATTTCGTGTCCTTCAAATCGTTCCAGGAGGTCGGCGGCGCCCAGCCCTTCTCCGCAAACACCTTGGTGTTGTACATCAACCCGGTGGCGACGATGCCGATGGCGACCGCGCGATCGTCCTTGAAGCGCGCAGTGTCGTAGAGATCGGCAGGCAGTCCCTCGAGCTTGCCGCAGAAGCCGAGCTGGATCGCCTGGTACATCGGGCCGTCGTCGACGATGGCGACGTCGATCTGCTGGTTGCCCTTCTGCGCCTGGAGCTTGGCCAGCGTGTCGGTGGAGTTGCCGGCGACGTACTCGACCTTGACGCCGTTCTCCTTCTCGAAAGTCGGGATCACCTCGTCGCGGATGGTCTTCTCGAACGAGCCGCCATAGCCGGCGACATAGAGCGTCTTTTGCTGAGCCGTGGCAACCGACGGGGCGGCGATGAGGGCCGCGATGCTGACCGCTGTCAGAAGGCGAAAAGTCTTCATGTGGTCCGATCTCCATACCGGGATGAGGTGACGTGCCGACGAGTCTCGTTGGCTGGACCTTCCGCATTTCCTTCCGCGCAAAACCCCTCTCCGACCAGGGCTCCGGCCCCTGCTCGACAGGTTTGGCGCGATCCGGAGGTTCGAACCCCTCCAATCTGCCGAAAAAGCGGGCCGTCTCCAGCTCTGATGAAAAAGATCGCAAACTCCGGCTTCCGTCGTCCAATGAATAATGGCACCCTCTGTATGCCTAAATGTTATGAATGGAATTCAGGATGGCGCGCATCAATTCGCGGCAGGTGGAAGCCTTCCGGGCTACGATGCTGACCGGCAGCGTGACTGAGGCGGCGGCGCTGATGAAAGTGACGCAGCCGGCGGTCAGCCGCTTGCTGCGCGACCTCCAGGCGCTGCTGAAGATGGAGCTGTTCGAGCGGCGCGGCACCGGCCTCGTGCCGACCGCTGCGGCAATGGCGCTCTACACCGAAGTCGAGCGCTCCTTCGTCGGCCTTGAACGGATCACGGCGGCAGCCGAGGAAATCCGCGGCCGCCGCACCGGCTCACTGCGGATCGCGGCACTTCCAGCATTGTCCAATGGCTATTTGCCGCGGCTCACCGGGCACTTCCTGAAGGAGCGGCCGAACCTCAACCTCGCTTTCTTCGGCGTGATCTCGCCGATCGTGGTCGACTGGGTACTGAACAATCAGTGCGACGTCGGCTTTGCCGAGGTGCCCATCGCGCATTCGGGCTTGCCGAGCCAGAAGCTGCCGGCGCCCGCGCGTGTGGCTGTACTGCCCACCGGTCACCGCCTCGCGGAAAAGGAAGTGCTGGAGCCCCGCGACTTCGAGGGCGAGACTTTCATCTCGCTGTCGGCGGGCTCGTCGAGCCGCCACCTCGTCGACCAGGTCTTCCATCGCCACGATGTCCGCCGCGTGCTCAGGGTCGAGACCACGCTGTCGGAGATCATGTGCGGCATGGTGTCGTCAGGACTTGGCGTCGCCATCTGCGATCCCTTCACCGCCCAGGAATTTTCTACCCGCGGCGTCGTCGTGCGCCGCTTCCTGCCGCGCATCGACTTCGAATTCTCGGCGGTCTTTCCGGCACAGCGCAGCCCCTCGCCGGTAGCGCTCGATCTGGTCGAGACCATACGCAAGGCGCTCGCCGAATTCGACGAGCCACCCCTCAGCCGTTGAACGCCGCCTGTGCCTCCGGCAGGTCCCAGATCTTGCCAATCGCAGCGGTGCCGGCAGCCGTGATCGCCGCCTCGTCGGCGCCGAGATAGCGGCCGGCATCGACCAGCATGCGGCCGTCGACCATGACCTGATCGATATTGGCGCGATTGGCGAGCGCGATCAGCGCGCGGCGCGGGTCGAACAGCGGCTGAAGATGCGGATGGGTGAGATCGACGATCGTGAGGTCGGCGGTCGCGCCCGGCTCGATACGGCCGAGATCGGGCCGCTTGATGACATCGGCCGCGATTGCCGTGTTCGCCTCGATCAACTCGGGCGCGTTCGCGACATCGGCACGCGCCGAGGTGATCTTGGAGATCAGCGACGCCGCATTGAGCTCGCCGAGCAGGTCCATGTTGTAGCCGTCGGTGCCGACCACCGTGCGCACGCCGTGCTCCGCGAACTGGCTGAAGGCCGCGGTGACGCCGGCGCGCGCGAACACGCGCGGGCAGTTGAGAACCGTCATACCGCGCGCGGCCATCAGCTTGAGATCGTCATCGGTGCTGAACATGCAGTGCGCCGCCATCAGGTCGGGCGCCAGCAGGCCGAGCCAGTCGAGATATTGCGCCGGCGTGCGGCCGCCATAGCGCTTGCCAATGGTTTCGACCTCGGCGCGGCTCTGCGCCATATGCGTCGTGACGGGCACGCCGAGCTCGCGTGCCCGCGCGGCACAGGCCCTCAACAGATCAGGCCCGCAGGTGTCGGTGGCATGCGGACTCATCGCAAGGCCGATGCGGCCGTCGCCGCGATTATTCCAGCGCTGGTAGAGTGCATCCCAGGTCGCCATGTCGGCTGTGCCGTCATCGCCGGAATAGTGCACCACGCCGTCGGGGCCGGCCTTGGCGTCCGACGTCGAGAACAGATAGGGCGCGCCGTAGAAGCGGATGCCCATCTCCTCGGCGGCATCGAACATCTCCGGGATCGAGTTGCGGAACGGCTCCATCACCGTGGTGGCGCCGCCCTTCAGGAGTTGGAGGATGCCGAGCCGCGCGACCGCCATGCGCTCTTCCGCCGACAAGATATCTGCACCGCGCTTGGTCAGCGGCAAAAGCACCGTGTAAACGATGCTCTGGTTGTTGCGGCGGCCGTTGCCGTCCTCGGTGTGGCTGCGCGCCACCGCTTCGGAGAAGCAGTGATTGTGCAGGTTCAACAGGCCCGGCAGAACGAAGCGGCCGGGACGGTCATGCACCTCGTCCGCCCGCGGCTTGTCGCGCGTGACCGCGGCAATCTTCTTGCCTTCGACCAGAACCCAATGGTCGCGCAACACGTCCTGCGCGCCGTCCTTGCGTGACAGCACATAGCTGCCGAAGATTGCGATCATGCTCATGCGGGGCGTACGTTCCAGAAGACGGCGGTGCCGTCGAGAATGCCGGTGATGGCTTTGCGATAGGCGGTCGGCTGCTTGTACAGGCCAATCGGAATATAGGGGATTTCCTGGAAAGCCACCGCCTGGATCTCACGGCAGATGCGCTGCTGCTCCGCGAGCTCGGAGGCCGCGAGCCACTGGCTGCGCAAGGCTCCCATCTTCTCGCTCGCATACCAGCCGGCGACTTTGCCCTCGCCGCGTATGTTGGTGTTGCCGGCCGGATTGAGCCAGTCGATGCCCTGCCAGTTGCCGACGGCCGCGCTCCAGCCGCCCTGACCGACCGGATCTTTCTTGAGCTGGCGCTGCAACACCACTGCGAAATCGAGCCCGGCATATTCGACGTTCATGCCGGCCTTGCGCAAGGAGTCGACGGCGATCTCGCCAAGCGGCTTCTGCGCCAGTGAGTTGGTGGGCACGAGCACCACGACCTTCTCGCCATTATACCCCGCGGCCTTGAGATCGGCCTTCACCTTGGCGTAGTCACGCGGGCCGCGGAAGACATCGAGGCCGACATCGCTGGCCATCGGCGTATTCGGCGCGAAATAGCCGATCGGTGAGACCTGGAAGTTCGGATCGGTACCGGCCACCGCGGTCATGAAGGCGGATTGATCGATGGCCCCCAGGAGCGCGCGGCGAACGGCAGGATTGTCGAACGGTGGCTGAAGATGATTGAGGCGCAGCATGCAGGCGTAACCGCGGGGATCGAGGATCCGCGTCTCGATGTCGCCGGCCGCCTTGATGATCGGCAGCAGGTCGTGTGGCGTGGTCTCTTGCCAGTCCTGCTCCCCGGTCTGCAGCGCGGCGACGCCGGTGCCGGCATCGGGCGTGGTGGTCCAGACCACCCGATCGTAGTGCACGATCTTCGGGCCCGCTGTCCAATCCGGCTTGCCGTCCGTGCGCGGCTGATAGCGCTCGAACCTCGCATACGCGTTGCGCGCACCCTGCACGCGCTCGTCGGCGAGATAGCGGAACGGGCCGCTGCCGATCACTTCGGTGAGCGGCTTGAACGGATCCTGGCCCGCCAGCCGCTCCGGCATCATGAAGCACGCGTTGATCGCGGCCTTGCCCAGCGCTTGCGGCAACAGCGGGAATGGACGTTTGAGGCGGAAGCGGATGGTGCGGTCGTCAGTGGCCGACAGCTCGTCAGTCGCCTCCATCAGCTCGCCGCCAAAGCCGTCGCGCGCGGCCCAGCGGCGGATGCTCGCGACGCAGTCGCGGGCGAGCACGCGCTCGCCATCGTGCCAGAACAGACCGTCGCGCAAGCTGAGGTCCCATTGCAGCCGGTCGCCGGAGACGACATGGCCCGACAGCATCTGGGGCGAGACCTGGAGCGAAGAGCTCATGCCGTAGAGCGTGTCGTAGACCATGAAGCCGTGGTTTCGCGACACTTGTGCCGTCGAATAGATGGGATCGACGAAGGCGAGGTCGATCACCGGAATGAAGCGTAGCGTGGTCTGGGATTCGGCGCGCAGGATGCCCGGAAATGACAGCGCCGGCACCGCGGCTGCGGCCTTGAGGAGCGAACGGCGGGAGACGGGCATTGCAAGAGGCTCCTGAAGGATCTTACGTGTTCAACAAGACCGCGCCGATCGCAGCGGCCACCGCCTGCTGCGCCGGCTCGACCACGGGCACACCGATGGCATCCGCAATCGCCGCGCGGTGCGAGGCCATGCCGGCGCAGCCCATCACCACGACATCGGCACGGCATTGCGAGACCAGCGCGCGGCCGGCTTCAATCAACCGTCCCCGGATGTCCGCGCCTGCCGTCTCCGCCGCGCTCGCGCCGACCGACCAGCTTCCGGCATAGCGGCTGTCGATGCCCATCAGCCGCACCATCCGCTGCTGGCGGCGAATGCTCGACGGCGACAGCGCGATGACGCCAAATCGCTCGCCCAGCATCATTGCGCGAAAGATGCCGCACTCGGCGATGCCCATCACCGGGCGCCCGCCGGCCGCCTCGCGCACCGCATGCAGGCCGGGATCACTGAAGCAGGCGAGCACGAAGGCATCCGCATCGGCGCGCGACACACGGTTGACCAGCGGCATCACCATGCTGTCGGCGTCGCGTTGCGAGCTGATGCCCGGCGGCCCCCCGGCAAGGCCGACGACCTCGATTGCGGGTCCGCCGGCGATGCGTAGCGGCGCGACGGCGTCGTCGATCGCCGCCGTCACCGATGCGGAGGAGTTGGGGTTGATGACGAGGATACGGGTCATGGCGTGGCTCAACTTTTTCCGGCCTCGTGGCGCAGGAAGTTGGCCGCGATCTTCTCACCGGTCGTGATCCAGACATCCGGGCACGACTTTGCGTAGGTCAGGAATTCGCGCAGCAGGCGCAGCCGCATCGGTCGACCGCTGCATTGTGGATGCAGCACGGTCGTCACCATCGCGCCCCAGTCTCTGGTTTCGTCGAGCTCGTCCTTCCAGATCGAGAGCACATGCTCCTTGGGGAAAATCGAGCGCGGACTGAAGCGCGCGGACAGGCCGTGCATCCAGTCGTCATAGCTGGCGGTCACCGGCAGCTCGATCGTGCCCGGCTTGCCGTCGGCGAGACGATGGCGATAGGGCCGCACGTCGTCGCGGAACGAGGAGGTGTAGACGATGCCGTGGCGCACTAACGCCACCCGCAGTTCCTCGGTGAATTCGCCGTAGGGCGCGCGGTAGCCGGTCGGCCTGACGCCGAGCCGGCGCTTGAGCGCCTCGAAGCCGCGCTCGAGTTCCTCCTCGATCCAGGGATCGCCGGGATCGGGAAGGAGATGGTGATAGCCGTGGTGGCCGATCTCGTGACCGGCCTTGAGAATGGACTCGGCCATCGCCGGATGCGCTTCGACCGACCATCCCGTGACGAAGAAGGTCGCCTTGAGATCGAACTGGTCGAGCAGCTCCAGGAGCTTCGGCGTGCCGACGCGTGCCTCATAGCCGCCATAGCTCATGGTGATGAGCCGCTGCGCGTGCACCGCGTCCTTGCTGGTCCAGGCGCTCTCCGCGTCCACGTCGAACGACAGGAACATCGCCGAATTGTACGGCTTCGGCCAGGGGTATTCCGGCGCAGGATCCGCGGTGTTGGCTGGGGTGAGCGGGATGCTCTGGAGTGCGTTACTGTCCAGCATTGATGGTCGCCTTTTCGAGTGCGTTGTCGCTCAGTTTCCACTTGGCAAGCAGCGTGCGATACGTGCCGTCCGCGATCAGCGCGTCGACCGCCTCCAGCATGGCTTGCTGCAGCGCCTTTTCCTTGACCGGCAGAGCGATGCCGGTGAATTGCTGCGCGATGGGCTCGCCCACGGTCGCATAGGTGCCGGGCTCGAGGTCCATGATGTAGGGCAGCGTCTCGTTGCCCTGGGCGGCGGCATCGATGCGGCCCTGCCTGAGCTGGGTGCGGGCGTCGGCCGAGCCGTCGGTGCCGACGAACTGGATCGGATTGGTGCCGCAATTCTTCTCGCTCCAGGCCGCGATCTGCGCCGGGAACATGGTGCGGCGGCTGGCGCCGACCTTCTTGCCACAGAGCGCGGCTGCGTCCTTGAACTCCGCCTTGCGCGACTGCTGCACGAAGAACTGCGGGCCGCTGCGTAAATAATCGACGAAGGACGCGATCTCGTGCCGGCTGGCATAGTCCGTGAAGCCGGACAGGATGGCGTCCACCCGCCCGGTCGAGATCGACGGCATGAACTCGGCAAAGCTGGTCTCCTGCCACTCGATCTTGACGCCGAGCTTGCGGCCGATGGCCTCGCCGAGATCGATGTCGAAGCCGGACAACGCGTTGGTGGCGGGATCGCGGAACTCCATCGGCGGATAGTTCGGCACCAGCGCGACCTTGATGCTGCCGCGCTTGGCGATCTCCGCCGGCAGCTCGACTGCCATGACCGGAGCGCTCATGGCGCCAACGAGTGCCGCCGTAACCAGAAGTCTCTTCATCGATACGCCCCCATTCAGATCACTGCCGAAAGAAATGCCTTGGTACGCTCCTCGCGCGGCGCGCCCAAGATATCGGATGCGCGCCCGTGCTCGATGATCGCGCCCTGGTCCATGTAGACGACGCGGTCGGCGACCTCGCGCGCGAAGCCGAGTTCGTGCGTCACGACCATCATGCTCATGCCGCTCCGCGCCAGCTCCTTCATGACCGCCAAGACCTCGCCGACGAGCTCGGGATCGAGCGCGCTGGTCGGCTCGTCGAACAGCATCAGCATCGGCTTCATGGCAAGCGCGCGGGCAATCGCGACCCGCTGCTGCTGGCCGCCGGAGAGCTGGGCGGGATACGCGTCCGCTTTGGCCGACAATCCGACGCGCCGCAGCAGCTCGATCGCCTCAGCGCGCACCTCGTCGGATTTTCGGCCTTGAACCTGGAGCGGACCCTCGGTGATGTTTTCGAGCGCGGTCTTGTGCGGAAACAGATTGAAGCGCTGGAACACCATGCCGGTTTTCAGCCGTTGCCGCCCGATTTCGCGCTCGCTGAGCCGATGCAGTCGTCCGCCCTGCTCGCGCACGCCCAGGAGCTCGCCGTCGAGCCAGATGCCGCCGCTGTCGATCGCCGCGAGCTGGTTGATGCAGCGGAGCAGTGTGGTCTTGCCCGAGCCGGAGGCGCCGATCAGACACATCACCTCGCCGGGCCAGACGTCGAGCGTGACGCTCTTGAGAGCCTGGAACTCGCCGAAATTCTTGGCGACGGAGCGAATCGCGACGAGGGGTCTTGTCATCGCGCGAGCCGCAATGTGCCGCGCGCAAAACGGCGTTCGAGCAGCATCTGGAGCGGCGTCAGGATTGAGACGACGAGCAGGTACCAGAGCCCGGCCACGATCAGGAGCTCGATCACGCGCGAATTGGCGTAGTAGATGTTTTCGGCGTTGTGCAGCAGTTCCGGATACTGGATGACGCTGGCGAGCGAGGTCGCCTTCACTATGCCGATGAACTCGTTGCCGAGCGGCGGGATCACCACCCGCATCGCCTGCGGCAGCACGATCCGGCGCAGCGCACGCAGGCGTCCCATGCCAATCGCCTGCGCGGCCTCATATTGCCCGATATCGACTGACAGCATGCCGGCGCGCATCACTTCCGAGGTATAGGCACCCTGGTTGATGCCGAGCCCGAGCAGCGCGGCAAGGAACGGCGTCATGACGTCGACGGCGCGCGCACTCCACAGGCCGGGAATGCCGATGGTCGGAAACACCAGCGCGAGATTGAACCACAGCAGCAGTTGCAGGATCAGCGGCGTACCGCGGAACAACCAAGTGTAGCCGGCGGCAACGGTCTTCAGTACCGGGTTGGGCGACAGCCGCATGATCGCGACGACGACGCCAAGGAAGATACCGAGCGCCATCGCCAGCACCGCCATCACCATGGTGTTGACGATGCCCTCTATGATCACCTTTGCGGTCAGGAAGCGGCCGACATAAGACCATTCGATCTGGCCGCCCGCAAAAGCGCGCCCGATCAATGCAAGCACGAGGACGATCAGCGCCGCGCTGAGCCAGCGAAACCAGTGCGGCTCGCGCGCGACCCGCATTCCCGACAGATCGGGAAAACCCTCCGCGAGTGCCGGTGCCGGCTTCATTGCGGCGCCGCGTTCAGCATGGGCTGGGCGACCGCGTTGCCGCCAAGGCTCCATTTGTCGAGGACAGCCTTGTAGGAACCGTCGGCGATCATCGCGATGAGCTTCTCGGTCACCACTTCACGAAGCGCCGCATCGTCCTTGCGGAACATGATGCCCTGATAGCCTTTGGCAAAGGGCTCGCCGATCACGCGGTATTTGCCGGGTTCCTGCGTCTGCGCATAAGGCAGCGTCTCGCTGCCCTGTACGGCGGCGTCGATGCGGCCCTGCTTGAGCTGGTTGCGGACGTCGATCGAGTTCTCGCCCGGCACGTACTGGATCGCCGGCTTGCCGGCCGCCTCGCAATTCTGCTTGCTCCACTTCTCGATCTCGACCGGGAAGCTGGTGCTGCGGGTGGTCCCGACCTTCTTGCCGCAGAGATCGGTCGCAGCCTTGGCTTCGTTCTCCGCCATCACGAAGAACTGCGGGCCGGTCCCGAGATAATCGACGAAATCTGCGGTCTCGCGCCGCGAGGCGCGATCGGAGATGCCGGAGATGATGAAGTCGGCGCGCCTGGTCTGGAGCGACGGGATCAATTCGGCGAACGGCGTCTCGCTCCAGACGATCTTCACGCCGAGGCGCTTGGCGAGCTCGTTCGCCAGATCGACGTCGAGCCCGACGAGCTCATTCGTTGCGGGATCGCGATATTCCATCGGCGCGTATGTCGAGTTGACCGTGAGCTTCAACGCGCCCGCTTGCTTGATCTCGGCCGGAAGCTCCGCCGCCTGCGCGGACGTGGCGGCCGTCAGCGCTGCGATGCCGAGGAAATACGAGAGGCGCGTCATATCGGCTCCTTTGCCAACGTTGTTGGAACGTCCTGTCAGTCCGCGTCGAGAACCGCGGGTTCGATGACGCCGGCGCGTTCGGTGATCACCCTGTATTGCTCCGGCCGCCGGTGCGCGGCGAAGTTGAACATCTTGTCCTTGCCCTGGCGGCAGAGGTCCAGATCGATATCGGCGACGATCACCTCGTCGGTCAGCGTTGCGGCCTGCGCGACGATGCGGCCATTGGGATCGACGATGCAGGAGCCGCCGATCAGCCCGGAGCCGTCCTCCTCGCCCGCCTTCGCCACCGAGATCGCCCAGGTCGCGTTCATATAGGCGTTGGCCTGCGTCACCAGCGTGGAGTGGAAGGTGCGCAAGGAGGCATCTTCCGTGCTACCGCCATTGGGATCATAGGCCGCCGAATTGTAGCCGATGCAGACAAGCTCGACGCCCTGCAGGCCAAGCACGCGCCAGGATTCCGGCCAGCGGCGATCGTTGCAGATCATCATGCCCATAATGGCGTGGGCCCAGGCCGAGCCGGCGCGGAAGGCCGGAAAGCCGAGGTCGCCATAGTCGAAATAGCGTTTCTCAAGCTGCTGGTAGCGCGCACCTTGTCGCGGCTCGACCGAGCCCGGCAGGTGCACCTTGCGATAGCGGCCGAGCAGCTCGCCGTCGCGGTCAACCAGGATGGCGCAATTGTAGCGGCGTCCATCCGGCGTCAGCTCGGCATAGCCAACATAGAAGCCGACGCGCAGCGCACGCGCACGGTCAAACAAGGCGGCGACGTTCGGGTTCGGCATTCCGCGTTCGAAATAATGGTCGAGCGCGTCGCCTTCGAGCAACCAGCGCGGAAAGAATGTGGTGAAGGCAAGCTCGGGAAACACCACGAGGCTGGCGCCGCGGCCGGCCGCCTCTTCCAGCAGCGCAAGCATCCGCGACAGCGTATGCTCGCGCGGATCGGCTTTTTGCGTCGGCCCCATCTGTGCGGCGGCAGCGCGAAGGACACGAACCAAGATTGCCTCCAATCTGTGCGCAGTGGCGCCTCAATGGGCGGATGAACCCTTTGATGCGACGTGCAAATCCGCGGCCATTACGCGGAAGCGGGGCTGCAAAATCAATTCGTTCTGCTATGATGTTTTGGCCCAGAGTATAATCGGCAGTGATATGAACCTGCGCCAGCTCGAGATTCTCCGCGCCGTCATCCGCCACCGCACCACGGTTGCGGCCGCCGACGAACTAGCGCTGTCGCAGCCTGCAGTCAGCAATGCGCTGAAGACGATGGAGGCGCAGGCGGGTTTTGCGCTGTTCGAGCGCGTCAACAACCGGCTGTTTCCGACCACGGAAGCGATGGCGCTCTACAAGGAGAGCGAGGCGATCTTCGCGCTGCACGCAAAGCTCGAGAACCGCGTGCGCGATCTGCGCGAGAACCGCTCCGGGCATCTCGCGCTGGTCGCGACGCCGCCGCTCGCCTACAGCATCATCCCCGCGGCGCTGTCAGGCTTCCTGCGCCGCCGCCCGGAGACGCGGGTGTTCTTCGACGTGCGGCGCTATGAGGGCATCATCGAAGGCGTGCTCAACCGCGTCGCCGAGCTCGGCTTCGCGCTCGGGCTGACACATCATCCCGGCATCGCCCATGAGGTGGTGCACACCGGCGAGATGGTGTGCGTGCTGCCGCTGCAGCACCCGCTCGCCGACCGGCCGGTAATCTCGGCCGCGGACCTGTCCGGACTCCCCTTCATCGGGCTCGAGCGCGGGACGCGGCTCGGTGAAGCCGTGCGCGACAGTTTTGCCCGCGCCGGCGCGCCGTTCCAGCCGACCGTCGAGGTGCGCTACTGCAACACGGCCTGCGTGCTCGCCGCCGCTGGCGTCGGCGCCGCGGTGGTCGATCCCTTCTCGCCACGGCAGAACGGCGGGACCGGCCTCGTCGTACGGCCGTTCGCGCCGACGACGCACGCGGTGGCCTATATGCTATGGTCGGAAGCCGAGCCGCTGTCGCGCCTGGCCAAGGCGTTTCTCAACGAGGTCCGGAAAGAGAGTGCGCTGCTGGAGCCCACAGGGCCACACCAGCAACATGGGGCAGGAAGCGACGAGGCTTGACCTTTACCAGAGGGCACATGGCACGCATCACCATCATCGAGAGCGGGCAGGTCCCACAAAAATATCGCGAGCGCCACGGTTCATTCCCGGACATGTTCGAGCGCATGGTCCGCGCCGAGGATCCGACAGCTACGGTCGAAATCGTCAGCATCCCGAACGGCGATGCGCTGCCCGATCCGCGCAATTTGGAGGCGGTGCTGATCACCGGCGCGGCCGCCGGCGTCTATGACGGGCTCGACTGGATCGCGCCGTTGGAAGATTTCGTGCGCACGGCCTACGCCAATAGGACACCCATGGTCGGCGTCTGCTTCGGCCATCAGTTGATCGCGCAGGCGCTCGGCGGCACCGTGCGCAAGTCGGAGAAGGGCTGGGGCATCGGCCGGCATGTCTATCAGGTGCTGCCGGACAACGGCGTCGTTGACGGCGAAGCGGTCGCCATCGCCTGCTCGCATCAGGACCAGGTGATTGAGCCGCCCAACGATGCGTTGACGATCCTCTCCTCCGATTTCACCCCGCATGCCGGCCTGCTCTACGCCAACGGCGCGACGCTCACCCTGCAGCCGCATCCGGAGTTCGACGTGGAGTTTGCGCAGGTGTGCTGCGAGCTGCGCATCGGCAAGGCGCCGGAGGATGTCGTTGCCACCGCGAGGGAATCACTGGCGCAGCCGATGGATCACGCCAAGCTTGGTGGCGCGATTGCAAGGTTTCTGGCGAAGCGTACGGCAACGTAGTCCGCAGCTCTCGCCACGCAGACTCTTCCCTTCTCCCCTTGTGGGAGAAGGTGGCGCGAAGCGCCGGATGAGGGGTCTCTATCCGCGGATTCAATCGCGAGAGGTGCTCGCTGAGGGAGACCCCTCACCCGTCTCGCCGCTTCGCGGCGAGCCACCCTCTCCCACAAGGGGAGAGGGAAGAAAGCGACAAGCTCGTCTTGATAGGCCTCAGAACGGATCCGTCCCCAGCCCCACCACATCCGCAGGCCTCGGCCCCGGTGCCGGCCAGTGAAACCGCCGGTCCTTCTCCGCAATCGCGATGTCGTTGATCGAGGCTTCGCGGCGCCGCATCAGGCCGTGCTCGTCGAACTCCCACTGCTCGTTGCCGTAGGAGCGATACCACTGGCCGCTCGCATCGTGCCATTCGTATTGGAAGCGCACCGCGATGCGGTTTTCGTCAAACGCCCAGAGGTCCTTGATCAGGCGGTAGTCGTGCTCCTTCTCCCATTTGCGGGTGAGGAACGTGACGATGGCCTCGCGCCCCTGAAAAACCTCGGAGCGATTGCGCCAGCGGCTGTCCTCGGTATAGGCGAGCGAGACGCGCACCGGGTCGCGCGAATTCCAGGCATCCTCGGCCATGCGGGCCTTTTGCGCTGCGGTCTCACGGGTAAAGGGCGGGAGCGGCGGGCGCGACATGAGGGCCTCATCGGTTGGCGGGAGTGCAATCTATCGCCGCGCGCGGGGGAGTCGAGAGGCCGTCCGCTATCGCCCGATCACGAAATCGGATCAGCCTTCATCAACGCGCGGATCGATTTCGGGATCGGCTGGGCACGGCCGCCGCTGATGAAGGCGACCCGCACCTCGGCTTTCACCAGCACGACTTCGCCGCGCCGCACCTCCTGCGCCAGCATGATGGAGGCACCCTTCACGGCGACCGGCCAGGTCACGACGTCGAGCACGTCGTCCATCCGGGCAGGCTTGAGGAAATCGAGATGCATCGAGCGCACCACGAAGGCGAAGCTTGCGTCTTCCGCCTCGGCCTGCTCGAACAATGCCTGCTGCTCGGCGCCCATCAGCCGCAGATGATTGGTCCGCCCGCGCTCCATGAAGCGCAGATAGTTGGCGTGATAGACGATGCCGGAAAACTCGGATTTGACGATATCGCAACAGAATACCAACTGCTTGATTTCGTTGGGGCGCTGGAGGGCGGTAGCGTGAACAAGCGCAGATTTTTCTACGTCCCTTTCATGGCGAGCCGCAGCGCCTTCGGGATCAGCTTCAGTGTTCACCTAGCTCGCCTCGAGAGAAATGTCAGCCCGGCCGCGAGCATAGCGGCCCGAAGGGGCATGCGGGACGAGTGCAGCGACAACACCGGTGTTTGAGCGGCACGCGGGAACGGGGCCGTAATAACGCTCGCCACAGGCGAGCCCGTTTTCCGAGTGCCCCCGGCGAGGAGCACTTTATGGCTTGCGCGAGGCATCGTGATCCGAAAGGCCGAGACAGCATGGCTCGGCAAGCTGGCTCATAGAGCCCCGTCCGCGGAGCGGACGCGCCCACAACCTAATCGGACCCGTACTTGTGCCATGGGCGAAAACCGCGGCACTTATGAGCCTGATTTCGGGAGATCCTATCGCGGACCTCACACCACTGACCCACATTAAGAACGTGTGCGGTTATTTGCGTGAGAGTTTCCGGGTTCGTTGCTCCGTCGGCGCCGCCCCTGACCGAAAGCCCAACCGATCGCTCCTGCATTGACGGTTTCATCCGCGGAGCCGGAGCAGGACTGGCGTGTATCGTACTCCGTCAACCCAGCTCCATGGTCTGGCCGGAATAGTCGACGAACAGCTTCTCGCCGGCGACATGGACCTGGGGACAGGATGGGCTTGAGGGGGCCGGCCCATTGCTTGTAGCGTTCGCATAGCTGAAGCAGTCGGAGTTAGGCAAAAGACCAAGGTAGCCGGGTTGCAGACTGTCAGCGGTGCGCGCCTCCTGCGTTACCCCGATCGCAATCGCTGAAATAGCGATCACGATCGGCTGGAAACGGTGATCACGATGCTCTGGAATGGGCGATCACGATGGCTTGGACTCCGTGATCACGAACGGCTGGAACACGCAATTACCGGGCGCCCCGTCGACCTACCACGCTACTACGTCGCGAGGTGGAGCATGCCGTCAAGCTGTCGGGTGCGCGAGAGGCAGGACACCGCGCTGATCTACGCTCGCAAGCGAAGGGGCATGTCAAGGAGTTGGAGATATCTGCAACGCCGCAACCTGACGCGGCGTTTGTTTCACGCATTTCTTCCAGCGCCAATGTTGCGATGCAGTTACAGCAATTTGCGTGCACGTTGTTAAGACGCAGCAGGCTGGGGGGCACTCAAGACATGGGAATAGAAATGAAGAACTTGTTGCTTATGACAGTCAGTACGGTGGCGCTTGCTGCGGTGGCCCCCGCATTCAGTGCTGATCTGCCTGCGCAACCCATCAGGCCTCTCTACACCACCGCTCCGGGACCTGTCGCGGCTGCAATCTACGATTGGAGTGCTTACTATTTCGGCGTGAACGGTGGTCTGAGCTCAGGCGAGAGTTGTTGGGAGTACCTTGGCAGCAAGCCCGAGGGCTGTCATCATCCGACAGGCGGTAGCGTGGGCCTCCAGATCGGCTATCGATGGCAGATGGGCCAGATCGTGCTGGGTGTTGAGGGCCAGGGCAACTGGGCTGATTTGACCGGGTCCAATCACAGCATCCCGTTTTCCGATACTACCAACCAGACTAAGATTGACGCGTTCGGTCTCATGACGGGGCAGATTGGTTATGCCTTTGGGAATAACGTACTTTACGGCAAAGGCGGCGCCGCAGTCACGAGCAACATCCATCAGATCAGCTCGACCGTGGCAGGAGCCGCTAGGAAAAGTGACGTTCTTTGGGGCGGTGTGTTGGGGGTCGGATTCGAGCACGGCATCGCACCGAACTGGACGGTGGGCTTCGAGTACGACCACCTGTTCTTCCAGCCCCGCACGGTGAAATTCAGCGGGAACATTGGTGGGGCCGATCGCATCCGCGAGGATCTCGATCTTATCACGGTACGGGTCAACTATAAGTTCGGCGGTCCGATTCTCCTGAAATATTGATCCCTAGTTGCGTCGATGGCCCCGGCCTAGCCGGGGCCATTTGAAGGGAAGCATGGCCCGCTCAGAGCCCGGCCATTCAGGCAACTCCGACGTGAGATTCAAGCGCCGCCTGCGCGATCCCGGCCCCTTTCGCTGGCCTGCGACCCCTCCTTCTCCGGACGGCAAGCTCAGCACTTCGCGGGGAACCACCGGCTCAGCGCTGAGCACACTCGACACCGAAAGTCAGCCGTAATCGTGGACAGGGGTAGTCGCAAGGGCGACGAGCTCGGAACCTGCGTCGATGCCGCGGGAATGATACTGCTTAGCTTGCGGCTGCCGCCTTGCCAGGGTAAGCGGCGCATCGCCGTCGCAATCGAGGCAGACGAGATCGTCGAACACAGCTGCCTCCGCTGAGGCGGCCACGGCAAGATCCGCCTGCAAGCGTTGAGGACATAATAGATTGGCTCATCCGCGTCTGTCGCGAACCCGGACGATAGGCAGCTCGGCTTTCCAACATCTCACCGGCCCGTCCGATCTTTCGGATCACTCGGCCTCGCCTGCTTCGGCTACTAGCGGCAACCGAGCAGGCGAGCACCCTGCCCTCCGACATCGCCGACATCGCGCGCCAAGCGCCGATGCGGACCGAGGAGAAATCATCTGTGCCGCGGGCGGGGCGCAATGACGTCAGTGACAGCCGCGGACACGGGCGACCTCATGATGAGGCAAGGCGGCATCCACAGCAGGACTGACCCGAGTTTCTCCGGCCAGGACGCCATAACCCTCGCGCTCAGATGGCATCGCTGCCGGGCGCAAGCTCCATGGCCGGGCAGACCTCTAATCTCGCGTCGCCTTGCAACCCGCCGAAACCCAGGCGGTCAGCCACGCCGAAGCGCGGGGAATAGTTTGGAGTTCATTCTCGGTCCTTCACACCTCGAAGGGGGTTCTGCAGTTCGCACCCGTAGCAACCACAACAGGATTCCTGCAGAGTCCGTAGCGCGAGACGCGTCAAGACAGTTGGATCCAAGTGACCTTTTGCGGCCAGAGCTAATATCTTTTCGGCGAGGCACGCCTTCAACGAAGACGTCCGGTTTGCTTCGGGCACCATCCCGATCGCATCGTCCAGAACACCTCGCAACAAAGCGCATAGTTTGATTTTCGGTGTCATGGCGCTAATCCAAAACCAACGGAGATCTGGCCGACCTCGGCTCCGGCCCGCCTGGCCGGCGGCCACCGGCAAGCCATGCGGAATAAACCTTCTTCGCTCCAGGGAGCTGGGGGAATAAGGGAGGGCCGAGCCTACAAGTACAAGAGCTAGGTTTCGGTAATGTGACAGTTCGTGCTCCGCTCATTCTGGATGCATAACGGCTTAAGAAAGCATCCTGCGGATAGGTCCTTTGGTTTTCAGTTCAACGCTTGCTGACGCTATCAATAAAAGTTCGTAAAGCATTTGGTGAGGATCGCCGCGCCGTGATTGGGCAGCCTTAGTGGATTGCTGTTCCGATCGCGCCAATTCCAGCTTAGGAGCTCGTCGCGCCTTTTGAGCCGGATGTACGGCGCGGTTGCTATAGTCGGCGAGCCACGCTTGTGAATCCACGCTGCTCAATCTGGCGGTCATGTTCACGGCCAGAGCTCCGGCTCGGCGGAAACGGATTGGTCCGCAGGCTCAGAGTTGTCAAATCCCGGTTCTGGTAGTTGAAACACGACGCAACATCATCTTGAACTCTTCTGGCACGGTTCACAGTTGAGCTTACGGTGATAAGAATTTCTCTTCCAGATCATTTCGGCGTGCTCCGGCCAGCCCAGCTAGTCGCCGTCCAGGATCGCTGGTTCGAGTGGCTCGATATTCGCACCGAAACTTTCGCCCAGCTGCGCGATCCAGTGACGCTAGAACGTGCTTGGGTGCCACTGGGCTCGATTACCGTTCCGCCAGAACCAGAATGGACACCAACACATCCGGCGGTCGCCAGGGCTCGCCGCCCCACGTAATGCCTACCTCCCTGTTTAGCACCGTATTCCATGGAGCGGATCAAGTTTGAAACATCCCGCATGGTCGTTCTGGCTAGTCAGTCACTGTCCGGTGCCATGTGGGACACAATTATGATTGCTCCCGGGACAACACCGTTGAGGCGTGTCTGACTCACACTGTCGAACTTACGACACGGTGGTACCTATTTGTAGAGCTGGCGGTGTGGACTCTGAGAACCCATTTCCAGGAGAAAAGGAGAAAATCAGATTCATGGCTGTTTTCTCGGAGCAAGTCTTCGGTGTCATGAACCCCTGGCTCGACCGGAGGTCGAACGCGACGCGGCTGCTTTGTAGCTTACCCGCGGCGGCTGTAATGGCCCCTACAGCCATCCGCCGCCCCTTTGCCTCAGTCCGCGCGCTGCAACAGAGCGCTAGCCGTCATCCACAACAACACGTCACGGGGGTTCCGATATGCAGCTGCTAAGTTTCTCCACGCCGAGCGCCATTCTCTCGAATGCCCTTCTCACAACTTAAGCAATTCAGCAGCGTTGCGACCGATTGACGCGGAACGGAAGGTCAGGTGTCCGTCAACTCCCTACAGCTATAGGAATCATGTGGCTTGCTTCCTTATCTCGATCGACGGCAGTAGCCCACCGTGGATCTTTGCCTCAAAGCTCCGCAGGCGCTGATAAATCGAGATCAGTTCGACGATCGTGCTCCAGGAGTTGACGAGATACTGAAACGAGGTTCGCACTTGGTTGAACGCGTTGAGGATCTGGTTCATCGCGCCGAGGGTGATCCTGCCCGCGATGATTGTGGGCGCAAGCAGCAGATAAGGAAAGATGACGTCAGTCTGCAGATAGACGATCCGGCCGATATTGAAGTACATGAAGTTCACATAGAGCCGGAAGTAATTCCTGCGAATGTCTCTAAACAGTACGCTCAATGTCGGCGCATTGGCACGCGCCGTATCATCCTCGCCGAGCACGAGCTCCTTGCGATAGGCCGCTTCGACCCGCTGGTTGAAAAATTCAATTCCGGGCAGGCGGATGCCGATAAGCGCGAGAACGCCGGTGCCCAGGATCGACCAGATCACCGCGGCGAACACCAGCGGATAGGGAATCGAGCCGAACAGAGGCAGCTCGGTGACGTTGCTGGACAGCCTCACCAGAACCGGCAGGAACGCCAACAATGTCAGCACCGCGCTGATGAGATTGACGCCTAGACCTTCCATGGTGCTGGCGAAGCGCATGGTGTCTTCCTGGATGCGCTGGGAGGCGCCTTCGATCGTGCGCAGCCGTGGCCAGTTGGCGACATAAAAATCGTTCATCGCCGTGCGCCAGCGGAAGATGTAGTGGCTGACGAAAAATCGCGTCATCACGCCGACCACGACGGCCACGAGCGCGATACCGGCAAAGGTCGACAATTCGTTGTAGAACTGCTCAACCGTGACCGGCGCCGATTTCGAAAGCGCAGCCTGGACCAGGTCGTAGAACGGTCCATACCAGCTGTTGATCGCGACCGAGACCTGAACCTGAAAGTAAGAGGTGAACAGGATCAGCGCCGAACCAAGAATGGACCACGTCGCCCAGGGATGGGGGGCAAATAACATCCATGCCGCCGCGAACACCGTAACGGTCAGCGCAAAATAGAGATCAAACCACAGCGCCGAGGCCGACCAGAACGTCGCAAGCCCGACCGGCTTCTCCGGGGCTGGAAAGAGATTGCCGGCAAATACATACCAAAACGCCATCGCCAACGCCGTCCAAAGAATTGACGACGCAAAGAACAACTTTGGTCGAGGGAAGAATGAAACGAACATGCTCGCTGTCCTTTATCGACTTAGAACTTCAGCTCAGAAGATGAACTCGCCGCGATTTTGCTAACTATTCGTGACTTCCGGTCACCCGCCAGTCGCGTCGCACGCGCGATGCCTGAAAGGCCCCGGTCTAGCCGGGGCCTTCGATTCACCAGTCCGACTTCAGATCAATATTTGAGCAGAATCGGGCCGCCGAACTTATAGTTGAGCCGCGCAGTCACAAGATCGAAATCCTGGCGGATGCGGTCGCCGCCCAGCGAACCAGCAGCCACGACAAAGTTCACGTCGGCATCCCGCATGAACAAGTGGTCGTACTCGACGCTTACCGACCAGTTCGGCGCGAAACCGACTTCGATCCCGGCGCCCACAGTAGCCCCCCAAGGGCTGCTATCAGCGCCCGCGAACTGCGCGCCCGTGACTGCGGAGTTGACTCGATACGTGTTGCTCGACACTGCGACGCCGCCCTTGGCGTAAAACAGTACGGTGTCGAGCGCATAACCGATCTGCCCAGTCATCGTACCGAACGCACCAATCTTGCTCTGGTCGACATCGCCGAACGCAATGCTGACGTTGGATCCGGTCAGATCAGCCCAGTTCCCCTGACCTTCAACGCCCAGCACGATCTGACCGATCTGCCATCGATAGCCGATCTGCCCGCCGACGGTAATGCCGGTTGCATCATGACAGCCCTCAGGGGTGCGACCATTGTAGTCCCAGCAATTCGAGCTTGAGCCCAAGCCGCCGTTCACACCGACGTAGAGGCCGCTCCAGTCGTAAATTGCAGCCGCGACAGGCGGCGGAGCTTTGGAGTAGAGAGGTTGGACGGGCTGCGCAGCCAGGTCTGCACCGGATGCGGACGCAATTGCGCCAAGCGCCACAATGCTCACAGTCGTAAGCAAGAAGTTCTTCATTTCTACTCTCATGTCTTGAGTGCCCCGAGCCTCATGCGTCTTAACAACGTGCGCGCGAATTGCTGTAGCTGCGTCACAACATTCGTGCCGAAAGAAATGCGTGAACCGGACGCTGCGTTAGGTTCTGCGTTGCAGATCATTCCCAAGCGTCCCCTTACGGAGGCCACCATGGGCGGAGCGCCACATCGGCATGCGTTTGTTGGAATCCCGGGCCCACCTTGATATCCCGCATTCCAAGTTCGGCGGAGACATCGAGCAGTTGCCGACGGAATTTGTCGGATTCCATTCGCTTCTCGTCAGTCCTGTACCAATCGAGCAGAAATTCAATCTTTAGATATTTGATGCCATTGTCTTGAAGAATGCGTCTCATTTCCGCAAAACCAATCTTGCTTTGCGCGACCATCGTGCCTTCGTAGTGAAGACCAAACCCGTTGAACCCCGCGCGCGCTGCCCCTTCGACCCTGCCTTTGAATGGGAATGGAGTGACCTCAGTAGGCCCCCAGCGGGTAAACGTGCCCCGAAAGCGCGAAATACGAGATCAGAAGCTCTACGTCATTAGCCACGGCACTATCCTCGCGCGTTCAAGCGGTGAAGTAAGGTATGGCAGCCCACAGGCCACCGGTTGCCGTTCTGATATCATGGCACTCGCTGACATAAAGTGGGCGCCCCACGAAACAGTTTTGCCTATTGGAGGCCCGGACCAACTTCGAAAATGGCCGCGCGGCCCTATTCGATTGGCGGCGCATCCGGCGCAATGTTGTTGTCGGCACGGCACGCGGCATGAAGAGCGCTAGCCGATGCGCGGTCTCGAACGTAAGCGGCATTTCCGCGACGATATCCATCCTCTTTGAGCGACGGTGAATGACGCTCGCTCGATCGTGCTGATCCGCATTCCAGAAAACAACATAAAGATTGTACCCTCTAATGAATCCGACAAACGTGCCTTTGATGTTTTCAGGCCCAAGGACGAGGCCGCCGGCCGCCTTCGATTGGGCCGGCTCCTGGACCGTCTTGACCATCTCGTCGAAAATGATCGCGCTCGGTTCCGCCCTCTTCCATGATTTTTTATCGGGAGTGGCAAGAGCACCGAGCGTTGGCGCGCAGCCCGGAAACGATCCGCCTCGCTGCCGTCAGCCAGATGGAGCATGGGGCAATGGAGACGGTGCCGCCATTTGAGAAGAGCCGCGAAAAGCGATCGCGCAAGTTCACCACGGCAGCGCCGCCGGGATAGCCGCGCCAGTCGCCAATCGGCCCGTCATCCTTGACGTAGGTTTCGCTGTGGTCGCTGTGACCAAAGCGGCCGACGAAGTCCGATTTATTTTCGTTCTTCGCCGGCTTCTGATTCATCCGGCTGGACTGTGCAATTGAGCCGCCCCGGGTTTGCCGCAGCCCATTTGCTTTAACTTACGCCGCCATGATGACTTGATTTCGATGGAGCGCTGCGAGGCAAACGCGTGAATGAGGCGGCAGATTTATCTATGCGCTTCCATAGCGAGCCGCAGCGACTTCGGGATGCGCTGCGCCTTTCCAGCTGAGATAAACGCTACCCGTACACGTGCTGTGACCAGGAGATCGTCGCCACGCCTGCATTCCTGCAGCAAGGCAATCGACGCGCCCCTCACCTCTTGCGGGACTGTGACGACGTCAAGAATGTCATCCAAGACCGCCGGTTTCAGAAAATCGATCGTCATCGAGCGCACAACGAAGGCAACACCGGGCGCATCGTTCTTGGCTTCTTTGAGTAATGCTTGCTGATTCGTTCCGAGCAGGCGCAAGTAGTTCGTTCTGCCGCGTTCCATGAAGCGCAAGAAATTTGCGTGATAAACAATCTGGCCGGAGTCGGTATCTTCGAAATAGACCCGGATCTGCATATGATGGCGGCCGTCGCGAATTTCGCCATCAAGAGAGGCTCTCACGGTGTGGTCCCCTTGCTGCCCTTTTGGGACCCATTGTCTTGCACAAAGGTGCGTTCCAGAGCAAGCGCCGATGGGCTTTGGCTTTGTTCGCGCAGTCGGAGCTCCGGCGCACCGCCGCGTGGGTGCTGCGCGTGCCCTCAACAGATCAACAACTTAGAAGCTCGGCCTGATCTTCGGGGTGATGACGAACTGCCCTTTTGGCCTGCGATTTGCCTGCCGGTGTGGCGCTGGCACGTCAGTGTTGGATACTAGGGAGGTCCGCTTGGATACTAGAGAGGTCCGCCAGAACTTAGCGGTGTTCACGATGGCTGCTGGAGCTCGGGTCGATTAAGAAGCTACTTGTAAGAGGATTGGCGGATGCGAAACAATCGACGATCACACGGACTGTGGGTGCTGACTGCGCCACCAGCGCCACAAACTGCTCCACTTACCGATGAAATTGCAGCGGATATCGTCGTGATTGGCGGTGGATATACCGGGCTGTCGGCGGCCCTTCATCTAGCTGAAGGTGGAGCGCGTGTTGCGCTTTTGGAGGCGTCTGAAATAGGATTCGGCGGGTCCGGGCGGAACGTCGGACTCGTGAATGCGGGCATGTGGCTCATGCCTGAGTCGCTTCCGGCCGCGCTCCGCGCGCCTTTTGGAGAACGGTTACTTGAACAGCTCGGCCGCGGACCGCAGACGGTATTCGAGCTCATCGAAAAGCACCACATCGAATGTGAAGTCGAACGTGCCGGCACCTTGCATTGTGCGGTCGGACGTAAGGGCTTGGAGGAGGTTGAGGCCCGTGCCGAACAGTGGCAGAAGCGTGGAGCGCCCGTCCTGGTGCTAAATGCGGAGGCAACACGCAGCAAAGTAGGCGGTGGCGACTACACCGGCGCGCTGCTCGATAAGCGCGCCGGCACCATACAGCCATTGGCTTATGTGCGAGGGTTAGCGCGGGCCGCGCTTGCGATGGGAGCCAGGATATTTACGCATAGTGAGGCCGTCATGGCGCAACAGAATGGTTTCCGCTGGAGAGTCGGCACCGAAAGCGGATCTGTAGAGGCCGACTGGGTGGTCGTCGCGACGGACGCTTATAGCAAGGGACTTTGGTCTGAGGTACGGCAGGAACAGATTCAACTGCCCTATTTCAACTTTGGCACGCCATGTCTGCCCGATGATCTGAGAAAGTCGATCCTGCCTGAGCGGCAGGGTGTGTGGGACACTCGAGAAGTCCTCTCTTCGTTTCGTCTCGATCGCTCCGGGCGACTCGTGTTTGGCAGTGTTGGTGCGCTTGAGGGGATTGGGCGATCTATTCACCGCGCTTGGGCCCAAAGATCGTTGCACAAGCTTTTTCCAGGACTTCGGGGCGTCCAGTTTGAAACCGGCTGGTTTGGCATGATTGGAATGACCTCCGACAACTTGCCCCGGCTTCACAAGCTGGACCGCAAAGTCATCGGTTTCAGTGGCTATAACGGCCGCGGAATCGCACCAGGCACTGTGTTTGGCAGTGTTTTGGCTTCGTATGTATTGGGGCAGATCGCGGAGAACGACCTGCCGTTGCCGGTCACCGCCGTTGAAGCCCAGCGCTTTCGTGCAGCGCAGGAGGCGTTTTATACGGCGGGCTCCCAGCTTGTTCACCTGATGGATTCCTGGTTCTGATCACCCCAGCAACCCGGTTGGTTTCATAAGCTGCCCTCGCTCGAAGCATGCCGGTCCTCGTGATGTTGTTATGATGTGTTCAAGGGGGCCGTCATGGAACTTAGGATACCTCGGGGTCAGACAACCCAATCGGATGGTGAAAACGACGAGCTTGCGACGGGTGACGTTCATGACTCGAGCTGTCGGTTCTCCGCCGAATGCCAGTCCGCACCGTAGAGGCGGATCATCTCCCCGACGGGATCGCTCGATGAAGACGCGCTCAACGCAAAAGCCGGCAGTGACCGAAGCCGCACTTTAAAAGGGTTTCTCGATATCGCGAGACACCAGCGCGAAGGCCCACCCCAAACTGGAAGCGCTCATGAGTTGCCGTCACGGCGGTCGAAAGGGAAGCGCCAGCCTGTGAGGCGAGTTCTGCGTCATTTCGTTTCGCTGAACCCGTCTGGAAACTCCCTTATGATGGACAGGGCAACTTCGCCTCCCTGCTTTATCCGGCATCGTAGTGCTAGATGCCAGCGCGGCTTTCTGTTTGGGTGTCATAATTAATCCATGCGCCGAGCGCGTGCGGTGCGCGGCGAAATCTCTTCCGAATAATGAGGTTGTCCACCGGAAGGCCCTGTGAATAGCCGGCATAAGGTTCCGCTATTTGCGGTGCACGCCGGGAAACGTGTTCCACTGGTCGTAACGAATCGGGGAGAACCGCCAGCTTGCGACTGGCGGCCCCGATTGCCCGCGCAACGCTGCGGACTGCGGGCCAAACGCTGATGTTAGCAGCAACAGCATTACATTCGGTAAGCCCCGAGAGGTCAAGTCCGGCTTTACTCTAGTGACAGAAGTCGAATGGCTACCTATAAGAACGCCAACTACCTACCGCAATCTAACAGCGACTGTTTCGATCAGGATCAGGGGCCGGGAGTCGCGGCTCCTTTTGCCGCTCTCTACCGATGCACGGGCTGTCATCGCGAAATCGGAATTGCAGCAGGCCACACATTGCCTCCGCAGAGCAATCATGCGCATACGTCAGCACAAGCAAATTTCGATGGCGTCTGATCGTATGGGCAGATCACAATCCCAAGTGAGCGACCGACAACAGCGGAAGTCCGGTTCAGCCGGGCTTCTACACTCTTGTTTGGAGATGCCCATTCAGGCGAGAGTACTTGAGAATGAACTAGAAGTATTTCGCGGCCGGGTCTTCAGCATCTTCCACTTCCGGCATCATTACTTTCGATGCATCGGACAGCGAGCCGCCAATGGAAGTCAGCATCATTCTGAGAAGATTCAGAGCTTTCGCAAACGTCTTCGCCTCCGATTTGCCGCGCAACCAGCCCGCTTGCCATTGCCACTAGCGTCCGGTGGCTCCGGGTTCAACCATCGAAGGTCATCAGACAGCGTTCGCCGCGCCTCGCGCTCGTGCGGTTTGCCTAAGCATTTCGGCGGTTCGCCTAACGGACCCAAGCCGTTTGGCTCTTTGCGGCCCGAAAATCGTTTTGGATTCTTGCGAGTGCGGCCGGTCGCCCGGGCTTTGCTGAGAGGAACGCATGCGCGTGCCATTGAGCTTCATTCCTTTATATAAATTGGCTATGGGGACTCCATTTGCAGCTGTGCGCGTGAACGACCCGGTCGGTGTTTGGGTTGGCCGTTCTGTGCCTTTCGAGATGCCCCTACCCATGTGGAGCCACGCGAGCGCGACAAAGATTGCAATCAGGTGCATGCTCCGAACAAACATCTTCTCGGAAGCAACGGCAATATAGGCAACGGCGATGAATGAAGTTACGATGCTCAACGCGGAGTTAGATCGCTGCAAGGCTGAGCTGAGGGACCTTAACGCGAAGATGAGCTCAATTTCCTGCAGGCAGCCGGTGGACATGACCGCAGTCGAGGACGTGGCGAGGCGAATTCGCCAAATTGCCGAACGGGTCGAAGTCTTGACGCGCACCATCCTCCACGGTCCACAAGCCGGAACACAATAAGGCTGCCAGGAGCGCTGCCGGGCGGCCAGTTACAAAGTTAACCCGGCAGGGACATGCCCAGATTAGATCATATTTCTAAGCCTTGCGTGTTCTTGCAGCAGCTCAACTTCTTCTGTCTGAGCCCCTGTTGCTTTCGTCAACTGCCGGCCACCTAATCTTGCGAGGCGGTTCGCGATCACCGTAGGTCGCAGGAACGTGCACTTTTTAGATGACGTAACGTGCGCGACACGCGATGCAGCTTCTGCGCTGCTACGGTCGAAAATGTCTTAAGCGGGCAGATATTCTGGCGGGAATTGTGCGAGGGCTTTAGCCTCTTCGCCCTGCCCGTGCGTTGGATGTAACCGTTGACATAAGTGCGATGGCAAGGGCCGCGTCCCCAAGCCGGATGATGAGCGGACCTGAGGCGCATTCAGCGAAGCTCGAGTCTGCCAAGGACCGCGAGTGCTCGCCACGAAAGATCGCTTCGCGGTCCTCAAATCGCGTGTTGCTCAGGCAGTCGCCTGCTGAAGCCCGACTTCCCCATGCCAACCGGAGCGTCTTCAGCGCAAAGGCCCCGTCTCCATGGAGCGCCGCCCGCGAACACTTGCGAATGGCGCCTCCATCATATTCAACATTTCGCGTTGTCGTCTTCAGCCGTATCCGGCTGAAGACGTTAATGTCGGAGACCAGACACTGACGCGCGAGTATTCCGTCGCCTGAGCCGAAGAACATGGTTTTGCCCTCTTCAAGCGAGGCTCGCAAATGGCTTTGGTGGCACGTGGATTGCTGGGACACCGAAAAGAGCCCGTACGATCATGACGGCCTCGCAGTCGCCGGCCCAGGAGTCCAAATGAAACTTGCTCGATTGATCGCGGGCGTCAATCGTCTCCATTCTCGCCAGCATTTCAACTCATCTAGTGTGTCGATGCCCATGCCGTAGTAGTTCGGTGCTACTATACGTGGCGAACGACGGTGGCACCCGCACGGAATCTATGCTTAAGGTCAGATCATGAAACCGGTTCTCGTCTTCGATTGGAATGGAACGTTGCTCGATGATGCATACGCACTGCTCGAAACCACCAATGCAATTCTAGATCGCTTTGGTCGTACAACGATCGACATGAAGACGCTTCGGGAACATTGCGACATTCCGCTGTCTCTTCTTTATCGCAGCCTCGGACTATCGCAAGACGAGCTTGCGACGGTGGATCGCGATGGGAGTGCAATGTTTCACGACGCCTATGAGGCTCATGCGGGCAGAGCCGATCTACGCGAGGGCGCGCGCAGAGTCTTGGAGTTGGCGCGCCGAGAAGGGGTTTCGTCCATCATCGTGAGCAACCATATAGTCGACGCTCTGCGCTACCAATTGAGAAGACTTGGAATCAATGACTGCATCGACGATGTGCTCGCGTTCGAAAGCCGCGACACGCAATACAAATCGACAAGCAAAGGAGAGCGACTTCGTCTATACATGCAGAAGAACAACTTGAAGCCAGCGTCAACTTTCATCATCGGCGATATGCCGATCGAAACGGATATTGCACGGAATCTCGGACTGATAAGTATAGCCATTACCGGGGGATTTGTTTCCGAGGCGCGCCTGCAAGCGGCGCATCCAGACTACACGATTAACAACCTTCATGAGCTGTTGCCAATCTTACGAAGCTACGGTTTTTTTGGAATGCACAAATCATGATCGGCGAAGAATCACCGCACAGCGTCTGTAAAACCTTGATCATGTCGTCCATGTTGAACGAGTTTATCTCGGCGATTCGAACTCCGCCTTCGACATCGCACGCGTCGCATGGCTCAACTCAGTCGCGGGTCCAGCATCTGCAATACCGAACCCGTAATCCGGTACCTGCCGCACTCGCGGCATTCCAGGCGCCTGTAGTCGTCACCGGTGCGCTGCTCGAGGCTTGACGATGCCAGATCGAACAATAACCCATCTCTCACCCACACATTGCCGCTCTTACGACCTCAGCGATCCCAGATATTCGAGCGTGTTGGCAAGCGTCACATTGTAGAATCGGAGAGCAACTTCACCCCGTGCGTCGAACGCTGACCCCAGCTATTCCATCGCAAGTCAGTACTGGTCTGGACGAAATCAGCAGTAGGCCGGGGTCATGGTTGGACGCTGACGGGGCCAGTTGGGTATCCGGAACTCCGCAACCGTAACAGCACCAGCGCTCGTGCCGCACGGTACGCCAAAGGCACCGGTTCGGTTTGACGCGCGGGTCGCGCTGCCGGATGGAGATGCGCTTCGCCGCTGCTGGCGGACATAGTCCAATTCGCTCCCACACCCCCTACCCAGGGGACCTGTTCGTGTGCGCCACAGGCGAGTCAACGACCTGACTTTCTGAGCCGCTGGGAGAACTCGGCGGCTGCTCCTCAAGATGCATGCGCTCGCGCGCGCTCGCGGGCTTCGCGGCGACGCTGGAAGCGCTCGCGTCAGCGGTTCGCTCGTTCCGAGGGCTGGGCACCGATCGCACCGGCCCGGCCGTTTCGACTGGGACCTTCTCCGTCGGCTCGTCTTGGCCTCGGCGCGCCTCCATGGTCTCGAGCACAACTCGCCCTCTCACCGTGATTCTCCAACCGCCGCCGTTTTGGCGCTCAACGAGGCCGTCCGAAAAAATGTCCAGCCCGGGAACGCGCGCGGCCAGCCGTTTGGTGCGCTCGGCCCATTCCGGGCCGCTGGTCGCGAGGATTGCCATGTCCCGCTTGAGGTCCGCCATCACGGCAAATCCTTGGGGGTAACTCACCAGGATCTTCAAGACTGTGACCTGGAAGTTCACTCCGCACCTCGCCCGATCAACGCCACATAATCGACGCTCGGGCCAGGGCTTTACGCCCGATCTGCCGCAGCAGCTTCGGCGTTGTTTCGTCGGTCTTTGCGGCTTCGACGATCTTGGAGGCCAAACCAGCGCCGCTCTCCTTGCGCGGAAGCGTCTCGCAGACCTCGTCAAGTACCGCTCGCGATAGAGCGGTCGTGGGGTATTCAAACATGGACGCCTATCCTACCGTAATTCTTTCGACCTTGGGATTCCCGCAGTTGAGGTAAACTCAGCCGCGCTGCGCACGACGGCTCGCGCTCTACTGATGTACCGCGGTCTTGATTCTGATCGATGCGGACTCAAATTGGTAGGCCGAGCTGCAGCTCGGCCTACGGTTCGCCCTGGCGTGAAGACAAGAAGGCGGATCGGCTTTGGAGCGGGTATCTCGTTTGAAGGAAGACGAGCGACAAGTTTCGAGCTCGCAGCGGCTCGAAATCGGGACGCGTCCGGTCCTGCTCCGCGTGATGATCTCGAGATCGTTGAACCTGCCCCTCAGTTTAACCGTCCGGCCCCGCGAACCTTTGTCCTCGCAGTGCCTCCAGACCTTCTCGATGAGCGGCTGTGCCTTCCTGACAACGGGGGGGACGCCGGGGTGTCGACACCCAGTCAAGGCGATGCCGGTGATCTTGACGACGCGGCGCCGCGTGCAACCGCCCGCAACTGACTGGAAAGCGCACACAGCAAATATCAGTCTCCTCACACCGGCGTCGGACTTGAACGCTTCCCGCGATAGTAGCAAGCGGACTTTCTACGTGGCCACCCCGCGCCGCAACAATGTGACAAATTCATTTGCATATCCGTCACGTGCAGCGACGCTGCCTGCATCAGCCGAGCGACTCCCTCGTAAGCTCGTCGTGCAGCAGATGTTCGCGATTGAACATGAGAGGCCTCCATCATCATTCAACATTCCGCGTTTGTCGTGTTCAGCCGTGTCCGGCTGAAGACGTTAATGTCGGGGACCAGACACCGAGGCGCGAGTATCCCGCCGTTGGCGCCGAAGAACATGGTTTTGCCCTCTTCAAGCGAGGCTCGCAAGCGGCCTTGGTGGCACGTGGATTGCTGGGACACCGCAAAGATTCTGTACGACCATGACGGCCTTGCTGTCGCTGGCCCAGGAGTTCAAATGAAACTTGCTCGATTGATCGAAAATGCCATGGACATTGCGCTGTTGCCTACGTCCGGCTTAAAGCTTTGCCGCGTTGCCCCGCGGGTGGCTATCTCCGAGGTCGAGCACCATTTTCTCGAGGAGTATTCGCACCCTCTGCGCCTGAAGTCTTCCTCGGTGCCGTTTAGCAACGCCCGAGGGGGCATTCGCGTGGGCCACGGCATCTGTCTTCCTCGCCGAACCATAATCGACCCTCGCGTGTAGCCGAGCGGATGGCGGCCCGTGTTCTGACTACGGTGGTTGCCTCGAGGGGGAGCCGACAACCCCGCGCCTTTTATCGAAACGCATGGCTACGGTATCGAGCCCGAGCTGAAGAGCGGAATGTGAAGCGAGGGACGGAGGTGCCATCGCCCCTTGCTTCACACGAAAGCTAGAGGAGTTTAACAAAATGCGCGTCCCGACCTATTCCGAAGCCTTGGAATTCGCGATCGACCGATCGTACGACATTAACCTCGACATGTTGAGGTCACGGAATTTGCACCTTGACACGCACAACGATTATCTCGTCGGCACATATCCGCCTCTCAAGGCAATGGGCGATCTAGATGCCGAAAACTTGTTGCTTCAGGTTACGCCGTCAATTGATCTCTACTTTCACGTCCCCTTCTGTGATCAGCATTGCACCTTTTGCCACTTCGCCAAAGAAATCCATCCATCTTCCGAGCGAGTGGAGCGCTATCTGGCGGCCTTAGATAAAGAGATGAGTTGGTCGGACGCGGCACTGGCTGACAGAGCTGTTGAGACTGCTTTCTTTGGAGGCGGCACCCCCTCGTTCCTGACCAACAGTCAACTCAAAACGCTATTTGGTATGATTGGCCGGCGCTTTGATTTGTCTAAGTCGGAGGTGAGTTTCGAATTACATCCCTCTCTTGCAAAGCAAGTGGATGCTGCAGATCGCATATCGACACTGCTCAGATCCGGCGTAAACCGCTTTGTATTGGGCGTACAGAGTCTAGATCCGAGCATTTTACGCATACTAAACCGCGGGCACCGCGTGGACGAGGTGGTACAACTCGTAAAATTGCTGAATGAGATGGGCGTTGAGAATCTCTCGCTCGACCTCATGTATGGATTGCCGCAGCAAACGCTCCGTAGCTGGTACGACTCACTCATCGGCTTACTAGATTTGGGGATAGAGAAGCTCAATGTATTCCCCTTAATGTTCAAATCTACAGACCCCGTGGCCCGCCATTTGGCTCAGGGACGATATCAATTCGCCGGGGCTAAGGAGCGCATTATCATGCATTTTATGGCCGAGCACATCCTCACGACACTCGGCTATCGTCATGGGCCGATTTTCTACTGGAGTAAGCAGTCGCAGCCACACTCGGTTCAACAGCGCCGCAAATACGATTCCTGGAACGACAATAATCTGGTTCCGTTTGGGGTTGCCGGATTTGGCTACATGAGCCAGTGCCAGTTCTATAACGAGGCAGATTTAGATCGTTACCTATATAGGGTCGAGGCTGGCGAGAAGCCAGTGTGGAAGGGTGTTGTCCTGTCGCAAGATGATCTCATGCGCAGAACAGTAATGTTTGCCCTGCGAAGCAGTGGAGTGTCGCTCTCCCGCTTCGAGCGGGAGTTTGGGGTGTCGATTGAGAAATGCTTTGGCCGCGAGCTAGAAAACTTGAATGAGGCAGGTCTCATCTGCATTTCAAATGATGGCCTGCTTTCGTTAACTGCCGCCGGCACCATCAATTCGGGCGCGGTATCGCTGTTATTCTTCTCGAACAGTATACTTGAGCGGGTCGCGTATAACGACAGTAGGATAGCAGACAAACGAACTGATCTGCTCGAAAAGCATGATTACTCACCGGCCGCTCGATACGGCTCAAGTACCGAAATGCAAGTTGCATTTCGATGAAGCCGCGGGCGGGCTCGTTTATGGTCACTCCTTTTTCCGTTTCCACTCCGCAAAGCTCGCCTTGCGAAGGGCACGACATATTTTTGCATCTGGCCGATAGTATTGATCGGCGGCAGCGAGAACGCCCGCTTGGGCTGGTCAGCAATTTTGTCACCGATGAACTGCCGCACTGCATTGCGGAAATCAAATGCAGTGAACGACCAGATGAAGCGGTTAAGGCGCTTGGACGCAGCGTCAACGCGATGATCGCCGCGAGTGACTATGATGCGTTGCTGCTAAGTCTTCCGCAGTCCGACTTCGAAATCGCTAAGACAGATATCCAATATCTCCTAAATTGTGCTTATCAGATGTCCGCGTTTGCCGGCCTTCACCCCGTGGACGCCGAGCTGACGGTGGGAGAGGGACTGAGCCACCTTGCGCGATCAAGCTGTGACCGGCAACCCGGCATTGAGGTCCTCTCCTATGAAGATATGATCCTTACGAATCCGCTGCAGAACGATCCACGCGTATACTGCCTTGGCGCGGCCGGGGTCGAGGAACGAGATTTTTGCTTGGGCCATCAGATCATCGAGAGCGAACTGCAGTCAGCAATGGACGCTCTCCTCGACTTGCGTGATGCGGCCGAGGTGGATGCGGGGCAATGTCTTGCGCTATGCTTGGCGCGCCTTGAGTCAGCAAACTATATTCTGACGCGCTTTTATGAACATATGTCACCGGACCTATTTGGCCAATTTCGTGTGTTTTACGGAAAGAATCCTTACAAGAATACGCTTGGTCCAAGCGGCCGCTTCTCGGCCCGCATCGTGGCAGTGTCGGTGCTACTACTCGGTGAAGAACTCTTCCACCACAAACCGCAATTCTATAGTGATCTATATCGGCTTTCCGAATATTATCCGCAGAGGTGCATCCACGAAGTATTCCGCTGGCTCTCGTCAGACAACGGGAGTGCACCGATCAAGCCGGGTTGGCTAGAAGGGAAAGCGGAGTTTCCCAGGCTTGCGACGATTTCGCCAATAGTGGAGCATCACGGCGAGGAAATCGGAAGGCTGCGCGCGTCCTGCATTTGTGCACTGGATCGGTTTACCCTGATGCACCGAAGTACGGCGTTAAAATATACCGTCGAGCCGGGTCGTCCAATCGTCGGAGTTGAGGTATCGGAGAATGTTGAGGCTGTCCTTTCTCAGCGACTGTTGACAGAGGCGGGTCGGTAAGCTGACGGTGGTCCCTGCTTGGCTAAACAGAAACGATGCCATAGGCGCAGGTGTTCGACGCCCGTCGAGAGGTTATAATCGATGTCTCAAGACGAACTGATCGTTCGTCGGTTCGAGTCCGGGGATAGCGATGGTGTATGGCATCTGCACAGAAGCGCATCGCAGCATGTTGGTGTGTGTGGACCGGAAGGGACCTGGGAGGATGATTTACGCAATGTCGGCGCAGTATACATCGGGTCGGGCGGAGACTTCGTAGTTGCCCATATTGGTCCCCAACTCGCTGCCATGGGTGGGCTGAAACGTGTTGATGACGATGTCGCAGAAGTTAAACGTATGCGGGTCGATCCCGACTTTCAGCGACGAGGGCTTGGAAGGAGGGTTCTTCGTGAATTGGAGTCGCGAGCTGTTGCTCTCGGTTTCAAGTGGATAATGCTCGACACAACAACGATCCAAGCAGGGGCTCAGAGACTTTACGAGACCGCTGGCTATGTTCGCCGGAAGGAAGGGACGTTGCACGGATATGCAGTGATCTTTTACGAGAAGCGGCTCATTGGCCAGGACGACCCCACATGAGCAAATGATGCGGATATTCGACTGAAGCTCTACGGACCGCTCAGACAAAACCGTCACATCCGGCGAAGACCCCCTTTCAATAGTCCCGCGAGATCTGCGGCCGGAATGAATCGTGTCACTGTAGCTGACGAGGACTTAAAAGATTTCGCGACCGACAGCCCTCGAACGCACGCCCGAACTCGCGCCTGCCTGAACCAGCGTTGAGCTCAAAAGAGAGCTGGAGCGGTGCGCCCGCGACTTATCGGCATGCTGAAGGCCTATGGGGTCTATTTCTCCGAGCCGCTCGACCTCGATCTGACGATGCTAAAGGCATTCCCTGAGGCGTACGCGGCCACGATTCTCGCTGGTGATGGACCGCGGTCGACGCTGGAAAAGGCGGCCGAAGCCGCGCTCGGGACGGTCGGTCCGGCCTCACGCAATATGTCGGACCTTACGACAACGGAGCGGATATGCTGCCAGCCTACCGCTACCATTTCCTGACTCCTTGATGAATTTGCCGACGATCTCTGTGTCCTTCATCGCATCGAGGACGATGCGGAATCCATGGATCTTGTCAAATGGCTTTTGACGCAGGCCGCCGGTAACGACGAGAGCGCGATAGGCGTCGCCGAGTAATTCGGTTCACTTTGAATCCTGCCGCTCATTGCTCGGGGCTTGCGGACCGGCGTGCTGAAGGCTCGTTTGGACGGATCACTTGAATTCGACGAAAGTCACGCTCATTCAATATGTTAATAGTCTTGCCGCTGGGAACAGGTCTAAAATAAGATCCACGGATGCTGCAAACGCTTTGATTGGAAGGGGCCGATGTTGCTACCATGCCGAGCGTTGACTTATGTGTTATTTCGAGCTCCCCAAAGGCGTTAAATGTCCGGTGCTCCCCATGCTGCCAGTATCACTGTCCGCGAAACGCTTGAACTCCTCGACGGCGCCTTCGCGGAGATGGCTTCAGGCATCGCCGAAGATCGCTATGCATCGTGGTTGGGGTCCGGAATATCGCTGGGACGAATCCCGGGCCTGAAACTGCTCATCCGGAATGCGCTCGAACATCCTTTGGCAGGCATGAGACGAAGGCCGCATAGTCGGCCTCGCCGAGTTCGCGTGCGTGACCGGCCTTGATCAGATCGGATGCAGCCCGCTCGACGCAATCGATCTCGGGGTAGTTGAACAGCGATCGGTTGAATATGGCACCAGGCCTATTGATCATTCGGACCAGCAGACATCGTGCATCTCTCGACATGTCCTCGAACCGCGCTATGAAGGCGTGATGCTCCGGACCAAGCACGGGGGCGTACGTTCGCTGCACGAACCCGAGCATTTCGGCGAAATGGTCGAGATAATAGTAGACGGGCAGTTGCGGCAGTTTAGCCAAGCGGACCTTCGCGGTGGGAATCGTTTGTTCTATTTTTGTTCGAATGATATGGGTGAAGTCAAGCGGAGACGATGAGCTGTATCAGCCCCCGCGTCATTTCGCGGAATGTGTGTGGCTCGCAAAGCCGGAGTCTGGCTTAGCGATGCAGAGCCCTTCTCACTGTCGCTGCCGACTAACGGCCGCGATGCACCAAGGACGGTATCGATTTTCGTAAAATTTAGCGGATGCGGCCCGCGCCACGATTTAAGCCGTCTTTGGAAAATCTACTTAGGATTGGTCGCGCGACATTAGCCGACGAACGAGTGCCTACTGGTGCTAGCGACGGGCACCACAGCCAGCCCCGAGGGATGAATGATACGCACAGTCGTGTTCTTCTTTGCCGCGCTCTGCATTTCCGGCGGCCTAGCGGCGGCAGCATGCGCTTCGGAAGCGAATGCGCCGCCCTGTCAGCAGTTCTCCGAAACCCGACTGTGCGGCGAACCAGCATTGGAGTTGCCGGCGCAGGTCGTGGCAGAGGTTCGCGACCTTGCTGACCAATGCAAGGAAGTCGGGGGCAAGCCTCTTTCCGGCCCAGCAGTTGAACACGGTCGACTGACAAGCGGTCCCGAGTTCTGGACCGTTGATGAGGTTGCGCTTGAGTGCGAGGGCGCCTGGGGTCTGTTTTCGAATGCTCACGGCTGGAATTCCGCAATCTTCGTCACCCCGTCAGGGGGAGAGATCAAGCGTTTCGCGGTGGTGGGCTTCGGGATCAAGTCGGAGCCCGGCGCAGGTTCGTCAAAACTGTGGGCGGCCGTGGCCGGCGCGAATTGCGGTCAGATGCACGCTCGCAGCACTGCCGAGATGATCGGCTGTGAACGCGAGCTCTTGTGGCGCGCGGACTCTCAACAGTTGGACTTCGCATCCCTGTCTCAAGCCCGCTTCACGACTGCTTCCACGCAAGAAAACCCGCCTGCGCCTGCGGCCCCAAAGGCGAACAATGTTGCACAATTGCGTCTCGCGGCGCTCTCCCCTGCGGGGCCTGTAACGCGCGTCTACACAAAAATCGATGACGTTCGTGCAGATCGATACGGGATCTGCAAGGTCGTTCAACGAAGCGGCACCAGCGATAATCCGGTTCTGGAAGAGCGTTGCCCGCCGGGTCCGGATGGCTGGACCGTGAGCATGTTCTCTGCTGATGCTCGCGAGTATGTGCACTTCGGGCGCACGGCTAAGGGCGGCAAAACCGTCTCCGATGCATTGGAAGGGGCGTTCGCCGAGCCAAACAATGTAATTGAATGGAGAGTTCTCAACGGCAAGCCCTTCGCCGCGATCCATAGATACTTCCTTGACAATCGTCAGGTGCTGACGATCCACCGATTACAAGCTGACAAGACCTCTTGTGTGGCTGCGCTCGTCAACGTCCGCAAAGGCGTGGATGCAAACGACCAGGCCATAAAGATTGCGGACAGGCTCGGAACCGAATTTCAATGCAGCCGCGATCCACTCGTAGTCGATTGAGGCGAGATGCCGCTTACTTCTGCGACACCCCTTAAACGAACTTGCCCTGAGAAGCCCCTCTGACGCAATGTCGCGGTATTCGATCGGAGTAGAACTTCGGCTCGCCCCAAGTGGCCTTGGGCTTGCGAGCCGGCGTGGTTAGTTTCGCCTTTCGGGCTCACCACGGTGTCCAACTTCTTAGAGATCGGCTAGAGACCGTGCGTGAGCAGCCGGTGCCCGCCCTCAGTATCTCGATTACTGGGCGCTACCTCATATGTGAGGTGCCGCTATTGGGCGCCGCTAACGCCGTGCTTGCTGGCGCTGCCTAGGGAAGTGGGCAGGTTGTTGTCGATCAATAGCTTGCAATCACAAACGTCGCCAAAGGGCGGCGTTGAAGTCAAACGGCTTTTTCAAAGAATTACAAACGAGTTCGTGGACATGAAATCGGCCGCACGCGCAGAAACGCGGGCGGCCGTTGAGGTCGGTCGATAGTGCTTGTCGGTGTCGGAACCGAAACTTTAGCACAACGCTCGCGCCCTCAATAGTAAGCGTCGTTCCGCTCCCACCTTCTCGCGGCACATGGGATAGGCGAGTTTCACGATCTCTTTGAAGGGATCGGCTTGTGTCTATGCTTGACCATACGCTTAAATCGGACGTGACGGCGCGCCGGC